>CAKZLA010000171.1 GCA_937124525.1 uncultured Desulfobacterium sp.
ATAAAGGCGTTACCGAATTTTTTAAAGAAAGAGCTTGAGTGTCAGCAATTTTCTGGGCGTTGGGCGTTGTGGGGGGGATTCCCCCCCCACGCCCCCCCCTTTTTTTTTATTATATTTTAATATACAAGGATGCCGTTTTTGTATATTAAAAAGCAGGTACTGGGTTCATGGGTGCTGGTGCGGGTGAAAAATATAGAGCCTGTTAAAAAAAATCAAGCTCTAATATTACACAATCTTCCCGTTGCCGCAACAAAAGCCAAGAATGGTAGATATTGTGATTAAACCTCAATAAATTTTTTTGAAAACCATTCATCACCCAGAAAGAAATCCTGTAGTATCCCCAGGGAAAATTATACTGATCATTAAAAAGTAAGGGGTTATTCCCCCACCGCGTCTTTGACGCTAAGCGTGGAAAGCCATTCTTTTTCAAGCATGAGCATGGCAGTACAGACGTGGTTGACATGGCTTCGGGTCAGGTCAACCACTTTTTTTTCATCTTTTTCTTTTATGGCATCGTAAATAGCTGCATGGTCTTGGTCGTCGTGGATGCGATGATCAGATGGTTTAAAGGCTTTGATGAAATTTCTGATAAAATCCAGGATGGTTTTCATGAATCTTGTGTATAAAGGATTGTTGGCCATTTCTACAATTTTTTGGTGAAATTCCACATTAAGCTCTATGCGGCGATGGTGATCCCGGGTGGATTGGGTTTCGCTCACTATTTGCCCCAGCATTTCTATCTGACCTTCTGTTCCATTTGCCGCAGCCAGCCTGAAAACCTCCGGTTCCATGAACAATCGAACCTGGGTGAGATCTTTTATGGATATTTTCCCCATGAGGATAAGATCTTCCAGGTTGTCGGAAAGCGATATGGTTTTAAGATCTGTTACGTAGGTCCCCCCCCGGCTTCCCCGCCTGATTTCAAGAAATCCCTGCATTTGAAGCACGCGCAGCGCCTCTCTGATCACCGGTCTACTCACCCCCATTTGACTGGAGAGCAAATTCTCATTGGGAAGAGATTCTCCGGGTTCAAGTTCACCTGAGAAAATTAATTTTTTAAGAGAGCTGATCACTTCAATATAAAGATTGCCGGGTCGTACCAGGTTTTTTATTTTATTTGTCATTATTTTTCTTTTTTTTTCATATTGGTGTCTGGTTGGATTTTTTCCGCTCCTTTTGGCCTGTATCGTTTTCGAGTCAGCTTTTGATTTTTTTTAAAAGAACTTGACAAGCTTATACCATAGTGTTTATAAAAATGTCAAATGTAAGACATATAGAATTATTGCCGGTTAAATGCTTTGCGGCATCAATCAACGAAGTGAAGATCCCAGGAGATCGGGCGATTTTATTGTTAACAAGGCCATTGTGGGTATTTGCATCCTCGATTTCTTGTAAATGCCCTTAACAGGACGATTTCATATTAACTTATTAAGAAGGGGAAAAAAATGAAAAAATGTGTATTCATGATCATTGCCTGTGCGGTTGCTTTAACCTTTTGCAGTACGGCATCAGCTAAGATGAACCTGAAGTTTGGATTGGTCCCACCCCCCAGCCATCCCCATGCCATTGCCGACCAGGCGTTTGCCGACTATGTGAAAGAAAAAACCAATGGAGAGATTACCATTGATGTTTTTCCCATGGGGCAACTGGGTGGTGAGCGCTCCATGGTAGAGCAGGTGCAGATGGGGACGTTGGATATGGCTGATATTACAACAGCGGTATTGTCAAATTTTGTACCGCAGACAGCTTTGATTGATCTTCCCTTTTTATGGCCATCAAGGGGAGTGGCTTACTCTGTTCTGGGAGACTCTGAATTCTGGAAAATGCTATCCGATCTTTTTCCTGCAAAGGGAATGGTGGCCTTTGGGTACGGACAGAATGAATTTCGGGATTTGACCAATACCAAGCATGAAATCAGAACACCAGCTGATGTAAAAGGATTAAAAATTCGTGTGCAGGAGAGTCCGGTTTTCCTTGAAACCTGGCGTACGCTGGGAGGCAGTCCTGTTCCCATGCCTTTTCCTGAAATCTATAATGCGTTGCAGACAGGTGTCATTGATGCCCAGGAGAATCCCATACTAACTTCTATTTTGATGAAGTTTACTGAAGTTTGCCCCTATGCAACGGTATTGCAGTACAGCCTTACCGAAACCATCAAAATGGTCAATATTGATGTGTGGAATCGTCTGAGCCCGGAGCAGCAGGAGATTTTTCGCCAGGGGGCTGAAATTGCTATTAAAGCTAACCGTGAAGGAACTCTGAATATGATGGGTAAATTGACCAAGGGTATTGAATCTTCAGGTAAAGTTAAGGTTACCCGTTTGACACCAGAAGAGCGAAATGCCTTTCGCCAGGCGGTTCAGCCGGTTTACGACAAATTTGAAAAAAAGCTGGGAAATATTCCTGACAAAGAAGTCTATGGGCAATTTGCAGGCATGAGTTATCTTAAAATGGTCGAAGAAAAGATTAAACAATATCAATAATTATAATCCACATTTCGTTCATTTTTATAAGATTTTGTAATTAATAGATAATATTAACTTGATTTTTTAATGACCAACCTTTTGGTATTAATAAATTCAATAGGTTATAAAAAAATAAGCGAATAGAGGGTTATATTTAAAGATAAATCAAAACAAAATTATCCAAACTCAAGCATACCATCTTTCCCAAAATGAATAGTTTGAGAATGTTTTAGAGCCTGATAATTTTTAAACAGGCTCTCCCCGTAAGATGGCAATAATATCAGCAAATTGCAAAAATACGTTATGGGCAATTAAACGCTCTCCCTATTTTTAAAATAAAACCCCAGAATATTTTATTGACCAAAATAAAGGAGCGTCAAAATGTATCGATTTTATTGGAATTCCATTCTGATCATTTTTTTTATTTTATCTTTTTCATTAAACGGATTTTGTGCCGCATCTGAAGTCAAAAAACCATTCGATCCGAACCTTCATGTCTTGTTAACTCGTCTTTTAAACCAAAACGAAGAAATTCAAACATTTCAACACCGTGTTGACAGTGCCCAGGCCCTTGTCAAACAACGCCGGGCACTTTATTATCCCACCCTTGATTTATACGGTGACACCGGCCAGGAAAAGACAGAAAAAGAATTTGGAAAAGATACCAACGAATTCCGGCATCAGGTGACTTTGAGGGGAAATCAACTGATCACCGACTTTGGTAAAACAACGAATATCATTAAAAGGGATGAATTTATTTTAATGCAGGCCAAGGCCAGACTGGCATCCGTCACACAGCAGATGATGCGGGATGGAATCGCTGCCTACATCAATATTGTCCGGGCCCGGGAAAGACTTAAAACCGCATTGTTCTCAGAAAAACGCATCAAAGAACTCACCGGCATTGAAAAAGCCCTTGTACAAAAAGGAGCCGGGGTGACCTCCGATGTGCTCCAGGCCAAATCACAACTGGCAGGGGCCATGGCCCTGACAGTGGAAGCCAAAGGTGAACTTAACATTGCCAAAAATCATTTTTACACCGTGTTTTATCATTTACCCACACCATCAAACATTGAGCAATTTAAGGAAATCAGCTTCCCGTCTGCCCACCTTCCGGTTTCCCTTGATGCAGGGATTGAGGAGGCCATGAAAAAAAATCCGGAAATTCAAATTACCAGATATGATTTAACTGTTACTGAATTAGATGTTCGTATTTCCAAATCCGCATATTTCCCCACATTAAATCTGTTTGCAGAGGCCAGCGATGCCAATGACGACGATGGACTCCTGGGATACAGGCGGGAATATTCTGCAGGAATTGAATTCAGACAGAACCTTTACAGAGGTGGCAGTGATGCAGCGGCCATCCGCAATGCCATTGCCAACAAGAGTGCTGCCGCATCCCACCTTGAATATGCCATGAAACTGGTAAAAGAGCAAGTCAGTAACAGCTGGGAGCAATTATCCACCCTAAAGCAAAAAAACGAACTCCTGGATCAACAGATTGATATTCTAAAAAATTTCCTGGAACTTGCCAAAAAAGAACGAAAAATGGGCACCCGATCATTGCTGGATGTCTTAAATGGGGAGGTTAACTATATCAATGCCCAGGGCAATGCAATTGCAGCCAGGGAAGACACCAAGATAGCGGCCTTTAACCTGTTGTTCACCATGGGAAAAATCCATCTTGATTTATTTGAAATTCCGAAAAAAAGCGGTTTTTCTCTCAATTTCAATGGAAATCCTTATTTTTCAATATCGAAAATTTAACCATGAAACTATTAAAAAGTCTTTGATTTGCCGCAACAGGAGGCAACCAGCGAAGGTTCAAAACAGCACATGTAATATGGAAAATAAGAATCTAAGACCTACGAGTATTTTAGAAACAATCAGGATGCAAAGGTTTCTCCCATGAAAGAGATTTTTAGACGTCTGTTTTACAAACCTGTTCTGGCCGCTGAAATACTCTTTTCAACCCTCCTAATAACCTTGCTGACACTGGCCATGCCCTTATATGCAATGCAAATTTTAAACAGATATGTCAGCTATGGCTTTAACGGAACCCTGATCACACTCACAATTGGCATGTTTATTGCGATCTTGCTGCAGTTTTGTTTCAGAATTGTCAGGACAAAGATGGCGACGGTGGTGAATCAGGAACCCAATGATAGATTATCAAAAGAAATCCTGTTTATTGTAAGCCAGGCAAAGAATGAAGCCCTGGAACAGCTTTCAAAACCACGGATTCAAGAAGCGTTGAACAATGTGCACACCATTCAGCAAAGCTATGATGCCCAGACCATGAATTCCATGCTGGATGCGCCGTTTTCCCTGGTTCTCATCGGTGTCATTTATCTGTTAAGCCCGCTCCTTGCAGGCATCGCACTCCTTGGCATTTTATGCGCTCTTTTTCTGGGATGGCTGACCCTGCGAAAATCACAGAAATACAATGAGACACTCTTGAAACTGCTTTCTGAACATCGCAGTTTAAATGCTTCTGCTGTAAATGCCCTTGATACCGTGCGGGGCTTTTGTGCCGGTGGATTTCTGTTTGAAAAATGGCAACCCCAGTTAAACAAAATCAGTAAATTTAGAATTTTACTTACAGACCATAAAGAATTGTCCCAGACCCTGACCATGTCCTGCAGTGCCTTTACCAGTGTATGTATTTATGCCGCCGGTGCCGTATTGGTGGTCCGGGGGGAATTGTCAGTGGGTGCCCTCATCGGTGCCAATATCCTTTCGGGAAGAGCCTATCAGAACACAACACGCCTGATACAGACGACCTTTCTTCTATCAAAGGCCAGACAGGCGTTCCAGGACCTGTCGGTGCTGAAACACTTACCCCTGGAAACGGCAGCCGGAGCTGCATTGAAAACCTACCATGGGAAGCTGGAATTTCAGGATCTGGCCTTTTTCCATCCCCATACCACTTGCCCGGTGTTTGAGTCTCTAAATCTTAGCTTGGGCCCTGGCAACGTACTGGCCGTCGTCGGAGAAAACGGCACAGGTAAAACCACCCTGGCCAAACTGATTACCCTACTTCTGGAACCAAGAAGAGGAAGCATCCTTGTGGACGGCGTCAATCTCTTACAGATGGCACCGGGCTGGTGGCGGAAACAAATCATCTACATGCCCCAGGAACCCGGTTTTATAAACGGATCCATCCGGGAGAATCTTCTATTGCTGAATCCGGATATAGAGGATACCCGATTAAATGAAATTCTCAGGGTGACCGATCTAAAAAAGTTTATGGATAAAACACCAAGAGGGCTGGATACCCCCATCTCCAACAATGAAAAAAACTTCCCCTTGGGCATCCGGCGACGCTTCTCCCTTGCAAGAGGACTTGTGGGAAACGGCAATCTGGTGGTATTGGATGAACCCACCGATGCCATGGATAAAAAAGGGATTGAAGCAGTTTATGCCATCATGAATACCCTTGCAAAATCCGGTAAAACCATAATTGCCTTTTCCAATGACCCCAAAATTTTGAAAGGCGCTTCCATGATCCTGAACCTGAATAAAAAACCAATACCCGAGCTGACCCAGGCACGTATGGTGCCGCCCCAGCCATCTACTTCCCTGTCACCTCCCAGAATAAAATCCTTATGAATGAAGAAAAAATTGCCGTTAAAAGGGTCACCCACCTGTTTTTCCTGCTCCTACTCCTCATGTGCGCCGCCTTTGTTCTGTGGGCATACAAGGGCACCCTTGACATTGTCAGTGTGGCAGACGGCGAGGTCATTCCCAGTGGACGGATTAAACACATCCAGCATTTTGAAGGGGGCATTATCAGCAATATCAAAGTCACTGAAGGAGAGGAGGTCAAGGCCGGTCAACCACTGGTTGAGCTGGAACAACTCCGAACCGGCGCAAGCTTTGAAGAAATGCAGATGCAGATTGATTCGCTCAAGGTGGATGTGCTCAGATACGAAGCGCAGATGCTTGAAAAAGATAAAATCCTTTTCCCCCCGGAGCTTGAAAAAAAACTTCCTCTGCTGGTCAAAGAGGCCAACGAACTTTTTAAAACCCAGAAAAGAAGTCAGCAAAGTACCCTCAATAAACTTCAAACCATCATTCAACAACGGCAACAGCGCATCATAAGTATTCAGTCACAGTTGAGCAACAAACTGGAACGCCTTCCCCTTCTTGAAGAAGAGCTGGCGCTAAGCGAAGATCTGCTCAAGGACAATTTAACCACTCGATTTAAACACATCCAGATCATGCGCCAAACAAAGGAAATCCAAGGAAAAATAGAAAGTGACCGATCTGCCCTGAAAGAAGCCCGGCATGCCTTAAAAGAAACCCAGGAAAAACTACAGGAGAATATCTATATATTAAAAGAGGAAACATCGGAAAAACTCAAGGAATCCACACAGAAACTTAAAGCATTCTCTGTCCGTCTGAAAAAATTTGAGGACAGCTTTGAAAGGACCATCATCCGCTCCCCCATCAATGGAGTGGTAAAAAAACTTTACAGGGTCACCACTGGAGGGGTTGTCAAACCAGGGGACACCCTCGCAGACATTGTTCCATCCGAGGAAAAACTCATCATTGAAGCCCATCTGGATATTTCAGATATCGGGTATATCAAAAGAAATCAGCCCGTTTTCCTGCAACTGCCCAGCAGGGATGCCCGGAAATTCAAAAAACTTGACGGCAAAGTGATCAATATCAGCCCGGATACCTTTACAGATCCCCGGGGAAGAACCTTTTACACGGTGCGCATTGAATCGGATAAAAGTTATTTTGAGACACGGGATCATGAAAAATACCGCCTTTATCCGGGGATGGTCCTTTTGGCGTATATCCACATTGGCCAGCGCACCCTACTGGAGTATCTGGTGGACCCCTTTGTCAATACCTTAAGTTTTTCTCTACAGGAGCGGTGATATGAAATTTATTTTTATTCACCCCAATTTTCCGGCACAATTTCGGCATCTGGCTGAATTTCTGGGTAAAGATCCAAAAAACAGGGTTATTTTTATTACCGCCAATCCACGTCCAGAATGGAAAATTCCAGGGGTTCACAAAATCATTTATAAAGAAGCCCCCATACCGGAAATCCTGAACGCATCCCCTTTGACCAATTTTGCCAAAGTGAATTCCAAAGGAGAAGCCGTTGGTAGAACCCTATTGAAATTAAGAAAAAAAAATTTCATCCCCGATGTGATCTGCGGCCATTGCGGATGGGGAAGCTCCCTTTATATCAAGGATGTTTTTCCAGAAACGCCTTTTCTGGGATATTTTGAGTGGTATTATCATGATCGGAATGTCAATCTTGCGTCCAATGAAAAAAGGCCCCCCGATATTGACACCCGGATCCGGGCACGAAACAGAAGTCTTTCCATCCTAAATGATCTGGTGGCCTGTGATCATGGATTTTGCCCCACGAAATGGCAAAAAAGTCAGTTCCCCAAGGAATTTCACCATAAACTCAGTGTCATCCACGATGGCATCAACCCCAAATTCTTTGCCCCGACCCCTGATCTGAAACTCAAACTGCCGGGACTTGATCTTTCCCAAGTCAAGGAACTGGTAACCTATACCTCCCGGGGACTTGAACCTTACAGGGGGTTTCCCCAGTTTATTGAGTCCATCCCCCTAATTCTTGAAAAAAGACCAGCGGCTCACATTGTCATAGTGGGAGAGGATCGGGTTTGTTATGGCCGAAAACTTCCCCACGGCCAGACCTATAAAACCTTGATAACGGAAAAAATTAAACTGGAACCGGATCGGGTTCACTTTGTTAACTCACTGCCCTATGGGCAATATCTTCAGGTACTCCAGGCATCCAGTGTGCATGTGTATCTCACGGTTCCCTTTGTGCTTTCATGGTCCCTGTTAGAGGCCATGTCCTGTGAATGTCTTTTGGTGGCATCGGATACCCCTCCGGTGAGGGAGGTTATTCAAAACGGAGTAAACGGGGTATTAACGGATTTGTTTTCGCCTGAAAAAATTGCTGAAAAAGTGGTGGCCTGTCTGGAATATCCTTCTTTTATGAAAACGGTTAAAAAAAATGCCAGGAAGACCATTCTGGAGAGATACAGTCTTGAAAAGATGTTATCCAGACAGCTTCACGTGATAAAACAATTGACCGAAGCGGCTAATCGAAAAAATTTGTTTGGTTAAATTTTCCACGTCTGTTTTCAAGCCAATGCATTGGCCAAGGAAAGGTAAAAATTTTATACCCACATGACCCGACATGAAACTACGAGTTACCCCAAAAGACCTTAATTTAAACAAAGTCTTCAGAAAATTCAAAATTATCAGCGGTCATCTCTTGAATATCAGTTAAAGATACACTTTCCATCTCTGCAATATAACTTAATTCGTCTAAATCTACCTGACTATTCAAATTGGTATCACCCTCCCAGAAATCAATTCTTGAATTCCCATCATCAACCCCAATCCCGTTATTTAATACAAAATAAGTGGCATCGTTGGTACTGTCTTCCATGGAGATCTCTATTGACTCATTAATAATATCTGACAAATTTGACCACGAGCTGTCTGCCTGCTGATTCGTTATGCCAATGATCTTAAATTGTGTCGGATCAAGGAGCTCCAAGCCCTCAGTTGGCTGATATTCTTGTTCACCATCACTAAAGAAACCAAGAAGATCACTCTGAAATTGTATAACATCCCCAACGCTTTCTCCATCGGAAACTTCAAAATCAGCTATAAACTCTGCATCGTTACTATCAGTAAAACAAAAGATATCATTGCCACCATTTCCCAACAGATAGTCTTCTCCCTCACCGCCATCCAGTGTGTCGTTTCCATCCCCCCCCAACAAATAATCATGACCAGTTCCACCTGAAATTTTATTATTACCTGAACCCACCTCTATATAATCATCTCCATCTCCACCATCAAGGGTATTGTCCCCTTCGCCGCCTGACAAATAATCATGACCAGTTCCACCTGAAATCAAATCATTACCTGATTCGGCAGACAAATAATCATCTCCATCTCCGCCATCAAGGATATTATCCCCTTCTCCCCCATACATATAATTGTTATTACTGTCTCCAGTAAGGGTATCATTGTATTGTGTACCGCTAACCTTCTCAATATTGCTGAAGTTATCGGTAAACAACGTGCTGCCATCTTTATTATATCCAACGCTCAGACCAGTGTTCAAATCCACTTCCAGTCCATTAAAATCGCCTTCAAAATCTTCCTCTGATACCATCCAGTTTAACGACTGGTACGACAAATGATCAAAACCTTCCCCCCCTGAAATAAACTCATTACCTGAACCCGCATCCAAATAATCATCTCCATCTCCGCCATCAAGGGTATTGTCCCCTTCGCCTCCTGACAAATAATCATTCCCGGTTCCACCTGAAATTAAATCATTACCTGAACCGGCTTCCAGATCATCATCTCCATCTCCACCATCCAGCGCATCATCCCCGGGTCCGCCCACAAGGGCATCATTCCCAGATCCACCAAACAAGTCATCATTCCCCTCAATATTTTCATCTTCTGGATCATCGCCAAACAGGATATCATTAGCATCTTCTCCATAAATGGTATCATTACCACTAAGGCCATATAGCGTATCTGGATTAGGTGTGCCATGTATTTCTTCATCCACTTGACTAACGATTACATCCACTTGGGCCGTATCTGTGCCACCATTACCATCACTCACTGTATATGTAAAACTATCACCACCTACGTATCCTTCATCCGGGGTATAGGTAATATCTATGCCGTTATTGACCACCGTGCCGTGACTGCCCTGCCCCACGCTTTCTATACTCAGATCATCCTGATCCGGATCATAGTCATTGGACAATACATCCAGGGTGACAGGAGTATTTTTATCTGTACTGGCTGTATCATCAACTGCCACAGGAGCTTCATTCACAGAATCAACTGAAATGCTTACCATGGCAATGTCTCTACCACCTTTTCCATCACTCACAGTATACGCAAAACTATCACCACCTACGTATCCTTCATCCGGGGTATAAGTGATATCTATGCCGTTGTTGACCACCGTGCCGTGACTGCCCTGCCCCACGCTTATTATTCTCAAATCATCCTGATCCGGATCATAGTCATTGGACAATACCGCAAGGGTGATAGGGGTATCTTTATCTGTACTGGCTGTATCATCAACTGCCACAGGAGCTTCATTCACAAAATCAATTGAGATGCTTACACTGGCCGTGTCTCTACCGCCATTTCCGTCACTCACAGTATACGCAAAACTATCACCACCGACGTATCCCTCATCCGGGGTATAGGTGATATCTATACCGTTATTAACCACCGTGCCGTGACTGCCCTGCCCCACGCTTTCTATACTCAGATCGTCCTGATCCGGATCATAGTCATTGGACAATACATCCAGGGTGACAGGGGTATCTTCATCTGTCGTGGCTGTGTCATCAACTGCCACTGGAGCATCATTCACAGAACTAACTGTGATGCTTACGCTGGCCGTGGAGGTGCCGCCATTACCATCATTCACCGTATATGTAAAAACATCACTGCCAGCATACCCCGCATCTGGGATATACGTAATATTCGTCCTATTGTTGACCACCGTGCCGTGACTACCCTGGCCTACGCTTTCTATAATTAACTCGTCTGAATCTAAATCTGTATCATTGTCTAAAACAAATATCGTTTTATGTGCATCTTCATCAACTATTACACTATCATTTTGTGCTGTAGGCAAAATATTCTCAGGGTATTCTACAACATCCTTGGTCTGCAAATCCGGATCCGTATTCTGGTGATCATCCGCAGCCAAATTTTGTGCAGCATAGAACGAAATTTTCCCTTTGTCATCGACCTCAATTAATCCCAACACCGGTGGCTGATCCGGATTATTCTTTACTTCAACATTTTTGACAGATTCAAGAAACTTAATCTCTGCAGATTTCTCGTCTGCTTCAGCCTGTGCGGCAATCCATAAATTCTCGGCTTTGTCAGCGGCGTCAGCGGCTTTTTCTGCTGCTGCTTGAGCATCGGCAATGGCCTCGGCATCTCCAGATGCCTGGGCAGCATTCAGACTGGCTTCGGCTTCATCTGCTTCTGTAGCAGCATCTGTAGCTGCATGGGCAGCCTTTTCAGCTGCTGCTTCGGCTTCTGCCGCATCCAGCAAGGAATCCAAATCAGACTGTCTGTCCATATCCAGATCGATGGAGTTGGGTGCCAAATTTTGAAAATCATCAAGTTCATCCCGGGTCATATCACGAGGTGTCCCAAGGGGCTGACCCTGGAAAATTTCCAAAATTTTAAGGGGATCACTGATAAACTGAATATTGCCCTGGGAATCCTGAATCACCAACACATGTCCCGCCCCAATAGTTTCAACACCAATTTTTTCAAACCCTTCTTGTATATCGCTGTTAACAACGGTTCCTCTGATACCGATCAGTGCCATGGGGGACTTAAGGTTAAAAT
>CAKZLA010000172.1 GCA_937124525.1 uncultured Desulfobacterium sp.
ATCGGTGATGCTGGTATTGACTTTGTTAAACAGAAATATGATGATATAAATTCTTCCGGTAATCCCCCGGAGTACAACCGTAACGGCGCTTGAAAAGACGGATCATGTAATTGGCATTGCTGAAACCACACTCAGTCGCAATCTCATTAACCGTCAAAGCATTGTTCTCCAGTCGTATCGTAACCTCTTTAAGACGTTTTTTATGGATTCGGTCAAGCACGGTACATCGTTCAAATTCTCTGAATCTGGAAGACAATGTGGTTCGGTGTATTTTAAGACGGTCCGCAATGGTGTTTACGTTCAAATCCGGATCCTGCCACTCCATCATGATCAATTTCATCGCTTCATGAACCCATTTATCCGGGGCACTTTTGTCTCGATCCGTGACCCCATGCATTACAACGCCACAGGCATCGGCGACGATACGCAGAGGATACTCCCTTTTGTTGTCTTCAGCTGTTTCTAGAATTCCTCTTAGACGCGATTCCGGAACATCCCGGATCGGAAAAACCCCATTCCATAAACACATATCATTTATCAGGGAATGCATTTCAGAGCCGTCAATAGCCAGACGCCAGCCTTCCACTGTCCCCTGCTCCAGGTGTACCTCGCAGGTTGATCCGGGTAAAACAATCATCAAAGCTGAAGCGTTCAGGTCATATTCCTCTCCGTCAATAACCGCCCGGGCTGCACCTTTGACAATCCAGTCAAAAACAATACTGTAAGACATGTATAATGGGACCATGACACCCGGACGGCTCACAATACGATGCCCGATGCTTTGCAAGTTTAGCGGCAGTTTGGATTTTAAACCAATATCTGGACGAAATACTGATCGAAAGTTATCTTGCATTAAAACCTCTTAAAAACAACAGTGAACTACAAATGTACTACACAAACTGCATTTGTACTAATTTAGTATACATCTGTGCGATTGTCAAATAGAATTTGACAAATTATAATAGATTTAACGAAATAATTCTTTGGGTGACTGGTATAAGTCGGAAAAAGGTTTTTCCGGAGGGGCAATTGGCGGTGCAAAGCCGCCAATTGTTTTTATAATAAAATTCCCCAGGTGGTTCAAAGCTACATGGATAAGGTGGGGCAACTCACCGGCCGTAACTACAAGCTGTTTGATTATGCAGGAGATCCTGAAGCCGACAGGGTTATCGTTGCCATGGGCTCCGGCTGTGAGGCCATTGAAGAAGCCGTTGAAAAGCTCAATAAGAGTGGAGAGCGAGTGGGTGTGGTTAAAGTTCGCCTGTATCGCCCCTTTAATGTGGAAGCATTTATGGCAGCCGTTCCTGCCACTGCGGAAACCCTGAGCGTTTTGGATAGAACCAAGGAGCCTGGTGCCCTTGGTGATCCCCTATATATGGATGTTTGCACGGCGTTCATGGAAAAAGGTGAAGGACCCCGCATTGTGGGTGGTCGATATGGACTGGGTTCCAAAGAATTTAACCCTGCCATGATCAAGGCTGTTTTTGATAATATGAAATCCGTTGGTCCCAAAAATCATTTTACTGTGGGAATCAAGGATGATGTCACTTATTCATCACTGGAACCAGTGGCTGATTTTAATCCGGCCCCCGAGGGAACAGTGAGTGCAAAATTCTGGGGTCTTGGTTCCGATGGTACGGTGGGTGCCAACCAGAGTGCCATCAAGATCATTGGAGATAACACCGATAAATATGCCCAGGGTTATTTTGCCTATGATTCAAAAAAATCAGGTGGTATTACCATTTCCCATCTGAGATTCGGCGATGTGCCCATCAAGTCAACCTATCTCATCACTGATCCTGATTTTGTTGCCGTGCATAAATCCAACTATGTGGAAATTTATGATGTACTTCAAGGCATTAAAGAGGGGGGAACTTTTCTCCTGAACTCCGCATGGTCCGTGGAAGAGATGGAACAACACATTCCCGGCGATGTTAAAAAAGTCATTGCAGATAAAAAAATCAAATTTTACAATGTGGATGCCGTTAAAATTGGTGCGGCTGTTGGCCTGGGAACCCGCATTAACATGATCATGCAAACCTGTTTCTTTAAATTGGCCAATGTGCTTCCCTTTGAGAAAGCCATTGAGCTGTTAAAGGCCGACATCAAAAAAACCTACGGCAAAAAAGGTGATCATATTGTTAATATGAACATCGAAGCCGTGGACCAGACACTGGATAATCTCGTTGAAATTGAGGTACCTGAATCCTGGAAAAGTGCCGAAGGTTGGCCTGTATCCCACACAAAGGGAACTGAGTATGTTGAAAATGTCATGAAGCCCATCCTCTCCCAGAAGGGTGATGAACTTCCTGTCAGTGCCTTTACTCCAGATGGCTTTTTTCCCAACAGCACCAGCATGTATGAAAAACGCGGTGTTGCCATCAATATTCCAGAATGGCTTCCAGAAAATTGTATCCAGTGCAATCAATGTTCCTTTGTTTGCCCCCATGCTGCCATTATCCCCATTGTGGCCACGGACGAAGAGCTCCAAGGAGCCCCTGAAACCTTTACAACAGTTGAGGGTAAAGGTAAGGATTTAAAAGCATTTAAATTTAGAATGCAGATAAACCCCCTGGATTGCCAAGGCTGCGGTAATTGTGCTGACATTTGTCCTGCCAAGGAAACCGCACTGGTGATGAAACCCCTTGCCACCCAGACAACAGTGGAAATTCCCAACCACGAGTTCTCCCTCACCGTTCCTTTTAAAGAAGGGTTGGGTAAAAGAGAATCTGTCAAAGGCAGCCAGTTTGTTAAACCCTTGTTTGAGTTCTCCGGTGCATGTGCCGGATGTGGTGAAACCCCCTATGTCAAGGTATTGACCCAGCTGTTTGGCGAGCGAATGACCATTGCCAATGCCACGGGTTGTTCCTCCATCTGGGGTGGGTCTGCCCCCTCTGCCCCCTATTGTGTCAATGAAGAAGGCCATGGTCCTACCTGGGCAAGCTCTTTGTTTGAAGATGCCGCAGAATATGGATACGGCATGATGCTGGCCACCAATAATCGACGGACCACCCTGGCAGATAAGATGAAAAAAGCCCTTGAGGCGGATATCTCATCTGATATCAAAGATGCCTTGT
Organism: uncultured Desulfobacterium sp.; assembly: GCA_937124525.1. The sequence goes on from CAKZLA010000172.1 coordinate 3,078, forward strand.
CTGGATGGATTGCAGGTATGAATGATGCCACGGCTTCCATGGAGTATGGTAATCAGTTGAAAACCCTTCTCACAGGGGACAGCGGCATTGATATTCTGGATGACATTGCAGAGGATAAAAATCTGTTCACCAAAAAGTCCCATTGGATCTTTGGTGGTGATGGCTGGGCCTATGATATCGGATTTGGCGGTGTGGACCATGTGCTGGCATCGGGAGATGATATCAATATTCTGGTC
>CAKZLA010000173.1 GCA_937124525.1 uncultured Desulfobacterium sp.
GGGTATTAAGATGCCAAGCTCAAAAAAACAAATGGTGGAATCCCGCTTAAGAAAACGGCTGGTCAGCCTGAAGATCAAATCATATACAGCGTATTGTGAGTATCTGTTCAGCCCCGGGGGAATTAAAAAAGAACTGCCAGAATTCATCAGCCAGATTACCACCAATAAAACAGATTTTTTCCGTGAACCTGCGCATTTTATCTATCTTGAAAACCAGGCGCTTCCTGCCCTTGTAAAGGATCTTCCCCCCGGCAGGCCCAGAACGATAAATATCTGGTGTACAGCCTGCTCCCGGGGGCATGAACCGTATACTATAGCCATGGTGGCCAGCGAGTTCGCAAATCAAAACCTCCGGCTGTCCCTGAATTTTTCCATTCTGGGGACAGATATTTCTCCCCAGGTCCTGGCTGCCTCCCGCAAGGCGGTTTATCCCCATGATGAAATTATTCCTGTACCCCTGGCCCTGAGGAAAAAGTACCTGCTCAAAAGTAAAAACAGGAAAAGCAACCTGGTGCGCATTGTACCCAAAATCAGGAAAATGGTGACCATCAAGCAGTTGAACTTAATGAACAAACCGCTTGATATCAAATCCAATTTTGATATTGTGTTCTGTAGAAACGTCATGATCTATTTTGATAAGAAAACCCAAGATGACCTGCTGGTGAAAATATGCGATAAACTTCGACCCAACGGATACCTGTTCATGGGGCATTCTGAAGTAATTCAAACCCAAAATTATCCGCTGATACAGGTGGCGCCAACCATATACATGAAAAAACGAGAATATCTTGACCCAAAGGATGATAAATGAAAAAAAAAATCAGCGTGCTGATTGTTGATGACTCTGCACTGGTTCGTGGTGCCCTGTCGGAAATGCTGTCATCCGATCCTGAGATTGAGGTAATGGCCACAGCCTCAGATCCATTTGCCGCAGCAGCTAAAATGCGGGTCCGTATTCCGGATGTGATTACCCTGGACGTAGAAATGCCCCGCATGGACGGTATTACCTTTTTGCGCAAAATCATGACCCAGCACCCCATACCAGTGGTGATCTGTTCAACCTTGGCCGGACCGGGCACGAAAACCGCATTAAAAGCCCTTGAATACGGGGCGGTTGAAATTATCCAGAAACCCAGGCTGGGTACCCGGCAATTTATTGAAGAATCCAGAATACAGATCACGGACAGCATAAAGGCCGCTGCACTTTCACGGACTAAAAAGATCATTCCATACCGGGAAATTGCACCCAAATTGACGGCGGATGCCATTTTGGAAAAAGCCAATCCAAACCGGGCCATGATCGAAACAACGGATAAAGTCATTGCCGTGGGAGCTTCCACTGGGGGTACGGAAGCATTGAGGATCTTTTTTGAAGCCCTTCCCCTGGATTCACCGGGTATGGCGGTTGTCCAGCACATGCCGGAAAATTTTACAAAGGCATTTGCTAAAAGGCTGGATGGACTCTGCCGGGTGAATATCAAAGAGGCCCGAAACAATGACACGATACTGCCCGGCCAGGTTCTCATTGCCCCCGGAAATCAGCACATGCTGCTTAAACGAAGTGGGGCACGGTACTATGTGGAACTTAAGACAGGCCCTCTGGTCTCAAGACACCGTCCGTCGGTGGATGTGCTCTTCCGGTCTGCAGCCCGGTATGCCGGAAAAAACAGTGTGGGCGTCATCCTGACCGGCATGGGAGACGACGGGGCCAAAGGAATGCTTGAAATGAAAGAGGCCGGGGCATACACCATTGCCCAGGATGAAAAGACCTGCGTGGTATTCGGCATGCCCAATGAAGCTATCAAGAAAAATGCCGTCCATAAAATTCTACCGCTTGAATCCATTGCAAGAGAGATTCTTTTGAACAGACAGTCATCATAAAGAGAGGCGTATCATGAAATTAGTCACAAAAATACTCATTTTAATATTTATTCTTCTTGCCGTTTGCCAGCTGTCTGCAATGGCATCCACCAATGAAAGCCAAAGTTCCCATACATATGAAAAAAATGGAGGCAGCCAAAAAACAGATATTAAAAAGAAAACAACCCTGACTTATTCAACAGAAGAGATCGAAAACAAATCATTCCTGGCAAGTTACTGGGTGTGGCTGGTGATCGGTGGAGTATTGCTTTTCGTTATGATCCTGCTGTTATTGAAAGGACCTGATCTGTTAAAAAATGTCAGTATGAAAAATCAGGTGATTGCCACGGTTACCATTTTAATTCTTCTTATGTTGATCTCCTCAACATTTTCCATTGTAAAAAATAACAACATTGGAAACGAACTTGAAGAAATAGCAAAAGAAGATCTACCCCTGACCAATATTATTACAGATATCACTGTAAATCAGCTTGAACAGGCAGTGTGGTTTGAGAGGATGTTCAGGCATGGTGAAATGCTCCAGCGCAACCCCGGGGCAATGATAGATCTGGAATATGCCAAAGGAACATTCACGGAACATACTGAAATTATTAACGAGAGAATTGAAAGAGGAGAGCAGCTTGCCAGCAGAGGCATCCGTGTTGCGCAAACTACTGAAACTATAAGTGAATTTGAGATGATCCGCGCCCATCTCAAGGATATTAAAACAAAACATGGGGAATATAATGAAGGGGTTCTCAAACTGATAGCACTATTCAAGACCAGCCAGTTTCAAAGGGCAGAGGAGCTTGCCGATGTGATTGAGACCAAAGAAGAAGCACTCAACATGGAACTGGAAGGATTTTTATTGTCCGTTGAAGGATTTACTCAGACCTCCATTGGGGTGGCCAATGAAGAAGAACATGGGGCGCTGACAGGAGTTATATTTCTTGCCATTGCCGCCATAATGTTGGGCTTGGTAATCAGTACTCTGTTGCTTAAAAATATGCGGCAGATTGTCGGTATGATCTTTAGCAGTGCCGATAATGTGGCAGCGGGAAGTCAGGAAATGAGCGCAACAGCCCAGCAGATGGCTGAAGGAGCTTCGGAACAGGCAGCCTCTGCTGAAGAGGCAGCGGCCGCCATGGAAGAGATGTCAGTCAATATTGTCCAGAATTCAGAAAATTCCCAGCAGACCCAGAATATTGCCATTAAAGCAGCAGATGATGCCATCAAAGGCGGCGAAGCTGTCCTGAAGACCGTCGAAGCCATGAGGCAAATTGCCGATAAAATCCAGATCATTGAGGAGATTGCCCGCCAGACCAATATGCTTGCATTGAATGCCGCCATTGAGGCTGCCCGGGCCGGAGAACACGGAAAAGGATTTGCTGTGGTGGCGGATGCGGTAAGAAAACTGGCCGAGCGGAGCCAGGCAGCAGCCGGTGAGATCAGCACAATTTCATCGTCCAGTGTGGAGATCTCCGAACAGGCTGGCAAAATGCTGGAACAGATTGTTCCGGACATCCGCAAAACAGCAGATCTTGTTCAGGAGATCAATGCAGCATCAAATGAACAAAAAACCGGTGCAGAGGAAATCAATCTGTCCATGCAGCAACTGGATCAGGTGATACAGACCAATGCGGCATCATCCGAAGAGCTTTCCTCTACCTCTGAAGAGTTGGCCTCCCAGGCTGAGGTGTTGAAAAGTGCCATCAGCATGCTGGATAATATTACAGGAGAATCGTCTCAAACCGATTATTATGAAGCCAACTTGCAGTCCGGGAAAAAACAAAATCCTGGAAAAGCTCTTTCAGGAAGGGAGAGTGGGTCGTTGCAATCCAGAATCAAACAAACGAAAACTGTCCCCCCAGGCATTCATCTGAAGATGAATGAAGATGATAAAAACAATCACCTGGATAATGATTTTGAAAGGTATTGATTTTTCCGCCTGTCAAATGGGTGGTAAATAAAAGGACAAAAAAAGAACAGCCCGCTGGAGAGAATTTTTATTTAAATCTATCCTGCGGGCTGTCGCGTGTGTGAGCCGATTTAATTTTTATGGGTAAATACCCGGACCTCTCCTGAATGGGAGAACAGATAAAGGGTTCTTCCCTTGTTTCCACCGGTATCTTCGGCAGTGAGCCTGAGCTGACATTGCTCAATTATGTCATGGGCGACAATTATGTTTTTTTCCCCCACTGTTTTTATTGTATGAATAGTTTTGAGCACATTGGCCCCTCCAAACAATTTGATTTCTATCTCATGGGGCATAATATTCATTGCTTTGAACTGCTTCAGCATATAACCGGTTGACGATGTCACATATTTAAATGCATCTTTTGACCGGTTTAAGCCACAGAGAGTAGGACAATGCTCATAGCATAGGCTGTTACTGAATTCCCCTGGCAATTGGGCATGGGTTATTCCAGATATGCCAAGACGATCACAATAAAAAACCATAGAGATACAGGACCCCAATATGGTTTTGATTACCGCAGGTGTCTGTGCAATGTAAAGTTCTGCGGGCTTCAGATTGATATTTGTTTCCCACTGTGGTTTCAGTCCGTTCATGGATAATCTCAAAATAAATTGAGTGTGACTCTTTATTTAAAACCGCCACACTTCAAAATTTCCTTTAAAATATTTTTTTTTCGAGCACAAGGCGCAAGTTCCCAATAACCAAGGCTTGATAAAGCCTGCTTACCCTTTAAATGCCGGGTGCTATTCAAAAGGATTCTCTGAATGCCCGGACTTATTGAGAACTTACCACAATACGAGATAACATATTTAAATCACAAATTTATTTAGCGAATAATATAATTTCACTCTCGGATAAGTCAATAGAAAAACTTTGATTATAACTGCCACGGGCAGACCGCGTTCGATACCCGGTCTGCCCGTGGCAGTTATAACAATAATCATCTGATAATACAGAGCCTATTCATATTTTTCTTGACATGACAAAGCAGGGTGAGTAAATATTATTTACCAAAAATAATTTTATGAATTTTGCCCCAGGGGGCGGCCTTGAACCATCCAGGAGAAAAACCATGACAGAAGTAATTTCAGACAAAAGGGACATTGAATTTGTTCTTTATGAACAACTGGACACCCAGAGCATCCTTGACTCAGGGGCCTACGAAGATGTGAACAAAAAAATGGCAGACATGGTCGTAAAGGAGGCCAGAAATCTTGCCGTCAAGGAGATCCTGCCCACTTATACCCCTGGTGATAAAAAAGGGGTTATCTTTGAAAAGGGAGAAGTCATTGTACCGGAATGCTTTCGGCCAGTGCACAACCTTCTGGTGGAGGGTGAATGGGGTGCCCTCACCGGAGCCCCTGAATTTGGCGGCCAGGGACTCCCCCACATAATTGCCCAGGCGGCCCTGGAGTACATGATCGGTGCCAACTACACCCTTATGACCTATGCCATTCTGGGTCATGGAGCCGGAAAAATGGTGGATCTTTTTGGCACCCCGGAACAAAAACAACTCTTTTTGAAAAAAATGTACACCTGTGAGTGGGGAGCCACCATGCTGCTCACCGAACCCCAGGCAGGGTCGGATCTGGGGGCCTTGACCACATCGGCAGTAAAGAGCGATGATGGTACATATAGTATCACCGGGGGCAAAATTTTTATCACCAACGGCCAGCAGAACCTCACAGAAAATATTATTCATCCGGTCCTTGCCAGGATAGAAGGGGCACCGGAGGGCACCAAGGGTATCTCCATTTTCCTGGTTCCTAAAATATGGGTCAATGAGGACGGCACCCTGGGTGAAGACAACGATGTGGTGTGCACGGGTGTGGAAGAGAAAATGGGCATCCACGGCAGCCCCACATGCAGCCTGTCCCTTGGCAGCAAAGGAAAATGCCGGGGATGGCTGCTGGGAAAAGAGAACCAGGGCATGGCCATAATGTTTCACATGATGAATGACGTGCGCCTGGAGGTGGGCACCCAGGCATTTACCCATGCCTCCTGTTCTTATCTTTATGCCCTGGACTATGCCTCGGGCCGTCTCCAGGGCCGGGCCCTGGAAGACAGCGCAAAGCCAGGTGCGCCCCAAGTGCCCATCATCCAACACCCGGATGTGCGGCGCATGCTTTTAAAAATGAAGGCCTATGTGGAAGGCATGAGAAGTCTCACCCTTTTTACAGCGTTTTGCTTTGATAAGAAAAACTGTGCAGATACCCCGGAGGAACGAAATCGATATGCCGGGCTCATTGAAATCTTAACCCCCGTTGTCAAGGCATATTGCAGCGAAAAAGGGTTTGAGGTCTGCATTGAAGGCATGCAGATTTTTGGGGGATATGGCTACACCAAGGAGTATCCCATGGAGCAGTTGGCAAGGGATTGCAAAATATGCGCGATATATGAAGGTGCCAACGGCATCCAGGCCATGGACTTTCTGGGAAGAAAAATCGCCATGAACAAAGGGGAATATCTTGGTGCCCTGATTTCAGAAATCAAAAAAACCACAGATCAGGCAAGGCTCCATGGAGAACTCAAAGCCATGGCAGACCAGGTGGATATTGCCGCCGACAAATTTCATAAAACAGCCATGGATATCGCCGGTAAAATAAAGTCCCCGGCATTTAAATCCGCCTTTGCCGTGGCACACCCCCTGATGGATGCCGCAGGGGATGTGATCATGGCCTGGATGCTCCTGTGGCGGGCCACAGCAGCCATCCCCGCATTGAAAAAACGCCTCAAGGGAAAATCAATTCAGGAAGTAACTGCCAGGGATAAAACTGCGGCCTTTTACCATGGAAAACTCATGGCTGCCCGATTTTTCATGGAAACCCTTCTTCCCGTAACCCTGGGCAAACTGGATGGCATGTGTGCTGAAGAAAGCCCGGCAGTTGCCATTCCTGACAATGCTTTTTAAGGTTACCCACTTAAGGCGGGACAGCCTTTAAAATCAAGCATTTTAGCAGCCTTGATTTTAGGGGTTGAAAGCTAATTATCCACATAAAAAGTCTTGAAAATATCCCGGCTTAAGCGGGTAGCCCTTTTTAAAGACACACCCCAAATCATGAATTTTTGATATTGCCTCAAAAATAGTTGACATTTTTTTTGAGAAGAGATCCAAACATAGAAAATGCGATGAAAAAATGTCAACCAGTGAATGAAGGATGACCCAATTTAACCAAGGGATTACAATCGCAATTTACCAAAATAAAAGGAGACTTAAACATGAAAGAAGTTGTAATCGTATCTGCCTGCAGAACAGCCATCGGGGCCTTTGGTGGCACCCTGAAAGACCTCAGCGGTGCCCATCTGGCCAGTATCACCATGAAAGAAGCCATTAAAAGGGCAAACATTGATCCGGCCATCATCGACGATGTCAGATACGGTTGTTGCATTGAATCCGCAGATACCCTTAACACGGCCCGGGTGGCAGCCCTTTTGGCGGGCATTCCAGACACCGTCACCGCCGTCACGGTGAACCGGGTGTGTATCTCCGGCATGGAGGCAGCCATTTCGGGCATGGCCATGATCCAGGCGGGCATGGCAGATGTCATCCTGGCCGGCGGCACCGAGCACATGTCCAGTGTCCCCTATTCTGTGCCAGCGGCCCGCTGGGGATGCAGACTCCAGGACCATAAATTTGTGGACAATATGATTCATGCGCTGCACTGCGGTTCCCACGTCATCCCCCACCCGGAGGATGGGCCCGTGGATGAGACCAAAGCGCCCTTGAGCATGTTCATCGGCAAGCCCTATATCATGGGACACACCACGGAATTCATCGCCCAGCACCTGGGTATCACAAGAGAAGAGATGGATGAGGTGGCTTTGCGAAGCCACAATGCCGCCGAAAAAGCCAGCCTTGAGGGACGATTTAAAGAAGAGATCGTCCCTGTGGAAGTCCCCCGGAAACGAAAAGATCCCCTGGTATTTGATAAGGATGAGCATTTCCGGCCCGGCATGACCATGGAAAAACTTGCGGCCCTGCCCCCGGCCTTTATTCCCAAAATAGGTAAGGTCACCGCAGGCAATTCCAGTGGAATTAATGACGGTTCCACCGGCATGGTTATCATGTCCGCAGACAAGGCAAAGGAGCTGGGACTCACTCCCCTGGCCCGGATAAAGGCCGTGGGCAGAGGGGCATGTCATCCGTCTGTCATGGGATTATCTCCGGTGCCGGCCGTTAAAAACCTTTTAAAAAACAGTGGACTGGCTCTTAACGATTTTCAGCTCCTGGAGGTTAACGAGGCCTTTGCAGGCCAATATCTTGGATGTGAAAAAGAGCTGGGGCTCAACCGGGAGATCACTAACGTCAATGGCTCAGGTATCGGCCTTGGTCATCCTGTGGGCTCCACCGGTGCACGCATCATGACCACACTTATGTACGGCATGAAACACCAGGGAAAATCCCTGGGACTTGCCACCCTGTGTGGTGGTGGTGGGGTTTCCATGGCCTGTGCCATTGAAATGTTGTAAAATTTTCGCCCTGTACACCCATATTTTCCGGCCCTATAATACATGCGGACCGTCAGATTTACACGATAATAAAGCGATGATCCCGGATGCTCCGCCAAGGACATCAAAAACATCGGATCGACACCGAGCCGGATGTGATTCTGCGCATTGAAGATCCCGTGCAGATGACCTACACCAGCGGTACGGAATCCCTTCCCAAAGGCGTGATCATCAGCAATCAGGCCCTCATTGCCGAATACATGGGTGCCATCATAGACGGCAGGTACGAAAGTTCTGATATCAACATCAACGCCCTGCCCATTTACCATTGTGCCCAGCGGGATGTGTTCATGAATCCCATTTTTTGGATGGGAGGTACCAACATATTCATGGCTCCGGACATTGGCATGATTTTAAAAAACATTGCCAAATATAAGGCCACCATGTTCTTTGCCCCGCCCACGGTGTGGATCGGCATGCTGCGCCATCCTGATTTTGATAAATATGATCTCTCAAGTCTGATAAAATGTTACTATGGAGCATCCATCATGCCCCGGGAAATATTAAGAGAACTTCTTGAGAAGTTTCCCAAAGCCGGAATCTACAACTACTATGGTCAGACAGAGCTTGCCCCCTACCACACCATTTTAAAGGCCGAAGACGCCATGGAAAAAATCGGCTCCGCCGGCATCATTGAGCCCGCGAAAATGTCATCGATGGCGCACGGGCTGTTGCGCTACCGTCAGTTCGATTTGTTCTATGCCCCCATCTTCACCATTCCGCTCTCGGGCCGTCAGCGCGACCTGCTGGATGAGCCGGGCGATGCGCCGGTGATCACCCTGGTCAATCAGCTCTTGGCGCGGGCGGTGCAAAGCGGGGCGTCGGATCTGCATATTGAACCGCATCAGCAACACAAACCTCAAGTGCTGTGTAGTCTCTCTTATTATCAAGCTCCGGTTCAACTTTAGCCTCTTGCTTCTGCTCAGCCTCAATCGTTTGAAGTGACGTAGTTAATGTTTGCTCCAGCTTAGGAATATGAGATTCTAAAAATACTAACAAAGCTTTATGCGTTGGGTGCAATTCAGAAGCGTCAGATACTGCAGCTAAAGTTGTTTTACCATACGATACGAAAAATGCTTTTACTTCCGCTAGCCAGTCAAGATTCA
>CAKZLA010000174.1 GCA_937124525.1 uncultured Desulfobacterium sp.
GGTTTTGGCAGCGTGTTGCTTCACGCCGTGGTCATTGGGTACCGGAGCCGGATTTCCGGCCAGCGATACTTCAGCTCAATCACCGTAAGGGTGGCCCAGGGCATGTCCAATGACATTGCACAACAGGGGATTGAACATCTGCTGACAACCCGGCACGGTATCAAGGATGTCTTTACCCGCAGCTCGGACAGTATTCTGAAAACAGTAAAAAAGACCACCACCACACTGACCCTGCTCATTTCATCCATTGCCGTGATCTCCTTGATCGTCGGCGGTATCGGGGTGATGAACATCATGCTGGTTTCCGTAACCGAACGTACCCGGGAGATCGGTATCCGCATGGCCGTCGGGGCCAGGCAGACCGACATCATGCAGCAGTTTTTGATCGAGGCCGTGCTGGTATGCATGATCGGCGGAAGCCTGGGAATAGTTCTTTCCTTTGGGGTCGGCGCAGTGTTTTCATACTTTGTCAGCGCTATGTCCATGCAATTTTCATGGTTATCGATCATCGCAGCCTTTACCTGCTCAACTTTCATTGGTGTGCTTTTTGGCTATTTACCGGCCCGGGGGGCAGCCCGACTGGACCCTATCCAGGCCCTGGCAAGAGAATAAAATGGTTAAGGATTGTAAGAATATGATTCCGATTAAAACATCCCGCATTTATCTAAGATTTGTCTGCCTCCTGACTCTGGCAGTCCTGATCCTTGCCTTGACCGGCTGCACATGTCTTACCCGGACAGAGTATCTACGGCCAGAAGTGAACCTGCCGGAAAAATGGCAAACCCTGCCGAACAGCGGAGAGCAGGTAATGGCGATCAGCCAGTGGTGGCAGGTATTTGAGGACCCCCTGTTGAACCGGCTCATTGCCGAAGCCCTGAAGACCAACAACGATTTAGCGGTTGCAGCCCTCAAGGTCCGCAAGGCCCGCCTTGCGGCTGGCCTTGAAGCGACCGAACAGAATCCTGTGCTTTCCGTGAGCGCAAGCTTGGGAAAGCAAAAAGACTTACACAGCGGTGGGCAGACCGACAGCTCAGGGACCACCACAGGCTTAAGCTGGGAACTGGACCTGTGGGGAAAACTTGCCAGCAGCCGTGATGCTGCCGAATGGGAAGCCAAAGCCACTGAGCAGGACATGGCCAATACGGCCTTGTCACTGGTGGGAACCACTGCAGATCTATACTGGCAGATCGCCTATCTGAATCAGGCCATCGCCACCAGCCGTGAAGGCATTGATTACACCCTGAAAACAATGGAACTGGTGGAGGTGAAATACACGACCGGTGCCGTGTCTGAACTTGAGTTACTTCAGGCGGAGCAGAATATGGAAAACCAGAAAGCGGATCTGGCGGATTTGAATCAGCAGATGGTAGAGGCCCGCAATGCCCTGGCCGTGCTGTTCGGCCAGGCTCCAGAGGGAGTTCCGGCAGATCCCAAACGATTAACCGACATGCCTCTTCCGGCACTTGAGGCCGGTATCCCTGCTGCTGTTCTGGGAAACAGACCGGATCTCAAGGCTGCGGAATTACGCTTGAGAAGTATTCTTGCCGATGGAGATTCAACCCGGACCAGTTACTATCCCAGCCTGAGCCTGACTTCGACCCTTGGCACCAGCAGCTCCCAGATGTTGAATCTGCTGTCGAATCCTGTGGCAGCATTGGGAGCGGGCCTGACCCTTCCCTTTGTTCAATGGCAGCAGATGAAGTTCAATACCCGGATTGCTGAAAATGAATACGAACAGGCCGTGACAGCATTCCGCCAGTCCCTTTATGAGGCCTTGCAGGATGTGGCCAACGCCCTGTCAGCGCGCGAATACTACACAATTCAGGAAACTGCATTGCGCCGTTCATGCTCCCTTGCAAAAAAAGCTGAACAGGCGACAAAAGTTCGCTATCGCGTCGGCAAAACCGGAGTTCAGGAATGGCTGGACCAACAGGAACTCCGGCGCCAGGCAGATCTGTCTTTGGCTAAGAACCGGTATAATCAACTGAAAAATCAGATAACGCTCTATATGGCACTTGGCGGTGACACAGATCTTGTGGAAAAGGTCCAGTGATCCACCAATGTTTTCATCTGTAAGTTTCAAAAATCTGTTGAAGTATCTGATTTCCCGGGCACAGCTCCTCTTGTGTCAAAGCGTTCAGGGGTTTGTCCGTTGTCTCAATAATATCATGGGTGTCCTTCAGGGTCTCGTTGATATGAAGGATTCCCGTGAGGATCTGTCCCTTTTCCCGGTGGTTCTCAAGTGCATTGATGGCAGAGCGTCTTTGGGTGACGTCAAAGGAGTTGTCACTTTTGTGGAGCTTGATGACTGTGCCGTCATGCAGGGCCACGGACTGGGTTGTCCCTTCCTCATAGCGTGTGGTGATTTCCTCTCTTTCGGGGATGAAATCAAAGGTGCCTGAGGCCTCCATATGGTCACGAACCCAGTGGTAACTCTTGGTGGAACTTTCGGTATTGTTAAAGGTAACGCAGGGGGAAATCACATCCACAAGGGCAAATCCCTTGTGCAGCATGGCCGCCTTTAAAAGCGGGACCAATTGTTCCTTGTCCCCTGAAAATCCCCTGGCCACAAAACCGGCCCCCATCTGAACCGCCATTTCGCAAAGATCAATGGCTTCAAATGGATTTGGCCGTCCTTTTTTGCTGGAGGAGCCCTTGTCCGCAGTTGCCGAATCCTGGCCCTTGGTGAGACCGTAGCAGCCGTTGTTCATGACGATATAAACCATGTTAAGATTTCGTCGAACAACGTGTACAAATTGCCCCATGCCGATGGAGGCGGTATCTCCGTCACCGGAAACACCAATGTACAACAGATCCTTATTGGCCATGTTGGCACCGGTGGCAATGGAGGGCATGCGGCCGTGGACCGAGTTGAACCCGTGGGATTTGTTAAGAAAATAGGCCGGCGTCTTGGAGGAACACCCTATCCCGGACAGCTTGGCCACCCGGTGGGGTTCAATGGAAAGCTCAAAACAGGCCTGAATAATGCCATTGGTAACGGAATCATGGCCACAACCGGCACACAGGGTGGAGTCTAACCCTTCATAATCACTTCTGGTATACCCCAGATCGTTTTTCGGCAGGTCGGGATGACGAAACACAGGTTTGCGGGAATTCATGCGGCACCTCCTTTGTGGGGCAGAGTCTTTTCCAATAGCGCTTCAATGGACTGGCAGATATATCTTGCATCAATGGGCGTACCATCAATATGGGTGATGGAAGCAAGTTTATCCGGAACAAAATTTAGTTCATTCATCAAAAGTGTGCGCATCTGGCCGTCCCGGTTCTGTTCGATCACAAAGATCTTCTCGTGCCGGTCAATAAAATCTTTAACCTCATTCTGGAAGGGAAAGCCTCTCAAGCGCATGGTATCCAGAGCAAGACCTTTTTTGTCAAGCATTTCCACAGCCTCATAGGTAGCGTGTGCACTGGTGCCGTAAAAAATCAAGCCAATGGCAGATGTCTTATCATGTGATTTAATATGGGGCCCAGGCACAAGGGTTTTAGCGGTGTGCCATTTTCTTGACAATCGCTGCATGCAGCGTTTATAGGTGTCGTTGTCTTCTGTATAAGCGGCATATTGGTCATGGGAAGACCCCCGGGTAAAAAAGGCACCTTTTGACGGATGGGTTCCCGGGTATGTCCGGTAGCAGATGCCGTCGCCGTCCATGTCCAGGTACCTACCCCAGTCCTGGGTCAGATTTTCCAGCTGTTCCCTGTCAAGTACTTTTCCCCGGCGATATTGGCGATTGTCATCCCACTCCATGGGCAGGCAGACATGATCATTCATACCCAGGTCCAGGTCACTTAGGAGGATCACCGGGGTCTGGAGTGTTTCCGCCAGGTCAAAGCTGTCTGCGGCCATCTCGAAACATTCTCTTGGGCTACAGGGAAACAGCAGCACATGTTTGGTGTCACCGTGGGAGGCATAGGCACAGGCCAGGGTGTCTGACTGCTGGGTCCGTGTGGGCATGCCCGTACTTGGACCGGCCCTCTGGACATTCACCAGAACCACGGGGATTTCTGCGAAATAAGCCAGACCCAAAAGTTCGCTCATCAGCGAAACCCCTGGCCCTGAAGTGGCGGTAAAGGATCGAACCCCGTTCCAGGAGGCGCCCACGGCAATCCCCAGGGCAGACAGTTCATCTTCTGCCTGGATAATGGCGGATTTTCTTTTTCCGGATTCATCCAGCCGGTATTGACGGGTAAATTTGTCAAAGGATTCGATCACCGAGGTGGACGGGGTGATGGGATACCACCCGGCAACGGTTGCACCACCGTAAACCGCCCCCAGGGCTATGGCGCTGTTGCCGTCCATCAGGATGTGGGTGTTAAGTTTGTTGCTGCGCTTCACCGAAAGATTACAAACATCTTTAAAATGGCTTGATGCATAGTCAAATCCCAATTCCAAACAGCGGATATTGGGCTCTGCCAGTTTGGGTTTTTTGCTGAACTGCTTTGTGATGGAATCGGTGAGAACAGAAAAGTCCATATCCAAAAGAAAGGCAATTGCCCCCACATAGAGGATGTTTTTAAGCAGGGGCCGGAGCTTTGGGTTTTTTATTTCCCGGTTGCAGATATCGGTTAAGGGAATTCCGATGGGGGTGATATCCCTTCTATTGAAATGTTCAGACAAGGCCCTTGTGGAATCATACAAAAAATATCCGCCGGGCAGCAGATCGTCGTAATCTTTTTTAAGGGTCTGGCCGTTGATGGCAACAATGAAATCATACCCGCCCCGGCGCCCAAGGTAGCCTTGTTCACTGATCCTGACCTCATACCAGGTCGGCAGGCCCTGAATGTTGGACGGAAAAATATTTTTCGGGCTAACGGGGACACCCAGCCTGAAGACCACCTTTGCAAAAAGGTTGTTTGCGCTGGCAGAACCGGATCCGTTCACATTGGCAAACCGGATAACAAAATCATTTACACTTGTCAGTTTCTTCATCGTTGTCCTGCCTTTGAAGGATTATAGGTGTATTTTTGCATGTCCCAGGCAGATGTGGGACATCTTTCCGCGCACAATCCGCAATGAAGGCACAGATCTTCATCTTTTACCATCACCCTTCCGGTGGGAAGAAGATCGGAGACATAAAGGGGTTGGGACGTGTTTTTTGCCGGGACAAGAAGGCGGGATCTTAAATCCTGTTCGTCACCGTTTTTAATAAAATTAATACAGGTTGTGGGGCAGACATCCACACAGGCATCGCATTCGATACACTCCCCAACAGTGAAGACAGTCTGGATATCGCAATTAAGACAGCGCAGGGCTTCCTTAAATCCTATTTCCGGATTGAATCCCAGCTCGACTTCCATGAGGCGGTCCTTGATGGATTTAACCGTTGGCACCATGGGGACATTCTGCCGGATCTCATCAGAGACCTGGCTGTGGTACATCCAGTCCCGGAGCCCCATTTTTTGGCCGGCAAGTGTGGTAAAGGGCAGAGGCCTCTTGGTAAGGTCTTTTCCATTGCAGAACATATCAATGGAAATGGCGGCCTGGTGCCCGTGGGCCACTGCGGTAATCACATTTTTGGGCCCAAAGGCGGCATCCCCGCCAAAAAAAACATGGTCAAGATCAGACTGAAAGGTGGTTTCATCCACCCGGGGCATGCCTTTTTCATTAAAAGTAAGGCCGATATCTTTTTCAATCCATGGGAAGGCATTCTGCTGACCCACGGCCAGCAGGACTTCGTCACAGGGAATGAAAACTGTTTTCTGGTCCGTTTTATTGCCCTGCAATTGCAGAAAATTAATCCCTTTCAGGCGGTCTCCTTCCAGGATAAATTCAACTGGGGACAGGTGCTCTAAAATCGGGATATCCTCCCTGACGGCATCTTCAATCTCCCAAGGGGATGCTTTCATGGCCTCACGGGCCCCACGGATGATGATTTTGACATGTTTTCCACCAAGCCTTCGGGCGGTCCTGCAGCAGTCCATGGCGGTATTCCCCCCACCGATCACCAGGGTTGTTTTACCGGCTTCTTGGGTATGCCCGTACTGGACACCTGCCAGCCATTCAATGCCGATGTGGACAAATGCTTTTGCAGCCTGCCTGCCTGGAAGGTCAAGATCCCGGCCCCTTGGGGCTCCGGTGCCGACAAAGACAGCATCATACCCCTTGGTGAGAAATTCCTTCATGCTGGAGATATAGGTGTTTAAATGGGTAGTCACACCCATGGAAAGGATGGTGTTCACCTCTTCGTCCAGAACTTTCTTTGGCAGCCGGAACGAGGGCACCTGACTTCGAACAAACCCGCCAGCCTCAATCTGGTCATCATAAAGGTCAATGTTGTAGCCAAGGAGTAAAAGATCCCTGGCCACAGTCAAAG
>CAKZLA010000175.1 GCA_937124525.1 uncultured Desulfobacterium sp.
CCATCACATTGTCTCAAGGTAACATCAATGAAATTGTGGCGACCGTGAATGGGGGTCGAGAAGATTATACCATTTACTTTGATGATATCAACAACGGTTCAGACAATACATTCTACATCAACAGAACCGATACCTATACCGTAACGGTAGTCGATGAGAACGGCTGTGAGGCAATTGCAAGTATATATATGGAGTTCATAGATATAGATATTCCTAATTTCTTTACCCCAAACGGAGATGCGGAAAATCAATTTTGGAACAGGAGCAGCAGATATATACTCTGCTCATATCAAGGATAAGCACAACTAAATTGGAGACAATACGATCCCCCATGCTCTGTGTGAAACCTGCAAGGTCTAAAAATAAAAAATTTGACCCAGCCCAGCGCATCAAGGCTGCAATTCAATCTGAACTCTTAAAAATCAAAAACAACGGGCATGGTGATACCACATTTGATAGTATGACTATAAAATTCCAGTATGTTAGATGGTGTTTAATATTAAACTGATAATTGTCAGAGGAGGATCAAATGAAAAGAATGACAGCCAAACAGATCGAATTCGAAGCAGGACGTATTTTCGGATCAAAATGGAAAAATCGCGAAAAAGTCGGCACCCTGAAGGAGCAGCTTAAAGCGGCCATTGAAAACGAAGAAAATCTTTCCAAAAATAAGAAGCAGATGGCTGAGTATATTATTGATTGCGCCGGTGACCTGAACTAAACTTTTGGCATCCTTCATCCCGCAATTCGCTCATTTTTTCATAACCCATTGAATTTATTAATACCAAAATATTGAGCATTAAAAAATCAGGCTGATATTTTGTTTTAATATACAATATGTTATAAAAATGAGCGAAAAGGGGGGGCATGTGACACTAAAAATACTTTACATTTTTTTTAAGGACGTCCACCGAAAAATGGGCATTAACCTCGTGAAAATGTAAGGTAGAAATAAAGGGTGCCAAACTTTTTATTTTTTTTTGCAGACGACCTTTTTTTATATGAAACTCCATCCAAGGTGTTGATATTGATATGGTTTCATTCTTCGTTATGGGTAGGCCAGATCCCAATACGGTCTGCCCATGGCAGTTTATATGAAAGAGTAGACATGCCTAACATTCTTTCATGCTTCGTTGTGGGCAGGCCGGGGTCCCCCATGCGGTCTGCCCGTGGCAGTTATACAGGTCGTCTGCAAACTAAAATTATTGAAGTACCATGGGGATATCCCCCAGACTCAAATCCTTATCCGTTACGATATTCTCCATTGTCTTTTGTTTTCCGTCCTTATCAATGCTCAGGGTAAATGTTCGATCATCGGCAAGTTTACGGAACCAGAAATCCCCGAAATTATCCGTGGTGGCGGTAAAAATGTCACCGTTTTCAGCGTCTTTCAAGGTGCAGGTGGCACCGATGATTACCTCTTTTTCCACAGGATCATAGAGGGTACCTGCCACGAATTTTTTGGGCAGGTTTTTGTAAAAAACCCTTGATTTGGTACCAGCTTCGGGGTTCAGAAATTCTGCATCTTTAATGAAATCTGCAAAATCTGCCTCCTCTCCGAATTTAAGGGCTTCGGTGGGACATTGGTCCACACACCGGGGCACCGTCCATTCATCATCATTGTCCAGAAGATGGGCGCAGCCGGTGCACTTCTGGGCAATATTGAGGTTTTCGTTGAAAAATATGGCATCGTGGGGACAGGTGTCCTTGCACAGCTTGCAGCCGGTGCATTTGTCAGGATGGATGATAACCAGCCCATCCTCTCTTTTTTCAATGGCATCAAATTGGCATTGTTCGATGCAGGGGGCATCATCGCAGTGCTGGCACATCCTGGGAATATAGGTGACCTTTACTTTGGGCACCTGTCCCCGAACTTGCTCTGTGATGCCAATCCAGAATTGGCCCGTATCTGGCTGGGGCTTGGCATAGGGGGTCCAGTCATTGGCCACATGCTCGTCCTTGCAGGCAATCTGACAGCAATAGCACCCATTGCAAATTGATAGATCCAGAAAAAATGCTTTCATTATTTTTCACCTCCCACAACCCATGCATCAAATCTTAAGCCTGCATCGGAGTTATATTCTCTTGCAAATGCCTCGGGATGATCTCTTCTCCATCCGTCCATCTCTTCGCCTTTCAATCGTTCCAGCTGAACCAGATAACCGCTGGTGGCCTGGCCCACACAATTTGCCGATGTGATACCGGCCGGAGATATGCAGTTGATGTTACCGCCACGCTCCACCTCACCTACGATGATGGGATCATGTCTGGCCCCATGGTCGATGTAGACAACACCAGGGCGCAGGCGTTCTGTTACATAGGCACCGGCCAGAACAATGCCCCGTTCATTGAAAATTTTGACAATATCGCCACTTTTAATGCCCCGTTTTTCAGCTTCAGAAGGATGAAGCCACAGTGGTTCATATTTATATCCGTCCGGTCCCATGACCTTGCATGTGGGGGCCTCTCTGGTCCAGGTGATATCATCGCACTGGGAGTGGACCCGCCAGCGACCATGGTTGGACATCAACAGCAGTGGAAACATTTTTGCCCGGTGGCTGGAGAGCCGTTCATCGTGCATGGCACTTTTTTCGATCCACTTGGGTATTGGCGGCCTTTCCTTGTCATGGGGAAAGTTTTCCGCCAGGGCCTCGGAGTAGAATTCCAGTTTTCCAGAAGGGGTGGGCAGTTGATTTTTTTCCGGATCTTTGGCAAATTTTTCAAAACCTGCTGGATCATCTTCCCAATCCTCAGCTGTATTATATATCCAGTATTTTTTTTCCATGAGATCTTTAAAGGGAACCAGTTTTTCACCGTCCATGTATTCCCAGACTTTTTTCTGCATATCCTGGGTGGACAGCCCCCCTGTTACTTCATGTTCAAAATCCAGTTTTTTAGCAATCTCAACGACAATTTCAAAATCACTCTTGGACTCCCCAATGGGCTCAATAGCCTTATCGGCGATCATGATATTGGGCTGCTGGGTACCCTGACGGATGTTGGTGATAATATCATCCACTTCCATGTAGGTATTGGCGGGCAGGATAATATCAGAATAAATACAATCGTTTTCCAACCAGGGATGTTGTGATACGATGGTTTCTATTTTGGGGTTTCGAAGGGCTAACTGGGTCTCATTGCCACCGTTCCAGCAGGTGATGCGGCAGGGGGTATCGGTCCACATCATGTGGATTTCCGTTCCGCCCTCATCTGCGGGAATGGGGTAGGTATATTCGTTGAATTGATCCATGGCCAGGGCCTCAATGGCGCCGGTGCCCATGAAGGTAATGGGTTCGTCGGATTCAATGGCTTTATGGATAAGGGTTTTGGGAATAACCTGTTCCTGCCATGCGGTAACCGAAGACATGACCGGTATGGAAAGACGCTCTTCGATTTCCGGATTCCAGAAGAAGGTGCCCCCCAATCCCTCTTTTCGGGGCATGCCAAAATAGGTGAGTTGATGGTGATGAACACCTGGTTTTCCAAGCCCTTGCATGCCAAGGAGAATGACCTCAAGCCTTGCGTTCTCATGGGAAAAGGGCCCTCTGATAAATCCACCGCCAAAATAGTGGGCAATGGAGGTTATTTTTGCTGCAAATTCCCGGGCCAAAGCCTTGATGGTCCATTCGGGCACACCACATTTTTTTGATGCCCAGGCTGGTGTTTTGGGCACACCATCTTCGTCGCCCAGTACGTAGGCGGAAAATTGTTCAAGCCCCACCACATGGGTGGCGACATACTCTTTGTCGTAAAGGTCTTCGGTGAGCCATGTGTAGGCGATGGCCAATTGTAGCGCAGCATCTGTGTTGGGAAGGACAGGTATCCATTTGTCAGCATGGACAGCAGCTCCATAATTAAGATCAGGACAGATGTAGATTTGCTTGATACCCACTTCGGCCCAGAAATAGGTCAGAAGGGAAGGGAACTGTCCTGTGAATCCCCAGGGGGTGGTTTCCGGATCACATCCCCAGAAAAGTACCTGTTCTGAATGTTTGGTGGTATCGTTGACGATGTTGGCAGCTGGCCACATGTTGCCCTGCACTCCCTGGCCCCACACATGTTTGGCTCCCCAGTACCATCCTTCCCAGGAGTCGGGATTTCGGACCTGGATGGTAAATCCACCCATATTGTCCAGTAAGGTGCCCGAGTGACCATGGGGGGTGTTGATGGTCTTGCATTCACCGTGACCATCTCCCTGCATCAGAATGCCATGGAAACCGTATTTTTTATGGATGCGTTTGATTTCAGAAGCAACAATATCAGTGGCCTCGTCCCAGGAAATTCGGACATATTTACTCTTACCCCGATTCTGGGGGTTTCTTTCTCCATTGGGATCCCAGTCAACCCGTTTTAAGGGATATTTTATTCTGTTTGGGGAATATACCCGTTTTTTATAGGCAAGGGAGAAGGGGCCGGGCAGAGATTTCCAGGCCGGAGAGATTGATTTGCCGTTTCGTTCCATTTTCCATTGCCGGACATCCTCTTTTTTGTATTTCCAACCGTATTGCATGGGACGAACACGAACAATTTTACCATCTTTGACATCAATCATTCCTTCGGCACCTCCGCCGAAAAAACCACCAAGTCCAAGACTTCGCAGAACTGTTTTATCTTTTGTTTTAATTCCCGCCATACTTTGAAAACCTCCTTTGCGAAAAAGTCATCATAAAAGCAGTGGGGATGGGTTCAATGCCACCCAACGAAGGCGTGTATAAAATTTCCCTCGTATAACCGAGTGGATGAAAAAAACATGGAATACTCTGACCTATTATGGCCGGGGCTAAAATCCATGTGATCATCATTATGATTAAAATTCCATCCTTGATAAATATATATTCCGTATCCCTTAATCTCTTAAAGCCTGTTTAAAAGTCAAAATCCCCAAAAGCAAGAACACAAGGTATTGTAGATCTCTTGAAAGAGTGTATTTTGTAATTATTTGATATTGTTGTTACTTCATTGAGAGAGCCAGTTTAAAAATTCAGGCTCTTAAGATTCGTTTTAATGTTGGCTTTGTTATCAATCCAACTGATTATCCCGTAATTTAACATTTGCTGTGGTCGGTTTTTGCAATTTGCTCAATAAATATAGGACATGTGGTGAATTAAGCATGCGTTGTTCAATGGGGCTAAGCTATATTATGTTGGAGCTGATTAAAGTGACTTTATAGTTCGTTAAAGGAGAAAGTCAAGCTTTTTTTGCATGTAATATAGTATTTTATATTGAGTGATAAATGCGATATTGATATTATTTAATATATTATCAATATTTTATCTGCATGGTTGTATGTGAAGTTTACAGCTTGGGCTGGATCAAGGGCCAAAATTTGATCAATGAGTGATATATTCCATAGAATGGGGCATCCTTCATTTGCCAGTTCACTATTGTTGGAGCAATAAAGTACTTTTGGGATGATATGAAGGATGCCAGGAGGGATTGATAAAGATGAGGTGAAATTATTTTCCCAGGAAGGTGGTTTCAATAAAATCAGCAAGTCCGGAGATATCATCAATGTGAAACAGGGGAACATCAATTTCCACATCAATATCAGAAATCATGGCAATCAAGGTAGAGCCTTTTTGGGTGGTATGAACCGGGGATGCATGGGCCGCTTTTCTAAAGAGTTCAATTTTGGGTTTATCTGCCCGCTTGTATCCTTCGGTGATGACAATATCGGTATCCATGAAAAAATGCTCCACAAGCTCATCAATGGAAAGCTCTTTTTCAACATCCTTGATAAGGGAGATTTTCCAGGGACAGGAGATCACCACCACATCGGAGCCCGCCTGTTTATGCCGCCAGGTATCCTTGCCTTCATGGTCAATGTCAAATCCATGGACGTCGTGCTTGAGGGTGCCCACGGTGTATCCCCTTTGTTTAAGCTCTGGAATCAATTTGACAAGCAGGGTGGTTTTGCCGGAATTTTTTTTACTGATAATGGAGACCACCGGGGGTCTCTTGTCTTTTTTGTTCATTAATACCTCTTTGTTTGTTCCAGTTTGTTTTTTGATAGCCTTGGGCACACCGGGCCGTTGGCGGAGCCATGAGACTTGGTTTACATAGGGTGTGATATCCCATGGCACTCTGGAGTTTAAGGGACGAATTCGCCCCAAAAAATAATTCAAAAATTAATTGTTCATGATTACAGCCTCTGGGGAGGAATAACATATTTTTTTTATGAGGTACAACCAGATCTTAAATATTGCATTTAATGTGACGGATCAGACATAATGATCAGATGCCAACGACTTTTCCAATTTGAGCTTGACTTATCCCATCACAATCGTTAGGGAATTGAGAACTATGCCTCACTTTGGTGGGATGAGAAATTGCTGAAATTTCTCTGAGATGTTCAAATTTTTTTATGACGGCGTTCATGTTGTGCTTTTGTGTGGCAACAACACAATATATTGTGTTCGTTGAAAAAATAAAAAATAACTTTTTTTTATTTTAAATTGCATGTAATATAGTATGAAAGTTTGCGACTGGCAAAATCAGTGATCTTTAATGAATATATCACTTCATTGGATCATATCACGTCCGACGCTGTACTCATTCAGTGTAAATGCCGCGCGTATGATGCCGGAAGGTTAACGATTAATACCGGGAAAGCCGGGAGGTTAATGATGACAGAACAAGTTTTTACCAATTGCACCAATGCAGGACCCGTCAGTGTTTATATGAAGGACGGTAAAGTTCAACGAATCCGGCCCCTGGTGGCGGATGAAAAAGATTTTAAGCCCTGGGTAATTGAGGCAGACGGGCAGAAGTATTCGCCGAAAAAGAAATTTAACATTGCACCCTATGTCCATGGGGAGAGACGTCGTCTCTACTCCGATGAACGAATCAAGTATCCCATGAAACGGGTGGATTTTGATCCCGATGGTGAACGAAATACCCAGAACAGAGGGAAGTCTGCCTATGAGCGGATCTCCTGGGATGAAGCCATTGAAATTATTGCCAAGGAGATCACCCGGGTAAAGGATAACTATGGTGGGTCCGCCATCAGCGGTATGACCTCCTCCCACCACAACTGGGGCATCGTGGGATATAAAATGGGTCCCTTTCCCCGGTTCATGAACATGCTTGAGTTCACACCGGTGCTGGATAACCCCGACTCCTGGGAAGGATGGCATTGGGGTGCCACCCACACCTATGGCTTCTATTGGCGCCTTGGTATGCCCGAGCCCTATGATATGCTGGGAGACGCCCTTCAGAATGCCGAGATGATCGTGTTCTGGTCCAATGATCCTGATACCACCCGGGGAACCTATACGGGGCAGGATTCTGCGCTATGGCGGACCTGGTTAAAGGAAAAAGGGGTCAAGACCATTTTCATTGATCCTTTTCACAACTACACAGCAGGGGCCATGGAAGGTAAATGGCTGGCCCCCCGCATTGGAACAGATACGGCCATGGCCATGGCCATTGCCCATGTCTGGATCACCGAAGACCTGTACGATAAAGAGTATGTCAAAGATCGCACCATTGGATTTGACGAGTTTAAACCCTATGTACTGGGTGAAACGGACGGCGTTCCCAAGACCCCGGAATGGGCAGAGGAAGAATCCGGTATCAAAGCCCGGACCATTCGCACACTGGCCCGGGAATGGGCCGCCAAAAGAACCATCCTCTCCGGCGGTTCCCGGGGCGGTGAAGGCGGTGCCTGTCGAACGGCCTTTGGTACGGAATGGGCACGGATGATGGTGTTGCTCCAGGCCATGCAGGGCCTTGGTAAACCCGGACGCAGTATTTGGGGTACCACCATGGGTGCTCCCTCTGATGTGGATATCTGGTTTCCAGCCTATGCCGATCCCGAAGGCAGAATTGCCACCTCCAGTGTGGCGGGTTTTCTGCCCTTCAACCCCACCAAACAGCGACTGTGGCGATTGACCCTTCCCGATGCGGTACTTGATCCCCCGGTGAGCTGGTATGGAGAGGGTTTCTGTGGCCAGTCCCTGGATCAGCAGTTTACCCACTTTGAATATCCCATGAATGGCTATTCCGAGATCAAGATGTTCTATCGCTATGGCGGTTCCTTCATGGGAACCCTGAGCGACACCTCCAAATGGGTGCGCATGTACCAGAGTCCTAAACTTGAGTTTGTGGTGAACCAGGATGTCTGGTACAACAGTGAGACTCGCATGGCAGATATCATCCTGCCAGCCTGCACCAACTTTGAGCGGGACGATGTGGGGGAATGGGGAGCCTGTGGCGGATACACCTGCCATGCCAGCAGTGGATGTAATTTCCGCATCGTGGTTCGCCAGCAGAAATGCATGGAACCCCTGTGGGAGTCCAAGTCGGACTATGAAATTTTTACCCTTATTGCGGACAAGTTGGGAAGAAAAGAGGAGTTCACCGACGGTAAAACAGAGCTTGAGTGGGTGGAAACTTTTTTTAACCATTCTGATCTGCCCAAGGTGATTGACTGGGAGACCTTTAATAAAAAAGGTTATCACATCATAAATATTAAGGAAGATTACAAGCCCACCCCGGCCTTGAGATGGTTTGCAGAAGGCAGGGATTGCGATACTCCAGATACCAACAATGCCAAACGGGGAACAGATAAGGCAAAAGAGCTTGGTACCTATTCCGGTAAGATTGAATTTGCATCGGAAAGCCTGCGTAAACATTTCCCCGATGATGAAGAACGACCGGTTTCCCCCCATTACATTCCCAGCTGGGAAGGTCACCGTTCCGAGACTTTCAAGAAATACGGTTTGCAGCTCTTAAGCCCCCATCCGCGATTTTCGTTCCATTGTCACTACGATAAACACACGGACTGGCTGAATGATATTCCCATCCATCGGATCAAAAAAGATGGGTATGCCTGGTGGCCGGCACGGATTCATCCCACGGATGCGGCCATGCGCAATATTAATAACGGCGACATTGTAAAGCTTTACAATGACCGTGGCGGTGTTCTCTGCTGTGCCGTTGTCACCGAGAGAATCAAACCGGGTGTGATTCACAGTTATGCGTCATCGGCAAAGTACGATCCCCTTTCTCCGGGAAACGCGGATTCTGTGGACAGAGGCGGATGTGTGAATATTTTGACACCGTCGCGCATGGTGTCAAAGCATGCACCGGGCATGACGCCGAATTCCTGCCTCATTGAAATTGAAAAATGGGAGGGTTGATATAAAATGGCACGTAAAGGTATTTTAATTGATGTAAACAGATGTACAGGCTGCTATAATTGCTTTCTTGCATGCAGAGATGAACATTTCGGGAATGATTACCTTCCTCTCTCTGCGGCCCAGCCTTTGAATGGACAGTTCTGGATGCAGATCAAAGAGATCGAGCGGGGACAATTTCCCCGTCCCAAATTGTCCTATATTCCCATCCCCTGTATGCAGTGCAAGGATGCCCCCTGCATCAATGCCGCAACCAATGGGGCCGTCTATAAAAGAGATGATGGGGTGGTGGTCATTGATCCGATAAAAGCCAAGGGCCAGAAAGACATAGCCAATGCCTGTCCCTATCGCGCCATTTTCTGGAACGAAGAAGAGCAGATCGCCCAGAAATGTACCCTGTGCGCCCATCGCCTGGATGAAGGGGAAAGAAGACCCAGGTGCGTGGAGTCCTGTCCCACGGGTGCCATGTACTTTGGTGACCTGGATGACGAAACAAGTGAAATATCCATCAAGGCAAAGGAGCTCAATGCCGGAGCCTTCCATCCCGAATACAACACTGATCCTTCCGTTCTTTATGCTGGCATCCCAAAGAAATTTGTGGCCGGAGAAGTGGTCCTGGCTGACACCCCCGGTGAAAGTGCCCAAGGGGTCAAGGTGGTGCTGGATGGCAATGGTGAAAAATGGCAGATCCTGTCGGATTCCTATGGGGATTTTGAGTTTGAGGGGCTGGAAAAAAATACGGCCTATACCCTCACTGTGGAAAAGAAAGGGTATGCAATTTATACCACAGAACTATTTACCCGCACCGATGTGAGTCTGGGTGAAATTGTGATTTCACCGGTTTAAATCAGTAGCTTACTGAACTTTCAACCTGATCCCAATGCCATTTTTGGTTGGGATCAGTGAAATTTAACCCTGGAAATGTTTTTCTAATATCAACAGATGTTTTCCTGAATTTTTCCGGGAATCCCAAGGAGCGCTTCAAATGATTAGTGTAAAAGATGCAAAGGGTAAGCCCTATGATGCCGCCAAGCATTCCGGTGTATATGGTCTTCAGAAGCTTACTGAGGCAGATTCAGAAAGGGTTACGGTTTGTTATTCTTATTTTCAACCCGATGGTGGTGCGGAAATGTGTCCCTCTCCCAAGGAGAGAGTTTACTATGTCACCAAGGGTTCCATCACCGTCTGTGGTAAGAATGGCGAAACCCATGTGATTGATGAAGGGGGCATGGTGTATATTGCCCCTGGTGAAGAGCGGGATATGGTCATTAACAATGGAAAACCGGCAGAGGTTCTTGTTTTTATAGTGACCCCTTAAATGGCGGGGTGATGGTTTCGGTTTTTTAAAGCTGACTTTACAAAAACGGGGTCAGAGGAACTGTTATCTTGTTAACAGGAGGGGCTGGCAGAGTTGTTTCAAAGGGACTGCATTGCCGGGGGGAACAGTCGGTGGTCAAAATTTGATGTGTTTGTTTCAGTATGTAATATTGCATGTTTCAGGACGGTGATGCCGGATAGCAACAGCCACAACGAAAAATGAAAGCCCTTTAGTTTCAGCATGTTGGTGAGACTTTTATATAAAAAACCTACATGGCAGAAACACCAGCCACAACGAAATTTGAAACTTTTATTATTTCAGATCTTTGGGCGGAGTTTTATATAAAAAATTCATAAATTTATACAAAAATAGGGGAAAGGCGAATCGTATGAAAGATTTTTTCAAGTTGGACGGAAAAGTAGCCATCGTCACAGGCGGTGCCGGTGGAATCGGTGAAGCACTTGCCATGGGTCTTGGCATCCATGGTGCCACAGTCATTGTATCCAGTCGAAACCAGGAAGCCATAGACAAGGTGGCTGCCGAGATCACCAAGGCATCGGAGAATGAGGCCATTGCCATCACCTGTGATGTGACCAGTGAAGAGAGCATGACAGCCCTTGTGGATAAGGTGGTTAAGAAATATGGCAAGCTGGATATCATGGTAAACGCCATGGGAATGAACATCAAGCATGATGCCTTTGAATATCCCGTTGAAGACTGGGACAAACTGTTTGATGTCAATGTCAAAGGAACCATGATCGCCTGTAAGGCCGCTGGTAAGGCCATGAAAAATCAGGACGGAGGCTCCATCATTAACCTTTCATCGGTGCGGGGCATCCGGGGATACACCGGTGGGAACTCAGGCTATTGTGCCACCAAGGGCGCCGTGGAGCTGATCACCAAAGCCCTGGCACTGGAATGGGCGTCTCTGGGGATTCGTGTCAATGCCATTGGTCCTGCGTTGATTATTACGCCGGGTACCAAGCACATTGCTGAAAATCCTGAACTTGCTAAAAAATATGCCGCTGCCGTACCCATGGGACGTATTGGTCTTCCCGGGGACCTTGCAGGTGCCTGTGTTTTCCTGGCTTCAGAGGCTGCCGGTTTTATTTCCGGTCAAACCATTTACGTGGACGGTGGTCTGACGGCCCAATAAGCCATTATCCCACACGATGTATGTCCTGGGGTTAAGGGATGTTGTGGCGCACAACGCTTACTTTGCAGCTATCTTTTGGATAATGATTTTGAAAGGCCAAGCATCCAAAGCTCCGGTGACCCCATAACCTAACCTGGACAAGCCAAAACCAAAAAGGTTTTCTGATTCTTTTGCCAAAATAGCACGAAAATCAGAGATAAGAATTTAAGTAGTTGATGAAGGAGAATCCATGAGTGGATTGGATATAATTGAAAAGGCCAGAAAAGAGAAAAGAACGGTGCTCACCGAGATTGAGGCCAAAGAGATCCTGGGAGAAATCGGCATAAGCTGTACAGAAACAAAGCTTGCCACCACCAAAGAAGAGGCCATTGCCCTGGGTGAAAAAATCGGATATCCCATTGTGTTGAAAATTTCTTCCGTGGATATCACCCATAAAAGTGATGCCGGTGGGGTAAAGGTGAATCTTAAGAACCAGGAAGAGATGGAAAAAGCCTACGATGAGATCATGACCTCATGCAAGGCCTCATGTCCCGATGCCAACATCGAAGGCATCGCCGTTCAGGGCATGGCCAAGATCGGAACGGAGATTATCATGGGCATGATCAAGGATCCAAGCTTTGGCCCCGTGGTGATGTTTGGTCTTGGAGGCGTACTGGTGGAAATACTCAAAGATGTTTCCTTTCGTATAGTTCCAATTGAGAAAAATGATGCCGTTGAGATGATTAATGAAATCCAGGGAAAGAAGATGCTCGAAGGGTACCGTGGACAGGACCCGGCAGATCTCCCGTATTTGCAGGACATGCTGGTCAAGCTCTCGGATTTTGTTGATAGGACACCCGGAATTGAAGAGATTGATATGAATCCGGTGTTTGCCTACAAAGAAGGGGCAGCTGTGGTGGATGCACGGATCATTCTCAGTGCCGATTGATGCAACGTCCGGTCTGTGAAGCAAAAGAATCAACACCAATGAGTCAAACGAAAGGACATAAAGGATGGTACGTCCATGATAGAATTATTTTTTAAACCGAAATCGGTAGCAGTCATCGGAGCCAGCGGGAAACCCGGAAAACTGGGGTACGTCATTGTAAAAAATATCGCCGATAGTGATTTTGCCGGAGAGGTGTATCCGGTAAACCCGAAATCAGAAGAAATATTGGGATATAAGGTTTATCGTTCCGTAACACAAATACCCGGTGACGTTGATTTGGTTGTCACAGCGCTTCCAACGCCGAAAATGACGGTGGCAACCCTGGAAGAGTGTGGCAAAAAAGGGGTAAAAGCCGTTATTATTGAGTCTGCCGGATTTGCTGAGATGGGGGGAGAGGGCAAGGTTTTTCAACAGCAGATTGTGGATATTGCCAAGAAAAACGATATTCGGGTCATGGGACCCAACTGCTCTGGTATTGTTTCTAAAAATATTGTCACCTCCATTTACCCAATGACCAAGAAAGTGCCCGAGGGTAACGTGGTACTTATTGGACAATCCGGTCTCTTAGCCGCTGGGATGGCTTCTGATATTGTGGAAAATGAAAGCTTAAATATCAATAAAGTGTGTTCATTTGGCAATAAATGTGATGTTAATGAAAATGATTTGCTGGAATACTTTGGCAATGAAGATGACGTTGATGTTATTTCAATGTATTTGGAAACGGTTTCCGATGGAAGAAATTTGACCCGGATCGCCAAAAAAGTTGCCGCTGAAAAACCGGTTATTTTTTTAAGCGGGGGCCGCACGGAGGCCGGTGCCAAAGCTGCCATGAGTCATACGGGCAGTATTGCCAGCAACGCGAAGATTGTGGAAGCGGCAGTGAAGCAAACCGGTATGATCATGGCGGATGATTTTACGGAATTGAAAGATTTTGCCAAGGTGTTTTCCACCCAACCCCTTCCCAAAGGCAATCGCGTGGCAGTGATCACCCTGGCTGGAAGCGTTGGTGTGAATGTGTCTGATCTGTGTGCCAGCCATGGTCTGGAACTTCCCAAATTGACCTCTGAAACCACTGAGAAGTTGAAGGACATGTTTGACACGCCCGTGGGAAATCCCGTTGACTTGTATTTTTCTGTTACCAAAATTGGTTTTACAAAAACCCTGGAAACCACTTTCCCCGATGCCTTTAGAGATCCAAACATCGACGCTGCAGTATTGATTCTGGCAGGTTTCGAATATACCCAGGAAGCGGTTCAGAAAAAAATCATTCAGAAAATCGTCAAGGATGTTGGAAAACCCGTGGTTGTCTGCATGATCGTTGGATACAATAAGTATAAAAACGTCATCATGGACGAAATGGGAAAAGAGTTGCCGGTGTTTCCCTCCTTGATCTCCGGGGTAAAAGCCCTGAGCAAATTATGCGAGTACGGTATCCGCAAACAAAAAATGTCATCTTAAGGGGGGGGAGGAACCCATGGCTTACGAGAACATTATTTTAGAAAAAGAAGACAATATTGCCGTTATTACCTTTAACCGTCCCGAGGCGATGAATTCACTCAATATTAAGACACGGGCTGAATTTACAAAAGCCGCCAAGGATGTTGAAGAAGATGACGCCATAAAAGTGCTGATTCTGACAGGTGCTGGAAAAGCCTTTGTTGCCGGTTCCGACATCAAAGAGTTCCATGCCACCACTTCCTATGCAGCACATAATATTGTCCGCTTGGGCTCCATTGTGGAAAAGCTTGGCAAACCGGTCATTGCCGCCGTTAACGGTTTTTGTCTTGGCGGTGGCTGCGAGGTTGCCATGGCCTGTGATCTGATTATTGCCTCTGAAAAGGCGAAATTCGGTCAGCCGGAAATAAAGCTTGGTATTATTCCCGGAGGTGGCGGCACCCAGCGTTTACAGCGTCTGATTGGGCCGTGCAGGGCCAAGGAACTCATATTTACCGGGGATATCATCCGGGCCGATGAGGCGGACAGGATTGGACTTGTCAATCGTGTGGTGGCCATGGATGAACTGATGCCCACGGCAAAAAAGATCGCGGCAAATATCGCCACCAAGAGTTCGGCAGCATTAAAACTTGCTAAGCAGGCGATCAACAAGGGCATGCAAACCAGCCTTCAGGACGGGCTTGACTATGAATATGAAATGTATGCCTTGTCCCTGTCTTTGGAGGACAAAGCCGAGGGCGTGAATGCATTTCTTGAGAAAAGGGATCCCAAGTTTATAGGTCGTTAGCAGTATTTTTATTGACAGCCCTGGCCGTCAATTCATTATAACTGCCACGGGCAGACCGTATTGGATACTGAGCTGCCCACAACGAAAATTGAAACTCTAATCATTACAGCATTTTTGATTGAGTTTCATATAAATAAAAAGATGAAAGCGCTTTTATGGCAGTAAGTTAGAAGTGATTTCGTATGCATTTAGGACATCAACCATAGTGTAATGAGGAATAAGAGAATGGAAAACATGGCAAATAAGGTAGCCCGAATTCCGAATTTGGTAGACTGGTCGACAGGCGAAGTGAGATTAATGAGCGCAAAATGTGGCTCTTGCGACACTTACTTCTTTCCCAAGGAACATTATCAGCATCGCCCCGGCTGCTCAAGAGAAGGTGTAAAAGATGTCTTGCTTCCCAACAAAGGGAAACTTGCAAGCTATACCATTCAATATTATCCCTGTCCCGCACCATTTAAAACAGATAAAAAAATCACGCCATACGGTATCGGTCTGGTTGAGTTTGAAGATGAAAAAATTCAGGTTACCGGCATTATAACGGAAACCGATTTGAAATCTCTAAAACTGGGAATGGAAATGGAAACCACCCTTCTTGATATGTATATCAATGAGGAAAAACAGCAAGTGGTGACCTGGGCGTTTCGAGCTGTTAAATAAGGAATAGGTTCGAGATAACTTTCTCATTTAAAAAGTCGAAAGGCAGCCTCTTTTAACAGCAGTCATTTTGAAATGGGTAAGTTATTTAAAACTGCTTCCTAAGCGATTATTACAAAAAAAATAATAAGGGATAATTACCATGAGAGACGTATATATAATTGGAACCGGAATACACCCATGGATGGGTTTCTCTGAGCAAGTATTTGCCGATTTCGCGGCTGTGGCTGTTGATGGTGCTTTAAAAGATGCTAACATTGAATGGAAAAAAATCGAAGCCATCATGGCGGGAATTTTTATTTATGGCGGTAATGCCGGTCACCTTTCCGGTCAATACCTGGAGAGTATTTTCGGTGAAACCGGTATTCCGGTGGTCAATGTATACAACGCCTGCGCCACTGGATCTGCCTCCATTAGAATGGCCTTTAACAGTGTTGCTGCTGGCGAAACTGATACGGCCCTGGCCTTTGGTGCAGATGTATCACCCAAAGGGTTTCTCACCGCTAAATCAGACAACGCCGTGCAGGACAGGGACGTAATCCGATGGAAAATGGGTGGTCTGCCTAATCCCATTTACTGGGCACTGGAATGCCGAAAAAGAATGGAAAAATACGACACCACCGAAGAGGACCTTGCAAGGGTTAAGGTACTGATGAGTGAGTATGGTTCCAAAAATCCCCACGCTCGGTTTAAAAAAATTTACAGCATGGAAGAGGTTCTAAATTCCGTCTATGTTTGTGATCCGCTGAGACTCTATGAGATCTGCCCGGTGAGTACCGGTG
Source organism: uncultured Desulfobacterium sp. (assembly GCA_937124525.1). The sequence goes on from CAKZLA010000175.1 coordinate 16,224, forward strand.
GTGCTGCTGTTATTGTGACAGCCGACGAAGAATTGATCGCTAAAGCCGACAATCCTGTGAAAATTAACGCCACCACCATGGGAAGCTCCATTTATGGTGACCCCACCATCCGAATTTCTGCCTTGTCTTGTCCGGCTGTTCCCGAAGCCCCCATGCTCAGTGAAAGCTATTCTGCTTCCCAGCAGGCCTATAAAAAAGCAGGTATTGGTCCCGAGGATATCGATATTTTGGAATTGCCTGACAACAGCTCCTGGCATTATCTGGTGTATCTGGAAACATGCGGGTTCTGTAAAGATGGCGAAGCAGATAAGATGTTGCGCGACGGTGAGACCCGAATTGGTGGAAAATTGCCCGTAAATCCAAGTGGCGGATTTTCTTCACATGGAGAAGCGCTTTCTGCCCAGGCACTCTGGCAGGTTATCGAGGTTGCAAACCAACTCAGAGGAAGATGTGCTGATCGCCAGGTGGAAGGTGCAAAAGTTGGAATGGCACAGACCTATGGTCTCATGGGTAATAGTGGTACCACCATTATGTCTATATAAGTCAATGGGCCTGGAGGCTTCTGCTGAATAAATCTATTTTGATTCCAGCGAAGGCATCTGTGGTATCTCCAATGGTACAGATGCCTTTCTGTTTGTCTGACAACACCCCCGCGCTTGACCAAGAAGTGATTGGTGTTGTGATAAGGTTCGCCTGTCCATGGTTGTCTGAATTAATAAATATTAAAAATCATTTGTTTATGAGGAGGAAAACATGAAAAAGCAGATAATAAGTATTTTTGCCGCTGCTGTCATGGTGCTTTTTGTTTCAGGGCTCTGCTCTGCAAAAACAATAACCCTGCGGTTTGCTCATCAAAACCCTGCCACGGGATTGAGCTCCATTAATTGTGTGGATCCCTGGCTGGACAAAGTGGAAGACGTCACCAAAGGCAAGGTCAAGATCCAGCGTTATTATGGCCAGACTCTGTCTAAGGGTAAAGATATCTGGAATGCCACAAAAATGGGTATCACCGACATCGGTTGGTGCTTCCATGGATACTGGCCCGGTATGACCCCTTTGTCCGATGTCATCAGCCTGCCTGCCATGCCCTTTGAAAGCGCAGAAGAGGGCAGTGCAACACTTTGGAAGTTATATGAAAAATTTCCTGAAATCCAAAAAGAGTATAAGGATGTCAAGGTATTGCTGTTTTACACCAGTGAGCCTTATTCTCTGATCACCGTGGACAAACCAGTTACAAGCCTTGAGGACATCAAGGGCATGAAAATCAGAATGTCAGGTGGTCCCCCAACAGAGATGATGCAGGCCATTGGCGGTATCCCCATGCTCATCCCCATGCCGGATAATTATATTTCCTTGCAAAAAGGCGTTATCGATGGCATGGGCGTCCCCTGGGAAGCCATTAATGTGTGGCGGTTTTACGAAGTGGTGAACCACTATACCCAGGTTCCCTTTCCTGCAGTCTATTTTTCCATTTCCATGAATAAACGCAAATGGGAAGGCCTGCCCCAAGATGTAAAGGATGCTATTACCACGGTTTCCGGCGAGTATGGATCACGCTACTGGGGGCGCAATTTCTTTGATAAAATGAAAGAAGAAGGGATGAATAAAGTCAAAGCCCAGGGACATGGAGATAACATCCATACCCTGAGCGTCGATGAGAAAAAACGATGGCTCAAGGTGGGCGGAGAGCCAATCTGGGAGAACTGGGTAACAAAGATGGAAGCCCAGGGGCACAAAAATGCCCGTCAGATTCTCAATTTTGTTCTGGAATCCGATAAATAGTTGTCAAGGTCATGGAGGTGCCAGGCGGCATCTATTGGCACCTTTATGATGAATTTTTTATATGGAAGAATAGGTGTGCCTAACATTCTTTTATGTTTCGTTGTGGGCGGACCGGGTCCAGAATACGGTCTGCCCGTGGCCGTTTTATATGAAACTCCGCCAAGAGGCTGGAATCATGAGAGTTTCAATATTGTAGATGTAAATATTCGGTTTGCTTATGTAAATGTTTGGACAGTGCCCCATATTCGCCTGTTTGGGGCTGCGTAGCATACTAATGCTATGTGAGCAGACCAAAACAGGTGAAGATGGGGTGCTGACCGAATATTTACTTGTAGATATCTTGTTGGACAGGAGTGTAGGATTTTGGAAACGGATTTTCCTAAGAATATGCTGGAAAAAATTATTGCCGGGATTATTGTCATATTGAAATGGGTTGGTTCCTTTTTTTTGGCCCTGATGATGTTCCTCACGGCGGTGGACGTGGCCTGCCGCTATTTATTTAACAGTCCTATTGCCGGTGCCCTGGAACTGGTGGAATACATGATGGCCATTTTGATTCCTTTTAGTGTGGCCTATTGTGGTTTTTGCAAATCCCATGTTGCCGTGGAATTTATTATGGATCAATTTCCAAGAAAGCTTCAAAAGGTTATTGATGTTCCCATGAGTATTGTCACGCTGCTGTTTTTGGTGCTGATCTCATGGCAAACCTGCCTTTATGCCGTAGAAACATTTGAGTCTAAAATAACCTCCTCGGTATTGCTCATTGTCACCTATCCCTTTGTGATCCCCATTGCCCTGGGTATGGCGGTTTTTGCTTTGATTATATTGAATGAATTGTTTAAACATACGCCGGAAGGGGGGAGAGAATGAGCCCAACCACCATTGGTTTTATCGGGATATGCGTGCTGATTGTACTGATTTTGTTTCGAATGCATATTGGTATCTGCATGGGGCTTGTGGGATTTGTGGGATTTGCCTGGATAGCGGGGATGGAACCGGCTTTGGGGATACTCAAAACCGTTCCTTATACCACCTTTGCAAGCCATGGAATGAGTGTGATTCCTTTGTTTATCCTCATGGGTTCATTTGCCTTTGCCGCCGGGATGAGCGAAGATCTTTACCGGGCCGTGCATAAGTTGTTTGGCAGTCTCCGGGGCGGTCTTGCCATGGCCACGGTGGCCGCCTGTGCATGCTTTGCCGCCATAAGCGGTTCCAGCCTTGCCACGGCAGCGACACTGGGGCGGGTGGCCATGCCTGAGATGAAAAAATACAAATACGATGATGCCCTGGCCACGGGTTCCATTGCTGCCGGTGGCAGTATCGGGATTCTGATTCCACCCAGTGTCATCTTGATTATCTACGGAATATTAACGGAGCAATCCATTGGTAAATTGTTCCTGGCAGGCTTTGTTCCGGGGGTACTTGAAGCAATATTTTACATCATCACCATCATGCTATTGACCCGCTTCAAGCCGGAATTAGGTCCTCCTGGGCCTCGAACCAGCACCACAGAAAAATTGATGGCGCTGCTAAAAACCTGGGAAGTGATTGTTCTTTTTATGGTGGTCATCGGTGGGATTTATACAGGATTGTTTACCCCCACTGAAGCTGCAGGAATCGGGGCCTTTTGTACCTTCCTTTTTGCCCTGCTTCGAAAAAAAATGAACTGGAGAAATTTTACGGAAAGTCTTGCCAGTACCATGCAGACTTCGGGAATGCTGTTTCTCATTGTGTTGGGGGCCATGATTCTGGGATATTTCTTTTCCATCACTCGTCTGCCCTTTGAATTGTCCTCTGCTGTGTCTGCACTGCCGGTTAACCGCTACGTAATTCTGACACTGATTCTTCTGGTGGTTCTGGTGTTGGGATGCCTCATGGATTCTTTGGCCATTGTGCTCCTGACGGTGCCAGTGTTTTATCCGTTGATCATTGATCTTGGCTTTAATCCCATCTGGTTTGGTATTCTAGTGGTAAGGGTTACGGAAATGGGATTGATAACTCCGCCTGTGGGGCTTAATGTTTTCATCATAAAGGGAATCACCAACGTTCCCATGGAAACGGTTTTCAAGGGGGTTTTCCCCTTTCTAATTGCAGATTTCCTTCAGATTCTTTTGATGATTGCTTTTCCACAGATTATTCTATTTTTGCCTAATTTGATGAATGGATAATTACTGATCTTTTTGTTGATATCCTTTGAGAAAGACGCTAAAAATGTAAAATGAGGGTTTGAACATAAATTTGGCCAGCTTGGGGTGGGTCAGACTTGAGTTTACGACTATCCCCTTTTTGCCTCTGAAGCACAAGGGCGAATTTCCATTTTTCCGGTCGGAGACTTCATTAGCAATGGGAGCATGGATTCTGAGTCTTTTATCAGGTTCCATGCTTTTAATAACAGTCTTTATTTAAAGAAAAACTTAAGCGAAAATGTCAATAACGCAAGCCTGATCTATCTCCAGAGTGGCCGATGTTATGACCAACCCCGAATTCCTGATGCAACGTTTAATTCTTGTTCTTTTGGCTTGATTGAGGTATTAATCAACTTTTTTCCCTGTCATTTTGGAAGGCAATGCATTTTATCCGGGATGGATCGCTCCCCCTTGAAAAATAGGTGCATATTGCTGGAGAAAATCTGAATGGGTGAAAAAAAGGCAGTTACGACGCTGGGATCGACATGGGAGTAGTCCATGGGTACGGGTTTCAGTTCGATTTAATGGGGTAATTGAGTTTGCTGGAACAATAATTGAAACTTTTTTACCAGGTCTTTCCAGGTAAAAAAAATTACGAAAAAAACAAGGACGGATTTTAATGAACGATCAGATCAAGCATGATGACTTTACAGTGGCCAAAGATAATTTGTATCGGGAAGAAACCATAACTGACTTCAAGATTGCCACAATTAAAGTACTGTGTCCCATTCACCTTGATGGCACTGCGGATGAGAGCCGGACAAAACGATATTTTGGTGAGACCCAGATGGTTTCCCCTGAAGGTCCCATTCCCGTTCGATCCATGTTATCTGCCACCTCCCTTGAAGAAGCCATTGACGCCTTTCCAAAGGCCATGGACAAAGCACTGGCCTCACTTGTGGAAAAGGTAAAACAGATGCAGAACCAGGCGAAGACGGGAAATAAATCAAAAATAATACCGGGGCGATAACCGTTATTGGTTAAATAATTAATGATCGCCGTGGCCAGGTTTCCGATTTTTCACGGATGGGGTGCGGCGGTTATTCCCCTTGGTTTTTTTAAATGGGTGAAGAGGCTGTAATGTTAATTTTAAACGATAGTATGGCAGTGACCGGGGATATCCATGCCCATGGATATCCAGAGAAAAAATGGATGCCCCAGAAAAAAAACATATCTGAATTGCTGGATGATCGTTTTCCCGGATTGATCAGTGGTGTGAAGCGTGTCATTGAAGACTCTGAGTTTAAGTACTGCAGGGGCTCCCGCAGCGAAAGTTTCCTGTGGCAACACACGATTTATGTGGCATCCATGGCCATGAAGATCTCCTATGCAGAGTTCGTTGATCCTGTGCTACCAGTGGTGACAGCCTTGTTCCATGATTGTGGAAAATTTGAAAACGGAAAGTACCATGATGGTGAAAAGCCAGAAGAGGAAGCAGGGGCCGAAATTGCATCCCACCTGCTTAAAGAGGTCGGTTTTGCAGATATTCATCTGATCAAGGAGAGCCTGCTGGCACTTTACAACGAAGATAAGATGGACAATATTAATACCCGCATTGTCCATGATTCTGATTTTCTCATTAAGTTTGGCCACATGGGATTTGCCAATTTTTTTGAAAAGTCTGTTTTGCGGGGCATGGTGATTCGAAACAGCATCCTTAAGGCCATGAGCAAGGAACTCACCTATGCGGCTTCCCTGGAGGCCAACATGTTTACGCAGTCGGGGAAAAAGATGGCGCAGAAAAAGGCCAGAATCACTATCTCTTTGTTTCAAAATTATCTGGAAGAGCTAAGGGAAACCGGCATATCTGATTATGAAATAAGGGAGATGGAGGTTAATTGCTGCAAGGGCCCCGATGACATTATCCCTTTGATTCTTGTTTTGCCACGCTTTTGTGAACATTGCTATACCCCTTTGACCATTTCCTTTGACCGGGAAAAGGGGATTAAATGCGAACGTCTTATCGTCAATATCAGCTGCTCCCGGTGCCATGAAAACAGCGGATATGATTTTTCATTCTGTCTTCCGGAATTGAGTGCTGTTTAATATCCTCTATTCCCCTGGGAAATAGATGGAAAAAAGGGAAAACATGGTGGGAATGGATGCTAAAAGAGATATATAGCTTGCAATGATAAACTGATTCGTAATGGCAAAATTACCCCCCTGGCGCTGGGTGACAATGGGGATGGCTGTGATGGGTGGCACCGTGCTCTGTAAAAAAATGATCAACGCGATGGGATAAGGAGGGTGAACCATCAACAAGAGTCCAAGGAAAACCAGAGGAAAAAGGAAATTTTTCACCAGTACAAACTTGAAGACTTCCCGGGTCTGAAAGCCTCCTTTTGCCTTAAAATCCATGAAAATATTGCCGCCCAGTATAATCATCACCAGGGGAAGCGCCATGGCGCCGATGATGGAGAATTGCGAAATGACAACATCTGGAATAAAGCGATGCACGCCCAGGAGCCGAAGGGTAAGGGCCGCAAGGGTCATTATGAGGGCTGGATGAATGATTCTTTGCCAGTTAACGGTTTCGTTTTTTTGATTATTGAAAAAAAAGCGATAGGTGCTGAAAAACATGGCCGGATGAAATGAGATAAACAGAAAAAGAACCACCAGATAAGAGGCATTATCATTGTACAATCCTGCGATGATAGCCAGGGGGAAAAAAATCCCATTTTGATAAAACAGGCTGATGGCAAATTCCCTGCGGGTTTCCTTTTGAGAGATAAACATGGTGGTTAATGTCAGTAAAAGGGCCAGAACGGTGAAGAAAATCCACCACAGAGGGATGGTCCACCAATTCGGAAAACTCTCCACACTGAAATTTTTAACAATGCTCACAAAAATCAGGCAGGGCAGGGCAATGTCCAGAGCCAGTGGCGAAAGAAATACCAGTACATTTCCCGGCATGATGCGCCTGGCAATGATATAAAATCCAAGCACTCCCAGTCCAAGAAGAGCCCCCACCGATTCAAAAATAGTTAGAAAAATAGTCATAACGATTCCTCTTTTATAAAAAGCCCCTTATGCGTATTTCGCATTACTTGACACTAAAAGTATGGGCTAAATTAATGAATTTTAAGATTAATGTCGGATCAAATGAACTGTGCGATAGTTCAGTTTCATACCTTTTAGAACAGGGGGGCTCAATGCATAAAATTGGTAAAGTTGATTTTGAGTGAAGCATTAGGTTTTGATGGGGTGTGCAATGGACTCAATGGGAGAATGGGAGTAGTTCAGCATATCCGGGACAGGTTGCTCAGAAGATGGCGATTTGTATAATCCTGCCAGCTTAGTCTTTGCTTTTTCCATGTCCTGGGGGGTGTTGATGTTGAAAAAAGAGAGAAGATGGGGATCTGATTCCCTTAAAATGGTTTCAGATATTCGTGTGGTTGGCCCTTTATCAAAAATTTCTATGATACGGTAATTTTCATTTTGAATACAGTTCTCAATTGCACTAAGACACTTTTTTGAATAAACCGCACACAATGGTTCATAACCCCGTGCCATTTGGGGAACCACCACATAGGTTTTGTCTGTTACATGGGATAATACCGTTTCAATGAGTCCTTGGTTGAGAAAGGGGGAATCACATGCAACGGCAAAAGCAAAGGGAAAGGCTGCATGGTAAAGCCCGGAATGAAGTCCTGTCATGGAACTTCTCACCTGGAAAATATCAGATACAATTTTAAAATCCCAGTGCTGGTAGAGTTTTGGTTTATTGGTTACCAGGATTACTTCCTGGAAGAGGCGCTTGAAAATAGTGTACGTATTTTCAATTATTTTTTTTCCGTTGATTTCAATAAAAGCCTTGTTTTTTCCAGAAAGCCGGGTGCTCAGGCCTCCGGAAAGAATAATGCCTGTATAGGGGTATTTCATAGTGATTAACCTGACTCTGGGGTTTTTGTATGAAACTCCGTCCAAAATACTTAAATAATGAGAGTTTCAATCTTAGTTGTGGCAGGTGGGGACTGCCATTCATCTTATAAGGACTGAGTAAAACAAATACAAGATGCCCACCGAAAAGCGCTGAAAGTTTGATGGAAATAATCAAATACAAAAATGATTCTTTTTTACACTTGGAACGCTTAAATATCGAAAATTAATATCATAGTGGGCAGGATAATGCCATGGAAATTTAAGATAATGTTCATGAAAACGGATGTGAAAACAAGTCTAAAAAAATCATGCCATGGTGCAAAAAAATGAGCATGGCATGATTTCTCAGGGTATCTTATCGCCAGTTTAATACATGAGATGGGGGAGAAACAAAATAATCTGGGGGAAGATTATCAGAATGATAATTCCCACCACTGTGGCAATTAAAAAGGGCAGTATTCCTCTAAAAATGTCCTCCAGCGCAATATCTCCCACCACCCCCCTGGAAACACCGTATACGACATAGACATTTATGCCAACTGGCGGGGTTATTACCCCCATTTCAGTCACCAGAACAATGATGACACCGAACCAGATGGGATCATAGCCAAGATTGGTGACAATGGGATAAAATATGGGGATGGTCAGCATGATCAAGCCCAATGAGTCCATGAAACATCCACCGATGAAATAAATTAAAATAATAATTCCCATTATGAGAAAAGGAGAAAGGGCCAATCCGCTGACCCATGAGGCCACCTCAAAGGGAATTCGGGTGACGGCAAGGAATTTGCCGAATACAACGGCACCGGCGATGAGAAAAAGGATCATGGTGGAGGTCTGGAGGGTTTCATAAAGGGATTTCACAAACGCCTTCCAGGTGAGTTGTCTTCGAATAATGGAGACGCATAGAACCCCAAAGACACCCACTGCAGCAGATTCGGTGGGCGTAAAAAAACCGTAAAAAAGACCACTCATCACCAGTGCGAAAACCGCCAGGGTATCTGCCAGTCCCAGAAGGGATTTTATCTTTTGTGACAGGGTGAATTTTTCTCCCCTGGGTCCTTGGTTAGGATCTATTCTACAGGTGATGTAGACGCAGGTGATAAACAAAAAGGTCATGAGAAAGGCTGGAAGAATTCCTGATACAAACAATGCACCAATGGATTGTTCTGTCAAAATTCCGTAAATGATCAGAACGACGCTGGGGGGCATGATCATGCCCAGCCCCCCCCCCGATGCCACGGAACCGGCAGACAGGGAGTCTGCATAGCCAAATCTCTTCATTTCCGGCATGCCCACGGTGGCCATGGTCGCCGCCGTTGCAGGACTTGAGCCGCATACAGCCCCAAATGCCGTGCAGGTTGACACCGTTGCCATGGCAAGCCCCCCCTTGATATTTCCCATGAAACTATAGGCGGTATTGTATAATTTCCGACTGATCCCCCCATTGAATGCCAACTGCCCCATGAGTACAAAAAGTGGTATGGTCGTCAACTCATAGGAGGAAAACGAGTCGTAGAAATTTCGGGGCAAAAGGGCAAGGGCAGCCGGAAATGATATGAGAATGCCAAACCCAACAAATCCCACCAGGGTCATCACATAGGCCACGGGCATTTTCGTCATAAAGATGGCAAGCATAATCAAGATACCGATAATTCCAATTGCGGTGGGGCTCATATCTTTTTTTTCACTCCTGTAAAAAACTGGATGATATCCTTTAAGATCAGTAATGAGAAAATTAAAAAGCAGAAGGAGAGCACGTGAACAAGATAGTACATGGGCAGTTCCAAATTCATGGACACTTCACCGGATTTAGTCATGGTGACGGCGTAGGTGGACATCCGCCAGGTGATAATTGCCATGAGTAAGAGGGAACAAATTTGCGTGATAACCCGGATGATACCCTGTACCTTTTTTGACAAAAGCCGTACCAATATTTCAACGCCGATGTGCACATCCTTGATGTGGGAGTAGGGAAGTGAAAATGCAATGGTGAGGGTTGCAAATATGGTTGCAATTTCCTCGGACCCATAGAGGGGCATATTAAATGCCCCTCTGAGAAACACGTCGGCACAGGTCACCGAACACATCCCCATCAGGCAGATGGCACCAAGCATTTTCATTTTGTCCTGCATTTTAACCAGGAACGACCAGAATGATTTCATAGGGAACCTTTAAACCTTAAGAAAAACCGAATCTGAGTGCGATTCGGTTTTTCTTATAGGATGATTTTCAGGGTATTTATTGATTCTTTTCCAATGTTTCGATGATGAAGTTAACCACTTCAGTTCCGTTGATCCCTTTTTTGTTCAGCTTATCGGCATACTCGAAAAGTTTGGGCCGAACTGTTTTTTTCCAGCGTGCAGATTCTTCCGGGCTAAGGGTGATAATTTCATTTCCTTTTTCAAGAAAAAACGCTTTTCCCTCTTCGTCGATGTCGTCCCAGGCCTTTCCATGTTTTATCGCCCATTCTTTATTAATATCCAGGATAATTTTCTGGTTTTCCGGGGAAATGGCCGCCCATTTATTTTTGTTCATGGTCACGATCATGGCTGTGGTGTAAGCCACAGAATTTTCCGCCACACAATAGTCCACCACCTCTCCAAGTTTCCAGCCTTTGTTGGCTTCCATGGGGTGTGCACAACCGTCCACAACGCCCTTTTGCAGACTTTGATAGGCATCGCGCATACTCTGGGCCACAGGAGATGCGCCAAGGGCCTTGACCAAAATGGTGCTCATGCCTGTGGATCTGATTTTTTTACCCTTTAAATCCTCCATGGTGTGGACGGGTTCTTTTATGGTAAATATATATCCGGGACCATGGGCATGAAGGTACATTACCTTGGTGTCATGGAACTCTTTGGGGTCAAATTTCTCAAGAACAGCATTGGCCACTTTGGTTGCTGTGACGCCATTGGGATATCCCATGGGAAGATCCAGCGCCCCCAATACTGGAAATCTACCCCTGGAATAGGCCAGAACCGTCATACCGATGTCTGCCATTCCCTGTTCCACAGCGTCGTAGGTTTGGGGAGCCTTGGCCAGGGTGCTGCCCGGGTAGTAGTCAATTTTGATGGCACCATGGGTGCGCTTATCCACCTCTTTGCACCAGGATTCGGCAAGTTGGGATTGTCCGTGGAACGGTGGGAAAAAATTGGCATAGGTTAATTTCATCGTTTTTGCATGGGCTGAAGACGCACTTCCCATCATGAGGAGCGGTATAATTGCCAATGTGAAAAAGCCAATGAGTTTTTTTACCTGCATGTAAACCTCCCGTTGTTCTGTTCAGTGGAATCTGGAACAGTATTTGCGTTTTGTCCATTTCCCAGGGTTAAAGAAAAACAAAGTAAAACATATGAGAATGTCAAAATGAATTACTTTGTTGGAGACAACAATTCAAGCTTTTTTAAACCATCGTTACTTAAATACAATATTTCATGTAATTCTGGTTGGTTTATAAAAAACCGGCAAGAAAACCCCCTGAGTCTTTAGCTCAGGGGCTGTTGACATTCGGGTACATTCCCAGTATCCAGCCATCACCATGCCATTTTGTAAAAAATGTCACGAAAAATCCTGGGTATTTAGCTCAGGGTTGTTGACGTCATGGCTTAAGAGAAGGGCTTTTAATATCATTTGTTTGATCTGGTCTCGTGAAACCGACCTGTACAATTTGACATGGAGCAAAAACGACCTTGCAAAATTGAGCATATTTAAGGACGGATGTATTTTTGCATCATATTCAGAAATTTATGATGATAATCATTTTTAATGAATATTCGCAATATAATTGGATGTCAAGTAAAAAATATCAAAATCATAGGTAAGGAAACTAAAGCACCTTGCCACGGAACCGGGGGATAAATCGTTTTTGAAATTTGGAAAAAAAAGTTGACATCAAGCCGATTGCATGTAATATTGCATAAAAACAGAAGTGTTGATAAGTTATGTCAAGCTCTGGATTAAGTTCTGCTTTTTTAATTTCGTCAGTTGGTCGCAGGTATAAGTGGATACGGTTCTTTATCTACTTCATTTAATTCGGACTTGGTTCTTGATTGATCATCGCTTGAACCAAACAGCACACGGTCAATAATGAGGAGGCAATTTTCAATGGAACCCATAAAAACGAAAGACAAGACAGTTTTACGATCCCTTGGGCTCGGCGGATATTTTGGCGGCGGCGCTGAGGGCATGGTGGATGTGAAGGATG
>CAKZLA010000176.1 GCA_937124525.1 uncultured Desulfobacterium sp.
AAGCTCAAGAGCTCCTGGGTATAGTATTTTATCATTTGGTTTACCAATAAAATTCTCAACTGTGATCATGAAGCCTTTGTGATAATTACATCGCCCTTTTCTAAAATAAATTTTTTGATTTGATCATTACTCGCTGTCGCTTTCATGAAATTCAATTCACTATTTATAATTTCGTTTTTATATACATCAACATAATTGCATAGCAGGATAGTCTTTTCATTTTCTTTGCTCTTTTTATCAATGTTGCTGGGATTAGCACCAGCAACATATTTCAACTTCTTAACCTCCCACCCCTCAGGAATCTCGCCAATCCACTCAACCCCGCTGTCCTTATATTTTTCGTAACGCTCCATTATTTCCCCTCCATCAACAACCGACGTTCCCGTTCCAGTTCAGCACGCAGCTCCTCTTCAGAAGGCAGGAAGGGCAGATATTTGGAGGCAAAGAGCTGCCTGCTGTCGGCAAGAACGGAATACCTGGCGACCGCTTCACTTTTTTCGCTGCAAAGCAGCAGGCCGATGGTGGGGTTATCATCCGGTTCCCGTAGATGCTGGTCGAAAATACGTACATAGGTATCCATCTGCCCGACATCCTGATGAACCAGCTTGCCGATTTTCAGATCAATCAGCAAAAAACATTTAAGCTTGAAGTTATAGAAGACCAGATCAACATAAAAATCCTGATCTGCGGTGCTGATTCGCTTTTGCCGTTCCACAAAGGCAAAGCCCTTGCCCAGTTCGAGCAGAAATTTTTGAAGGTTGTCGATTAATGCCTGTTCAACCTCCCTTTCCAACAGTGATTGGGTTGGCAGATTCAGAAACTCAAAAATGTAAGGATCACGCAGATAATCTTTTGGGGAGATTTGCATGGAAGCGGTTTTTTCCCTGGCCTCCTGTCTTACCGGGGCAGGTTCCTTGCTGGAAAGTAGCCGTTCGTAATAGAGTGCGCTGATCTGCCGTTCCAAGGCCCGGGACGACCAGTTTTGCTCAATCGCTTCCTCCATATACCAAAGGCGAGCTTTAGTATCTTTAATGCGAATCAGGGTGCGATAATGGGTCCAGCTCAATTCGCTACGCAGTGCGTAGCCTTTTTCATTGTCAGGGAAAGTAAGATAAAACTGTCTGAAATTCTTTAAATTTGCGACAGAGAACCCTTTGCCGAACTCACTTGTCAGTTGTACGGACAAGGTTTGAAGTAACGCCTGACCATATTGTGCCCGCTCTTTGCCTTGTTGTTCTTCCTCGACAATGCGTTTACCAATAAGCCAATAAGATTCAACCATTGCCGTATTAACAGCCGTATAGACTCGGCTTCTGGCTGATTGAACAATACTGCGAATCTCATGGTAAAAATCCAATGGTACTACTGTGCCGACTGTGCCGGAAACCAGGTGTTTCTTTTTCATCAGTCCAACACCTTCTTTTCCAGTGCCATACTGGAGGCTTCCAATGTCAGAATATCGGCCTTGATCTCCGCTAGTGAGCGCAGGGGCTTGAACTCGTAAAAATATTTGGTGAAGTTAATCTCGTAGCCGGTTTTTGTCTTCTTTTCATCAATCCAGGCATCAGGCAGGTGGGGTTTTACTTCACGTTCAAAATATTCTTCAATGGTCTGGGGGATCAACCTGCCGCTTGTGTCATTTGGATTTTTGCGTAAAAACGGAATGTTTTCATAATCCCGCAATTTGCTATCGGGTTTAGGTCTCCCTTTAATATCAATTTTCAATTCTCCATTATCCCTTACCAAGGGTTGTTCCACCGTTATCCGCCAGTAGCCAAAGAATTCATTGGGCATGATTTTGACAAATTCATTCTCTGTAAAATCACCGTAGAGTTTGGTGACATAGCCAATCCCCCTGCTTTCGCCGTTTTCGGCAATCTGTTTACGCTTATTGCCCAGAGAGCGAGGCATCTTTTCCCAGAAGCGGTTAATATCCCGTTTGCCTCCCGTCATCAACTCTTCGTCTTTACTCCCTGTGGCATTAATCAATTGAACCTTGCCCTTACGCCGCTCACTTTTATTGTTGTTGAGTATCCAGATATAGGTTGAGATGCCGGTATTATAAAAAAGCTGATCAGGCAGGGCGATAATGGCTTCCAGCCAGTCATTTTCAATAATCCACTGGCGGATATTGGATTCACCACTTCCGGCCTGACCAGTAAACAGCGGCGAACCATTAAAGACAATACCAATGCGGCTACCGCCATCCTCCGCCGGTTTCATCTTGGCAATCATATGCAGCAGAAACAGCAATGAACCGTCATTTATCCTTGGTAATCCTGCCCCGAAACGACCGGCAAAGCCCAGATTCTGATGTTCATCCTTGATGATCTTGGCGGCTTTTTTCCAGTCCACGCCAAAAGGCGGGTTAGAAAGCATATAATCAAATTTCTCTTCCCGCAGGCCATCCACGGTAAAGGTGTTGCCGAACTTGATATTGGCGGGATTCTGCCCCTTGATGAGCATATCTGACTTACAAATGGCGTAGGATTCCGGATTAATCTCCTGCCCGAATACTTCCAACTTGGCGTTGGGGTTAAAATCCTTCAGGTGCTGTTCCCCAATGGAGAGCATTCCGCCCGTACCGCAGGCAGGGTCATAAAGGGTTTTAACAATGCCTGCCTGGGTCAATGCTTGGTTGTCGCCATTGAACAAGACATTCACCATAAGTTTGATCACTTCCCTGGGGGTAAAATGTTCTCCGGCGGTTTCGTTGGATTGCTCCGCAAAACGCCGGATCAAATCTTCAAACACATACCCCATTTGCATGGTGTCCATGTCGGCCAGATCAATCTCGGCAAATTTCTTGACCACTTGAAAGAGAATATCCGCTTTGGGGTCATCCATGCGCTCAATCTGATCATCAAAGTTGAAATATTCAATGATCTCACGGGCGGAAGCGGAATAACCGTTAATATGGTTACGCAGATTTGCGGCAATGTGGTTTGGGTCGGCAACCAGTTTGGCAAAATCAAAACGGCTGCGGTTATGGAAATTTGCTTTAGCTATTTTATTTAAGGTGAGGTCTTTGGCGCCGTCGGAGAGTTTTTCAACTTTGGGCAGGTAATCCAGCACTTTTTGCTTATTCGGAGCCAGCACACAATCCAGACGGCGTAATACTGTCATGGGTAGAATAACCTTGCCATAATCTGACTGCTTGTAATCTCCACGTAGTAAGTCTGCTACTTCCCATATTAGATTGGCTTTATCTTTAAACTGTGTCATTTACTCTCCATTACTGACTATATTTCTGTGGCACACAACACCCCAAATAACCGGTACAAATGGAGCGCAGCGGAATTTGCATCCGAGTTAATTTGCCTTGTGTACGCCCGGCATGGGCGTGAACTTATGGGGTGCAAGTCCCCTATGTGTGAATCCTGCCATGCTCTGTTGACTATGGCATAAACATTAGCCGACGGCAAGGG
>CAKZLA010000177.1 GCA_937124525.1 uncultured Desulfobacterium sp.
CCAGTAAGGTGCCACCTCGTGCCAGTTAAGACCGGTGATGGCGCTGATGTCCCATTCCGCCATGTCAATGGCACCCAGTTTCAGTGACAGGTAGGTATCTGTGCCGGGAATGGTGGTGGACTTGGCACCGGCAGTTTCGTAATACATCATGTTCATGCCGTCGGCCCGGAGTTTTTTGCCCTGCCAGTCTCCGATGGTTTTGACGGGATGGGTGGATAGAACCACCACGGGTCCCGGGGTGAACATGCCCAGATAATAATGCCCTTCCTTGGCATAGGCCTCCCGCATGACATCAATCAGACCCTCTTTAAAATAGAGATCCCGGAGGCCTTGGGCCTTGGCGGTATATCCGGTGAGCCAGGGCATGTTATATGACATGGGAAGACCAAACTCCACATCTCCCACCGGCATGGTGCCGGCCCAATAGGCACCTACCATGTGCATCATGTCCAGAACGCCCATTTTAACAGCTTCCAGAAGCTGCTCTGACGGAACAAGTTCCGGTGCTGCATACCATTTTATTTTCAATCTGCCGTTACTTCGTTTTTCAGCGGACTTGGTAAATACGTCTAAAAGGGGCACAGAAACATCTCCCCTTGGAAAGGCCGATTGAATTTTTAACCGATAGACCTTATCCTTGGCTTGCACTGGAAGTACCATCACTGCCATAATCAGCAATGCGATGAGGAGCGTGGATAAAATTGTCCAGTTGAGGGTATTGCGAAAAAAACTGTTCGAAGTCATGAATCAATCTCCTTTTTTTGAGGTTTGTCATTGATTACGAGATCTGTACAGTCGGGTCAATTCTACTAAAGTATAGTTTTATTGTCTGGTTGGATCAGTTTGCTGTTGTTTTCTGTCGTAATCATTTTTTCGCATTAAAAATACTGGGCTTGATCATAAGAGAACTCACTTATCCACGTTAAGAATTTAGTGTTCCCGCGGTTGCTGTGGATTCTGCAGAGGGGTTGGGACGTTGGAAAAGGCACTGCCCAACAAAGCCCCCAAGCTCATTGAGATGAGGCTGGCACCATGGGGGTAAGTTGTCTCCGCCCCCTGTTTGACAGTTATCCTTACCTGAACAACTTGAAACCAAAAAGCTTTTCTGATTCTCTTGCCAAAATAACATGAAAATCATAAATTAGAATCTGATAGAAGAATAAAGATGTGTAAACTATTTTAAAAGAGGTGGTTTATGAAAGTTTTCAAATCGTTTTTGGCAATACTGATTTTGGTAGCCTGTTTTTCAGGCCTTGCAGTTGCAGATAATTATTCAAAAGCTATCTCGGTATTCAAACAATCCGAGGTTGTAAAGCCGTTTTTTAATAATTGCTATGGCTATGCAATTTTCCCAACCATTGGAAAGGGCGGTATCGGGATTGGGGGTGCCTACGGCAAGGGTAAGGTTTATCAGGGCGGTAAGTTTACGGGAACAACCTCACTTGCCAAAGTGAGCATTGGTTTTCAATTGGGCGGCCAGGCATTCAGCCAGATAATTTTTTTCCAGGACAAGCGATCATATATGGAGTTCATCAGCGGTGAATTTGAATTTGATGCATCTGCATCTGCCGTGGCCATTACGGCCGGGCTTCAGGCAAAAGCAGGGACAGAAGGAGCAACGGGTAGCGCAACAGCCGGTCCTGCGACAGGTGTCCAGGCAGAAACAAGCTATCATAAGGGAATGGCTGTTTTTGTTCATTCAAAGGGCGGTCTGATGTATGAAGCAGCCATTGGTGGACAAAAATTTAGTTTTAAAGCCAAATAGGCGATTTTCAGCTTGTAGCAGAGATGCTGCATTCTTCATAATGGCGGGTTACCTCACCCGGTGTCCCCAGTCCCTGGGAGTGGAGCACCACTGCCGGAAATGCACAGATAGCCCCGTAAAACTTGTTCTAAATTTGATCTATTTGCCTTGCCAAACGCTGTGAATAATTGGTACCCACACAGGTTAAAATTTTGCATGTTTTGTCAGGAACCTGTCCAAACTGTTTGCAAAGGCGTTTCGATGCTTCTGATTCATCGTCGACGGGCCACCGGTATCTATGCCACTGGCCCGTAGACTATCCATGAAATTCCTTATATTCAGGCGTTCTCTGATATTTTCCTCGGTGTATAGTTCTCCCCGGGGATTCAGGGCATGCCCTCCTTTTTCAATCACTTGGGCTGCCAGGGGAATGTCTGCTGTGATAACAAGATCACCAGAACTGAGCCGTTTAACAATCTCTTGGTCAGCTATATCAGAGCCAGCTGAGACTTGAATTATTTTTATCCATAGAGAAGGAGGAACCCACACGGGTTGATTGGCCACCAGGGTCATCAGCACCCGGGTACGCTCGGCGGCTCTAAACAGAATTTCTTTGACACCCACAGGACATGCGTCTGCGTCTACCCATATTTTCATTTCTCACCTCCCGGTACCCTGATGCTGCACGGTAACAGAACCTGGCATTTTCCGCAGACATCGGTGCTATCCTCATTATATTTAGCGCAGTTTATTTAACACCCTCCATTGCCTTTAAGTCTTCTGCAGCGGCCACTTCAAACCGACAGGTCTGGCTCCCCCGTTTTTTCCTGGCACCCTCAACCATCATGCCAGAGGCATCAATTCCCATGGCAAATCCTTGGGCATCGGCACTCAATTTGTCTGCAATTTTGCTGGTGACAAAGCCGGTGCCACATCCAATATCCAGGATTTTATGCCCTGATTCTATTTCAAGAAGTTCAATCAGCTGATTGTTGATTTGGTTTTGTCTGCCCAGTAAACACATGGGCTCAAAAATATCATATACACCTGCGGCATAATCAAGGGTTCTGCCACGGGTGGGAACAGACTGCAGGCTCATTTTAAGATCCTTTCTTTGATTGTCAGCTTTCCGGGAGCAAAATTTTTACACAAAGGGATTCTTTTTTTTCCTGGAACAGGCAAAGACCTTTAAACAGGTCTGACGCGGTAACAACGGGGTTATTTAAATTTCCAAGTACAACAGGCCCGCGGGCACTGCCCGGCAGCATGAATGCCGGACCGTCCGGGTCCAGCGCATGTATCCAGATGGACTTTAATTCTTTTTCAATAATGTGGGGAAAAACAATGCCTGGTGGAAGGGAAAAATAATCCTCTTTACCTGGGAACCCTTTTCCCCGTGGGTTTTTAAGGCCCCATTTATTCAAGTGTCTCACCTGTCCAAATTTGTTCCAACCCAAATGAAAGGATTTGATGGTGGCATTGGATAAGCCCATCTGGAATAAGAAAGCCAACGGATCTTCATTGTTTCTACCCCAGAGATGATGATGGGAGCGGGTCACAAAGGCCATGGCTTTTTTTTTCCATAAAAGTGGGTCTTTTAGATTATTATCGTTCATCTCAAGATTAATATTACAAAGACAGCAAAAAGACAATATTTGTACTTGATGATCAAGTTTTTTCAGGCTGATTTTGGGAGAACAGGGTAGTTTTTTTTCAGTGAGGATACCCCTCCCAATAAATATTAACATAAAAAACGTATCGTAGATTGTTAAATCATCATTTCTTTCTGGGTAGGCGTTGCATATTGTGTATTGACATTCACAAGGGGGTTCCGGTAAATATTATTTACTTAGAATCGCAATAATGGGTCTTGATCATAATGTCGGCCACCTTGTGGCGGAATTTAAATAATGCAAGACATGGTCCTCCAACTGACCGGGGGCAAAAATTAAAATGAAATCAGAAAAGAGCTAAAAACGATTTATGGGAAAAAAAAATACGCCCCCACCTGGTAAAACAAAAATCATCAATGCCATGAGAATTCTTCTTGAGGATCATAACTTCTCCACCATCACCATCTCTGACATTGCCGTGACCGCAGGTGTCACAGAGGGATTAATCTACAAGTATTTCAAAGATAAACGTCAATTGCTCCACCATGTTCTTAGGGAACATTATGAATATTTCCTGTGCCAGATTGATCGGGATCTTAACGGTGTGTCCGGCGCATTGAATAAACTTGGCAAGGTGATTTGGTCCAGTATTGACCGGTATGCAAACCACCGGGTTTTTGCCAGGATTATATTGCTTGAGGTGAGAAATTCTGATGAATATTTTCAAAGTGAGGCTTATGCCCTGGTGCGACGATTCAACAAAATCCTTCTGGATATCATTAAAGAGGGAATGGAGTCCGGTGAAATAAGGCGGGACGTCTCCCCATCTTTGATTCGCCATACCATCTTTGGCACCATTGAACATGCCTGCCTCAATCGGGTTATTTTTAATGAAAAAGTGTCCACGGATCAAACAGCAGAACAGATAACTCACTTGATTTTGAATGGAATAAAACCCTGATACCCCAACTGGATGAGATTGGACCCGATCCACCTGATTTTTGAATGGGTTCTTAATTTATGTTAGATAAGCCTAATATTTTTCGTTTGACATTGAATTTATTTCCTGTATGATTTGCTTATTCAACGCAAAGATCTTACATTGTGGTATGAAGTGATGGAGAAGGCCACATGACGAATGGGCGTAGCAGGATAAAAAATAAAAGAAGCGATTTTAAGCCAATGAACGCCCAGAATCTCAAATATGTGGCTCAGGGTAAGTTCTCCATAACCTCGGGCTGATAAAGCCTGAATATCCTTTAAACACCGGGTGCTATTCAAAAAAGGTTATTGAATACCCGGGCTTATTGAGA
>CAKZLA010000178.1 GCA_937124525.1 uncultured Desulfobacterium sp.
AGCGGCATTGTGTGTTCCATCCGGGCTCAGGGCGATGTCTGTCAAGCGTGAATAAGTGGTCTCCCAGGGGACATCATTGGTGATGCAATGATATTGCAACTCTTTCTGTGTGGAGACACAAACATGGCTGCCCGAGGGATCAAAGGTCATGTTCCATACAAAATCATAGGTGTTTTCCCAGGGGGTATCATCTGTGGAAATCGTCCATTCCGCCATGTCTGAAATCAGGGCTGACAATCGATTGTCAGGGCCATACTTAAGATTCCAGATTTTATCATAACTGTTTTCCCATGTGGAGAAATTTCCCTCGGGTCCCTGGGAACATATGGTAAATTCCATATCTTCATTTTTTACAATGGCGGCAATATTTTCCCCGTGGGGACTGATGCGGGCCTCCTCCATGTAGGAAAATTCATTGTGCCATGGTTCAAGATCAGCCACAAGGCGTTTGCCTGTATCCCAATCCCAGTTGTCTTTGTTGCTCATGTAAGGTGCTCCTTGGTGAAAGCAAAGTTTAATGACATATAAGTTTATAAAAATAATGACGCTTCATTAAAAAATAAATGTTCCTTTGCTTCATAACATATAGAATTTTTTTGTAAAGGGTATTTCCAGGACAGTCTCCATTAACCATAATAACACATGGCGTATGCAGCACCTGGGATGCCCGCAAATGGCTTGGGCCAAATTTCACCTGTGACAATCATTCTAAATTTTATTGCAAAATATACATGAATGACCCAGGCCGCCAGAATTAAGAATTGTACACAGGAAAATCTGAGCATTGAAAAATTTTTATCTTCATAGTATCCTGCGGACTCGATACTATGGGATAACTGACTCAACATTTTGGGAAGGCGGTTTTTATCATGGGTTACAAAATCATTTTAGTTCTCTTTTTCCTCCTGATCTCAACCTGCCCCAATGGGTATTCAGAATCGGGAAGCACTCTGTTTGACAATGGCATTGCAGAGTTTCAAAAGGGCCGTTACCAAGATGCTGTGTTTTGGTTTACTAAACTTATTGAAAAAGAACCCTTTAATGCCAAGGCTTATAAAAATCGAGGGGTGGCCCGCTTAAGTCTTCAAAAATATGATATGGCCATAGAAGATCTCAATAACGCCTTGAATCCAGACCCCCAAATGGAGGATATCACCGGAAACCTTGGTCCGGCCTGGCATTATAAAGAAGAGTACAAAAAAGCCATGGACGATTTTAACTCTGCCCTGAATCTGGACCCGGAGCTTGAAGGAATACACAGCAATATTGGGGTGGCCTGGTACTATGCAAGGGAGTATAAAAAAGCCATTGCCGAGTATGACCAAGAGATTGAGAAACATCCTGAAAACTACAGTGCTTTTTTTAACCGGGCCATTTCCTGGGTGGAGCTGAAGAAATATGACAATGCATTAAAGGATCTGCATTCGGTGCTGGGCATCAAAGCCGATGAATACTGGGCCATTGCATACCAGGGAGACATTTATGCACAGATGAACAATCCCGCAGCTGCCCGGGAATCCTATCTGGCCGCCATGGGGTTGAACACCGGCAATAAATATGCCCGGGACAGACTTTTGGTGCTTGATGACAAGGATGCAGCCCAGGCTGAAACCGGGACTGGAACACCTGCAACTTTCACAAAAAAATCGAAAGAAACAGAGACAGCCGCCATGGTCCAATCCACCTCAAAAGCCCAGGCAGGCCCAGAAACCACCCAAAGGGCTGAAATCCATTCTCCTCCCATGGAAGAAGACATAAAAGCAGTTCAATCTACTCACAAACCAGAATCCCATGCAGATTCAACAAACGAAACCCCAACACCAACTTCCTCCCCTGCACAAACGGTCCAACCCATGGATATTGCTACTTCAAAGAAAAATTCTGCTGCACCGTCTGCCGTCACAACAGCGTCAACGTCTCCAGGTAAAAAAGAAATAGCAGGCCATAATAAATTTGCCATTCAAGTGGGGGCATTTTTAAACGGTAATAATGCAAAGGACTTGATTAAAAGCCTCAAAAAAAAAGGCTATGCCCCCCGGGTGCTTGAACTGCAGGATAAAAAAAATCGACAGTGGACCCTTGTGAGGACAGGAGCGTTTCCCACGGAAGCCCTGGCAAAAAAGACATTTGAAAAAGTTAAAAAAGATTTAAAAATGAATGCGGTGATCCGTCCCATGGGCAAATTTTAAATAAAATGAACAATCCGTTTTTGGGTGGAAAAGAACAAGACAGTGTGGTATGAACGGTTCCCACTTATAATATGGCAAAAAACAATCAACATCCAGAGATCCTTTATTTGCCGTTTTACCTTTATCGGGCTGGGCATCCTGCTTTCCGGGCAGTCACCCCTTAAAGAGTAAAGTCAGGAATATGAAGATTTCTGATATCCAAAATAAAAAATGCAGGAGTCCCCAATGACCCAACCCATACTTGAAACAAATTTTAAAAATCTTAACATGGTAAGAAAAGGAAAAGTCCGGGATATTTACGATCTTGGAGACACCCTTCTCATGGTCACCACAGACAGGCTTTCCGCCTTTGACGTGGTACTGCCCAATGGTATTCCAGATAAAGGAAAGGTGCTGACACAGATTTCCGTATTCTGGTTCAAGGAGATGGAGGATCTCATTGGCAACCATCTCATCACCCATGAAGTGGATCAGTTCCCTGAAATCTGTAAACCCTATGCAGAAATTCTTGAGGGGAGAAGCATGCTGGTGAAAAAGGCAGAACCCCTTCCGGTTGAGTGCATTGTCCGGGGGTATATTTCAGGCTCAGGCTGGAAATCTTATCAAAAGGAGGGACATGTCTGCGGTATCAAGCTGCCCGAGGGATTAAAGGAGTCAGACAAGCTGCCTCAACCCCTTTATACTCCATCCACCAAAGCCGAGGTGGGGGACCATGATATTAATGTGGATTTTGACCACACGGTTAAGCTTCTTGGAAAAAAACAGGCGGAAAAACTCAGGGATCTGAGCCTGGCTATTTATAACAGAGGTGTGGAAAAGGCCCTTGAAAAAAATATTATCATTGCCGACACCAAGTTCGAGTTTGGTGTGGTGGATGGTGAGATCATTCTTATAGATGAAGTGCTGACCCCGGACTCTTCCCGGTTCTGGCCCCAGGCAACCTATTGCCCCGGCGGTGCCCAGAAAAGTTTTGATAAACAGTTTACCCGGGACTGGCTGGAATCTTCCGGCTGGGATAAAAAAGCGCCGGGACCGGAACTTCCAGCAGATGTCATCAAACATACCTCAGAAAAATACATGGAAGTCCTCGGGCTCATTACCGGATAGTAATAAACAAAACCCTGTCAGGATAACGCTGGAGAACTTCACAATCTTCAGTGAGGTAAACCAGGCATCATCCAGATTTTATGAAGGCGGCAGGAATTTACCT
>CAKZLA010000179.1 GCA_937124525.1 uncultured Desulfobacterium sp.
ACCCTTAACCAAAAAATCGGTATAATGACTATTGTAAGGCCTTGACCGTTATAAGCCAAACCCAGAAGATTTTTTGTTTTTCCTGGCAAACCAACACAGAAATAAAAGGCATCCTTAGTATATCACTCCAAAAGTACTTGACACTTTTTGGAAAATAATTCCCAAAAAATGAAGGATGCCGAAAACTTACGCAAAAATGTCAATAAGGCAAACCTGAAACTTAAGGCGTTTTCACCCCATAACCCATGGGTAACTTTTTGAACCTTCCCCCATGGATGATGGGGTCCCCCTCATACCCCAGTGCCTTAAAGTCAATGTAATCCGTGGTATCCTTGAGATGACTTACATCCCGGCCCTTGGACATCATAAAACTGAAATCCGTTCCCTTGTGGGCAATAGCTTTAAAATCCACATCCCGATTGTCCTGGTGGCAGCGATTACAGGTTTTCTCTTCCTTGAGGCTGGCATGACATTGCACACAAGACAAGGCCATATCAGCTGGCATCACCTCGTGCTCCAGACGCCAGTACATCCAGGTTTCCACCCATTTAAAGGTACCGCTGTAATCCAGGTTCACGGCCTGCATGCCATCTGTAAATGCCTTTTCCCAATCCAGATTTTTCCAATAGGCCGTCTTATCCTCTTTATCCCTGGGAAACAGGTGGGGAATTAAAAAATAATCATTTTCCGCATCAACGGCCTGGACCCCCTTCATGATTTTAAACGGCGTGATCTTGGATAAGGGATCGTTAATGGAGCCCACAGGATCGGTCAAATTGATCACAGGGGCATGGATGTTCACCTTTTCTCCCATGAGGACCCGCTGCATGTAGCCGTCATACCAGGCATAGGTAGGTTTGGGGGATTCCTTCCATTTAAATTCGCCCTTTTTCCAGTTGTAATCGGGTTGACCATACTTGTCTTTTTTAGGCTTTCTTTTTTTATCCCCGGCCTTGGACCAGTCCCACCAGGTCTTAGTGGGTTTGCATTTGGCATAAACCGGCGAATGACAGGTATTACAATCAATGGTCTTACAATGGGTATTGAGATGATGGTCCAGTAGACTGCCGCAATAATGGGGGGTATCTGAGTGACAGTCCTGGCAGGAGACAGCTCCTTCGGAGGCTGGCACCGAAGAACTTCTTCCGGCAATTTTATGATTCCGGGTCTTGTGACACTCGGCACAGGAAAAATCATAGCCCCCCATGTGAACATCACAACTTCTGTCAGGTTTTAACAATTGCCGGGAAAGATCGGCATGCTTAATGGCATCTCCGCCGCCACCGTTAAAGTGGCAGGCTCCACAGCTGGCCCGGCTGGAGTGTCCCACATTCTGGGCCACAAATTTCAGATCAACCTCCTTGGCTGGCATCCCCGCACCCGGGGGGGCTTTTTTATAGGTGCCGGTGGTATCGTGGCACACCAGACAATCCATTTTTGTTTTATCCGTAAAATCAAATGATGCGTCTTTCCATCCATATCCTGCATGACAACTTGTGCAACGAGCCTCGTTGCTGATGGGGCTGATTCAGTAGTTGTTCAGGGCCGTTGTGCCCTTGCCATGCTGGATGTCCTTTCGATGCTTCACCGTAAAAGGCGAAGGGCCCTTCCAGAGCCAATGGGCCGTGGTGAGCATATCCTCTGCCTGGGCATCGTGGCACCGCTGGCACTCCGCTGTCACCTGGAATGGGTCTGCGGCGTCGGGGAGCTTTACCAGTTCCTTGTGATCCGGAACATTTTTCAAATGACACCCTGTGCAGCTCACCGGCCCTTTGGCCTCTTTTTTGTGACAGGCCATGCACTGCTGGTGAAACGCCGCTTTTAAGCCCAAACGCTGGGGGTGATCCGCTTTAAACGCCTCCTGATGACAAGCCGAACACCGGGTGGTTTCCGACATGGTCTCATCTTTTGGCCGATAATGATGGCAGGTGGTGCAGTCGCCGATGAGTGCGCCGTGACGCTTGTGGGCAAATCGCACCGGCCCGTAATGATCTTCTCTGGCCTTGATAATGGGGCTTTCCAGAAGAAAATAGGTGGTTTCAACATCTTTAATATCAATGCCCTTATCCAACAGACATACCCTTCGCAGAACCTTGCAGTCATCCTTGACCACATCCACAAAGGGCACCCTCTCCTTTGCCCGTTCCTTTGCCTTTTCCTGGTCCGGGGCCTTCCACACCTCGGCACTGCAAAGACAGGCGGCAAAAAATACAATGCCGACCCATACTATTATTTTTTTGATCATACAGAGACCTCCCGAGATCCGGATAACACCGGCAGAAAAGTGACAATAAAACGATAAAGGAACATCAAAGTTGCTATAAGTCCGGCGGTGACCAGAAACTCTCCCGGGGCCGGGAAATAATTGCTGTTACTCACCGGTGGGGAGTAAGCCACAATGA
Source organism: uncultured Desulfobacterium sp. (assembly GCA_937124525.1). The sequence continues at coordinate 2,403 of CAKZLA010000179.1, forward strand.
ACACATTGATGCGGTTCAAGGCCACGCCCCCCACAATCAGGGCACAGGCAGTGAACAACAGGGGACGGGACCGTCGCACGCGAAGGGAGAGCAACATACACCAGGGAACAATGACCCCCATGATAATTTCTAATAAGAAGGAGTTGGTCTGATAGGTGCCATCCAGAAGATACGCCCAGGTGCCCCTTACCGCCATGTCACCCAACTTCAGGGACATATAAATGCCCAGGGTAAAAATGGTGATGCGGGTAAGAGGGGTGAGTATTTCCATTTCATCGGCCAGTCCCAGTGAGGTGGTGGCAAGGGTGGTCTCAAAAACCACCATGGGATATCCCACGGAAAATGCCGATGTTAAAAACAACAACGGCAGGATGGGGGTGTACCACAATGGATGAATTTTGGTGGGAGCAATTAGCATGAGGGACCCAAGGCTGGACTGGTGCATGCAAGACAGCACCACCCCTGCAATGATGAAAACCCACATGAATTTACCAAGAAGACGATCTGCCCATTGCAGCAGAACCTCCAGAGGACGATTCAATGATGCCAGCAGCCCCGGCAATCGCACACTGTTTTTAAACTGTTCTGCCACAATGGGTAAAAATTCAATGTAGAGCACATTGAGGTAAAACATCACGCACATGGCCACTTCAAAAAGCACGGAATTGGGGTTCCAGTTAAGCATGGGTTTCCAGATGGCCCAGGAACGACCGATATCCACCATTAGCCCCAACACAACAAAGGTATATCCCAACACCGCCGTCAACAGGGCCGGTCGGGTCACAGCTTCGTAGGCATGGCGACCAAAAACATGGGCCAGGGCCGCCGTGGTAAATCCCCCGGCTGCCAAGGCAACGCCAGTGGCCACATCCACCCCCACCCACAACCCCCAGGGGCGGGCCGTGGAAAGATTAGACACATATCCAATGCCCCCTGTAAACCTGGCAATCACCGCCACGGCCCCTGCCACCATAAAGGCCAGCATGACATAAACACCAGGTGTCCAGAATTCTTTATTCACCGGTCGGGGATTATGCGTCATGGTGGGCCTCCTTTTCTTTTTCATGACCATTCTTTTTTTCATTTCGACGCATTATCCCCCCCAGTACCCCAAACAAAAGTATGGGGGACCATAGATAACTGAACAACCCATGCTGGATGGTCTCGGACAATTTGGGGGTGGGCCGATCTGGCAGGCTGGGAAACCCCAGGTTTTCAAAGGGTTCTGATGAAATATAGACCCATGAGGTGCCCCCCACCTCTTTTTCGCCATAGATGTGATCCACGTATTTACCGGGATTGTCTTTAAGTCGCTGTTTTGCAAGCTTCATAATGGTATCCCGCCGGCCAAAGGTGATGGCCTCCACCGGGCAGATGCCAGCGCATCCGGGCAGCCCGTTCTCCTTGGAAATTCTCTCAAAACAAAAGGTGCATTTCATCACCCGGGGGGTGATGGGATCATAATATTCATAGGCGGGAATCTCAAAGGGACAGGCCACCATGCAGTAACGACAGCCAATGCATTTAGTGACATCATAATGGACACTGCCGTTTTCTTTTTTGGTCAATGCCCCCACAATGCATGCCGATGCACAAGCCGGGTCCTGGCAATGCATGCACTGGAGTTTTACAAAGGTGGGCACCAGTTGATCATGGACATCCAGCTTACCTGGAAAGTACCGATTGACAACAGTGTAGGCCTTTTCATGGGGACGACGTTTGATATCCAGCACCGTTGGATCATTAAATGAAACTTCCGGTGCCGGCAACCCGTTTACCTGGTTACAGGCCTCTTCGCACTTACGGCAACCAATGCACCGGGTGAGATCCACCAGACACCCAAAGGCATCCGGCGGCGCTGCTGATTCCCATGCATGGGCTCCGGCTGCCGGGGTCACCGCCGACGCACCGGCGGCCCCCATCACCTTAAAAAAACCACGTCTGTTAATGTTCATCTTCTCTCCTGTTTCAAAGGGATATTCGAACTTGATTCCCAGGAATTTCCAACGTCTGGCCCCCGATCAATGATTAGCCACCCTGAAATCAAGCCCCTTCCCTGTTGTCATTACATCTTACCTCAAGAGCCTTACAGCAATAGTTATGCCGTTGGCTTTTTAAAGAATATTAAAGGTTTCAACAGGTTGATCTGACAAACAATTTTTATTTCATTGTTTCATTTATTTTGTCGTTGACTGTTTAACCCATCTGCTTTATTTAGCATATGTTTAAACACATGATCAAACAACAGGATAGCCATGGAAATAAAAGAGATAAATCAATACTGGGAAAAAATCATTAACACCATGAACGACGGCCTGATGGTGGTGGCTCCAGATTGCACCATCCTCATGGTGAACAGCGCCTTTGAACAGATGACAGGTTACACTTCCGAAGAAATCGTTGGACATTCCTGTAAAATATTGGAATGTGATGCCTGCGAAACCACCCTGATAAAAACAGACGATGCAAATTCGTGCAGACTTTTCAGGCCCGGGCAAACGGACATCAAGCGATGCCGCTGCCATGCCCTGTGCAAGGACGGCACCTTTTTACCGATTCTAAAAAACGCCTCTATTTTAAGGGATGATCATGGTATTGCCATGGGGGTGGTGGAAACTCTCACCGATATGTCAGAGCTGACTCGGCTGGATCGCCAGGTACACCAGCTGGAACGTCAGGTACACCTGAAAAAAGGATTTTATGGTATTCTGGGAAATTCCCGGGCCATGCACAATGTATTTGACCTGATTGAAAAGGCAGCGGAGAGCAACGCACCGGTGATCATTCTGGGAGAAAGCGGCACAGGCAAGGAACTGGTGGCCAATGCCATCCACATGTGCAGCAGTCGCAAACAGCAACCTTTTATTAAACTCAACTGCGCAGCCCTCAACGAATCGTTGTTGGAGAGCGAACTCTTTGGCCATGTAAAAGGGGCCTTCACCGGTGCCCATGCCCGACGTATGGGTCGATTTGAAGCGGCCCATGGCGGCAGCTTCTTTCTGGATGAAATCGGAGATGCCCCCCTGTCCATACAGACCAAGCTGTTAAGGGTCCTGGAAACCGGTCAATTTGAGGCGGTGGGGGAAGTAAACCCCACATCTGTGGATGTCCGCATCATCACCGCCACCAACCAGGATCTCAATGAAATGATCGCCCAACGTCTGTTCCGTGAAGATCTATTTTTCCGCATCAACGTCATCCCCATACACCTGCCCCCCCTTCGCCATCGAAAAGAGGAAATCCCGCTCCTGGTCAATACCTTTATCCATCGCCTCAACAATGAGAGCGAAAAGACTGTCACCGGATTAAGCCCCCAGGCCATGGAACGATTCATAAGCTATGACTGGCCCGGCAACGTCCGGGAACTGAAAAATGCTTTGGAATATGCCTATGTAATCACCGAGGGAGACAGTATCCATGCCGACCATCTTCCCCGGCAGATACAAACGGATATCACGGCCCCCGGAAAGATGGCTTTAAAAGGGGAGGATATAAGCATGCCAACGAAAAAAAACAATGAAAAAGAGGCATTGGTGGAGGCATTGAAAACCACAGGAGGGAACCAAAGCCAGGCAGCCCGACTCCTTGGCATCAATCGCGTCACGGTGTGGAACCGCATGAAAAAATATGGCATTGACCTGAAAAAAATTATTACCCAGTAAATTTATTCACCCCAAACACCTGAACAGTGGTAAAGGCACGCCCCGTTCATGTGAACTGAAGTCTGAAGCTTAAATTTGCTATACGGAAAAAGCGGCTTTTATTTTCTCCATGGCCCAGTCAATGTCTTCCTTTGTTATGACCAGCGGAGGGGCAAACCGGATGGTGCAGGTATGGGTCTCCTTGCACAGAATGCCCATGCCCATCAATTTTTCACAAATGGCTCTGGCACCGCCCTTGGTACCTTCAAGCAGCTCAATGGCAATCATCAATCCCCGGCCCCTTATTTCTTTTATGGCTGGCGAATCAATCTGTTTCAATTGCTCAAGGAAATAGGCACCCATGTTTGCGGCATTTTCAACCATGTTCTCCTCCACCAGCACCTTGAGTGCCTGTCGGGCCACGGCACAGGCCAGGGGATTACCCCCAAAGGTACTGCCATGCTGACCCGGTTGGAGAAGCCCTAACACCGCTTCATTGGAAAGCACCGCCGACACCGGATAAAAACCACCGGAAAGGGCCTTGCCAATGAGGGTGAGATCCGCCTCAATACCGTCGTGTTCTTCGGCCAGCATTTTTCCGGTTCTGCCAAGGCCTGTCTGGATTTCGTCCAGGATGAGAACCACATTATTCCGGGTACAAATATCACGCACCTTTTTCAGATATCCCTCTGGAGGAATGATAACCCCGGCCTCCCCCTGTATGGGCTCCACCATGAACGCCACGGTGTTGGGGGTGATGGCATCTTCCAGGGCCTGGGCATCCCCAAAGGGAATGATCTTAAACCCCGGTGCAAAGGGACCAAAACTTTTGCGAGCATTTTCATCGGTGCTGAATCCAATGATGGCAAGGGTTCTGCCATGAAAATTATCTTTACACACAATAATTTCTGCCTGATTTTCTTCAACGCCTTTGGATTCATACCCCCATTTACGCACACTTTTGATGGCAGTTTCCACGGCCTCTGCACCGGAATTCATGGGCAGCACTTTATGGGACCGGGTCAGGCTGCACAGCTCCTGATATAAAAGGGGCAGCTGATCGTTCCTAAAGGCCCGGGAGGTAAGTGTCAGCCGCTCTGCCTGGTCCAGCATGGCCTGTTTGATTTTGGGGTGGGCATGGCCTTGATTCACCGCTGAATAGGCAGACAGACAATCCAGATATTTATTGCCCTCAACGTCCCATACCCAAATCCCTTGTCCCCGGCACAATACGACGTCCAGGGGTTTGTAGTTGTGGGCACCAAGCTTGTCTTCAATATCTATGTATTCTTTTGTTTTCATGGGGTTCACCTTGTTCTTTTATTTAAAACTCCGTCCAAGCGACTGGAATCATGAGAGTTTCAATTTTCGTTGTGGCAGATGGTTACTGCCATGTATGCTCAATTGTTCCTTTCTTAGGACCTAATCATAACATCTGGTATTCATGGAAGGAGATTTAGGGCTATTTAGATTAGGTATCACATTTGCAGCGGACAGAACAAGCGGTAAGTTTTCCTTTTTTTTCTTGTTCTTTTTCCCTTCAGAAGGCTATAATCTGTATCTAAACTTCCTGGCGTGGTCCAGGCTCTTTGATTTATTTGTCTGGCAGGATAATTGCATATACTGAATCCCATATCACAATGAAATTCATAACCATCAAGGGGGGAACCATGACATCTCATCTTATCATCGGGAATGGCGCAGCTGGAACAACCGCGGCGGAACAGATCCGGAAACAAGATCCCAATGCTGGGATCACCATGATCACCAAAGAGCCTCTTCCCCTGTACAGTCGCATACGGATTCCAGACTTTTTAGGTGGAAAAATCCAGGAACAGACCTTGATTATTAAAGATCTCCCATGGCACGAGCAACGCGGGATCAACCTAATAACAGAGACAATAGTGTCCCATGTGGACTATAAAAACAAAACGGCAGTAGCAGAGGATGGGACGTTATTTCCCTATGATACCCTGCTGCTGGCAACGGGGAGCAACTCCTTTATCCCCCCCATCAAAGGCAGCGATAAAAAAGGGGTTTTTACTCTGAGAACCGCAGCCGATGCCAGGGCGCTGGCTGCCATGGATGCAGAGGACAAAGAGGTGGTACTCATCGGCGGTGGCCTTCTGGGACTTGAAGCAGCTTCGGCCCTGGTCAGCACGGGCAAACGAGTGACAGTGGTGGAGTTTTTTGACCGACTTCTTCCACGGCAACTGGATAATGAAGGGGCTGGCAGGCTACAGTCCCTTCTGGAAGCCATGGGGTTTACCTTCAGACTGGGGGAGGTCACCCAAGAGATTTCCGGCAAAGACCGTGTGGATGGCGTGTGTCTCAAATCCGGTGAGACACTTAAGGCCAATGCTGTTCTTTTTTCTGCTGGGGTTCGCTCGGAATTATCCCTGGTGGCTGATTCCGGCATGGAAACAGATCGTGGCATTGTTGTAAATGAGCAAATGGAAACATCCCTTACCGGGGTATATGCCGCCGGAGATGTGGCTCAGTTTGACGACATCAATTTCTGTATATGGCCAGAGGCCGTGGAACAGGGACGGGTGGCAGGCATAAATATGGCAGGGGGGAAGGCAACCTTTAAGAACACGCCCCCCTCCAATGTTTTAAAGGTAGCAGGAATTTCCCTTGCATCTGCGGGGGAGATTGATGTGGAAGGTAAAATGAACTCAGACATCGTTGCCAGTGATACCGTGTATCAAAAAATTGTAAAAGATGCTGACGGAAACATCATTGGCTGTATCATGCTGGGGGATACCACGCAATTTAACAGCATACTCAAACAAATAAAAGGAGAACAATAGATCATGGCAGAGTTAAAGGGAACAGAAACAGAAAAAAATCTACTCAAGGCTTTTGCAGGGGAATCCCAGGCAAGGAATCGATACAACTATTTCGCAAGTATCGCCAAGAAAGAGGGCTTTGTGCAGATGGCTCATATTTTTGAAGAGACCGCTGACCAGGAAAAAGAGCATGCCAAACGTCTGTTTAAATTTTTGAAAAGCGGAGAAGAAATTGAAATCACCGCAGCCTTTCCAGCCGGTGCCTTAAAGGGCACTGTGGAAAACCTTGAGGCATCTGCAGCCGGTGAAAACTATGAGCACACCACCATGTACCCTGAATTTGCCGTAACGGCAAAAGAAGAAGGATTTGATGCCATTGCCGATATATTCACGGCCATTGCCGTTGCAGAAAAACAGCACGAAAAAAGATTTCTTGATTTAAAGGCCAACATTGAAAGTGACAAGGTCTTTAAAAGAGACACAAGCGTTACATGGCGTTGCCGTAACTGTGGCTATCTCCATGAAGGGAATGAAGCCCCGGATGTCTGCCCGGCATGTGCCCATCCAAAGGCACATTTTGAACTTCTGGGTGAAAATTATTAACCCGTGGCGCTTTCGCTTTAATAACCTATGATCATGCCCGCATACTTGGGGAGTCAGAGCAAATCAATTTACCTGCAAATTCGGCTGCAAAGCTGATATCTCTAAGCTTTAAAAAAAATAAGTGATAGATTGAAAACTTCTGACTCCATTATGGGGCAATTGTTAATAATATAATCAACCATTTAAAGGAGGTATCATGGCGGAGAAACTGGGTATTTACAAATGTGAAAAATGTGGAAATATTGTTGAAGTCCTGCATGGAGAAAAACCCCCGCTGAGTTGCTGCAATCAGCCCATGGCATTGATGACGGAAAATACAGTGGATGCAGCCCTGGAAAAACATGTACCTGTCATTGAGAAAATTGAAGGTGGGTATCTTGTCAAGGTGGGAAGTGTTGCCCATCCCATGGAAGAAAAACACTACATTGAGTGGATTGAACTCAATGCAGAGGGAATGGTTTACCGAAAATTTCTAAATCCCGGCGACACCCCCGAAGCCACTTTTCTCACAGATGCCGACAATGTAACGGCCCGGGAATTCTGTAATATCCACGGGTTCTGGAAATCCTGATCCTGCCTCACCTGTTTTGGGGTTGGTCATAACATCGGCCAACCATCACAATTGGTGAGCCAATGGGGTCAGGCCTGTGTTATTGGAGGCTGAGGCTTTTATCAGGCTCCATGCTTTTGGCAACGGTTGTATTTAAAGAAAAAATCAAACAAAAGTGTCAATAACGCAAGCCTGACCCCCACCAAGGATGGCCCATGTTGTGACCAGGCCCCATCAGTGTATTTAAAAACTGGATCTCACAACTATGCTGCAATGCTGCAAATTTATTAATATATGTTCGGATGGGAAACCCGTTGGCGGCAAGATTTTCTGGGATTTTATCAACGGATTCAGTGACTCTCTTGTCACTTTTTAGGATAGGAGCATGCTTTTTGTCAACAAAAATACAAAGAGATTGATCTCTCTGTATTATCAATGGGTATGAGTGGTGATTATGTAACTGCAATTGAGTCAGGCTCTACCCTTGTTCGTATAGGTACAGCTATATTTGGTTCAAGAGGGTATTAATGAGAAAAGTAATTGTGATTCTCTTACTCATCATAATCCTAGGTACGCCTCTATTTGCAACAACTCCAGTTGAATATCAAGTGGAAGAGTTTCCAAATTGGGCTATTACCTTGCGTCGAGGAGAGACTCTCTTCTTTGGTTCTCTCCCTTTAACCTTTG
>CAKZLA010000180.1 GCA_937124525.1 uncultured Desulfobacterium sp.
TAAGCTTAAAGCTGCTAAATATGTCATGGAAAAGGACGCACACCTTTTCATCGGTGGGGTCAAGGAACGGCCCATTGCCTATAAGCTGGGCATTGGCTTCTGCGATCATAACCATGAAAGAAAGATTCCCCTGGTGGGATTTGAGGGCATGAAAAACTTTGCCAGGGAAGTCCATGAAACCGTGACAAGTCCCGTGTGGGAGCTTGTCCCCAGAAAAACATTTAACCCGGTTAGCTTAAAGAGAGGGTGAACCCCATGATAAAAACAAAACCATACACTGCCACCCGAAATGCTTGCAAAATGTGCACCCCCCTTGGCGCCACACTGGTTTTTCACGGAATCCAGGGAACCATTCCCCTTTTGCATGGCTCCCAGGGGTGCTCAACCTATATGAGAAGATATCTCATCAGCCATTTCAGGGAACCCGTTGATATTGCCTCATCTAATTTCAGCGAAGATACGGCCATCTTTGGCGGCAGGAAAAACTTGGAACTTGCCATTAAAAATGTCGCCAGTCAATACACCCCGGAAATGATCGGCATTGCCACCACCTGCCTTTCGGAAACCATTGGGGATGACGTAACCATGATTTTAAATGGTATAGGAAATACTGTGGGCGACACTATCCTGGTTCACGTGTCAACACCCAGCTATACCGGAACCCATGTGGACGGGTTTCACGGTGCGGTTCGGGCCGTTGTGGACAGATGCAATCCCCTAACGCCTCAAATGGCATATGATTCTTTGAAGCGAAAAAAAATAAACGTTTTTCCGGGCATGCTTTCCAATGAAGATCTTCGGCATATAAAGGAGATTTTCACAGATTTTACCACTGATTTCACGATTTTGCCGGATTATTCAGAGCGGTTGGAAGGCCCCTCCTGGGAGGACTACCAGGCCATTCAGAGAGGTGGAACCCCCATTGGTGAGATCAAGTCCATGCATCGTGCCTCTGCCAGCGTTGAATTTGGATCTATTCTGGCTGGAACGGTGGCACAACAGGAGAGACAAAGTGCTGGATCTCTTTTAAAGGAGCGATTTGAGGTTCCTCTGGCTTCCCTGGGTATCCCCGTGGGCGTGAAGGCCACGGACATTTTCTTTTCAGAGCTGGAAAGACTGACCTCAACGCCCACCCCGGAAAAATATAAAAAACAGCGGGGTCGATTGATTGACACCTATGTGGATGGGAACAAATATGTATCCAGGAAAAGAGCGGTTGTCTACGGGGAGGAAGATTTTGTGGTTGCCATGGCAGGGTTTCTGGCCGAGGTGGGCATCATACCGGTTCTCTGTGCTTCCGGCGGGAAGAGCGGCTTATTGGAAAAAGCCCTGAAAACAATCCTTTCACCCAATATCCTGAAACAGGTGACGGTCCACCAGGGGATGGACTTTACCCAGATGGAGGAGGCGGCAAGGCTTCTGAGCCCGGATTTTGTGATGGGTAACAGTAAGGGATACACCATGTCACGTCACCTCAATGTCCCCCTGGTCAGGGTTGGTTTTCCCATCCATGACCGCATGGGGGGCCCCCGGGTTCTTCATATCGGCTATAAAGGCGCACAGGAATTGTTTGATACCATCGTTAATACCTTGCTCCAGTGGCAGCAAGATACTTCAAAAATCGGTTACGCCTACATGTAATCTAAATAACTGCCACGGGCAGACCGTATTCTGGACTCGGCCTGCCCACAACGAAGCATGAAAGAATGTTAGGCGTCTCTACTCTTTCATATAAACGGTCATGTCGAGCTGCCGACACCCAGTACCCAATACCCAGTACCCAGAATCTGTTTTTTATAAACTGCCACGGGCAGACCATATTGGGGATCTGACCTGCCCACAACAAGTATCGAAACTCCAGTTATTACAAGTCATTGGATGGAGTTTCCTATAAAAGGAATGAGAAAGGATAGAAAAATGAATGTTAACAATCACCCCTGTTTTAACGCAAGTGCCTGTAAAAGTTGGGGACGGGTTCATCTTCCAGTTGCCCCTCGCTGTAATATCCAGTGTAATTTTTGTAATCGAAAATTTGATTGTGTCAATGAAAGCAGGCCCGGTGTCAGCAGCGGTATTCTTTCTCCTTTCCAGGCCATGGAATATCTCAAACGGGTGGTGGAACGGAAAAAAAATATTTCCGTGGTGGGTATTGCCGGGCCTGGCGATCCCTTTGCCAATCCAGAAGAGACCCTGCAAACCATTGAGATGATCAACCAGGAATATCCTGACATGCTCCTTTGCCTTGCAAGCAATGGGCTGAACCTTCCCGATTACCTGGATGATATTGCAAAATTTAATGTCAGCCATGTGAGCATTACCATTAACGCCGTTGATTTGGAAATCAGTAAGAAAATCTATTCCTGGGTTCGGTTCGGTAAAAAGTCTCTAAACCCTGAAAAGGGTGTCAAACTGCTTCTGGAAAAACAGATGGAATCGGTGGCGGGTTTAGTAGAGAGGGGAATCATTGTAAAGGTCAACACCATTGTTCTGCCCGGCATCAATGATCATCACGTTGTCGATATTGCCCGGGAAATGTCCGGGATGGGCGTGGATCTGCTCAATTGCATGCCCTATTATCCCAATGAGGGATCTAATTTCTCCCACCTTGGAGAGCCCACCAAGGAGGAGATCGCAAAAATTCAGGCAGAGGCCCAACAGTACATCCCCCAGATGAAGCACTGCAAGCGGTGCCGGGCCGATGCCGTTGGCATCCTGGGTGAAGCACCAGATAAAGTGTTGGAGAAGAGCCTCATAGAATGCGCATCCCTTAAGGAAATCCCTGAAATTGATATCAACACCCTGATGCGCCCTTATATTGCCGTGGGAACCCGGGAAGGGGTTCTGGTGAACCAGCATCTGGGAGAGGCAACGGAACTATCCATCTATGATCCCCGCCAGGAAAAGCTGCTTTGGGTGGAAAAGAGACCGCTTCCAGAACCAGGTGGTGGGAACGCCAGATGGCATGCCGTGGCAGAAAGTCTCAAGGATTGTCATCTCATCCTGGTGGGCGGTGTGGGAGAAGCCCCGAAAGAGGTGCTCATGGAGCATGGATTTGAAATACTCATGGTCAACGGCCTGATCCAGGAAGTGATTGATGGCGTGAAAAACAAACAGAACATAACCCATCTGATTAAAAGAGCCCCCCGGGATTGTAATGCAGAATGTTCCGGGTCGGGAATGGGATGCATGTAAAAAAATAACAAAAAGGAAAATAAAAAAATGGAAAAACCAACCCACCACATTCTGGTATGTGCAAGCTTCAGACCCAACGGAGAACCCAAAGGAAAATGCCAGCGTAAAAATTCCATGGAGTTTCTTCCCTACATTGAAAACGAGATCATTGACCGGGGCCTTGAAAATGTAATTGTCTCTTCCACCTGTTGTCTGAAGCTCTGTGATGAGGGCCCGGTGATGGTAATTTATCCTGAGAATCAATGGTATGGCAATGTGACGTCTGAAGATATTATTGACGAAATTCTCGATGCCCTTGAAGATGGTGGAACCGCAACAGAATATCTTTTATAATTGTCATGGGCAGACCAAGAGGATTCCCCCTGCTCTGCCCATTGACCTTGCAAATAGTATACTGCCATAATGCCGCTTCCCAAAGGAGTTCTCCATGGTAACGTTAGATGATAAAAGAAAAATATGGATGGTGGACACCACCTTGCGCGATGGTGAACAGGCCCCCGGAGTGGTATTTAACACCCAGGAAAAGCTTGAAATTGCCATGGCACTTGATGGCATGGGAATAGACGAGATTGAAGTGGGCATTCCAGCCATGGGGGATCAGGCCTGCCAGGATATCAGGAAAATTGCCGGGTTGCATCCGGCCTGCGTCCTCTCCTGCTGGTGCCGGGCTAATAAAAAAGATATAGAGGCGGCAGCCCTCTGTAATACCCCGGGGGTACATATCAGCTTTCCCACCTCTTCTGTCCTTCTTAAAACCTTTGACCGGGACGAGGCCTGGGTGATGAATACCCTGACGGATCTGGTGGGGGTTGCGAAAAGATATTTTGACAGGGTTTCCGTGGGAGCCCAGGATGCCACCCGGACCCGGCAGGCATTTTTGTATGAATTTGCAGATCTTGCCTGTGATGTCGGGGCAGACCGTTTAAGGCTTGCGGATACGGTGGGGATGATCAGTCCTTCCATGGTGATGAAAACCATCACGGGTCTTTCCCGCAGGGTTCCAAATCTTGACCTTGAATTCCACGGACATAACGATCTTGGCATGGCCACTGCCAACGCCGTCACCGCCGTGGAGGCAGGGGCATCCGCCTTGAGTGTAACAGTGAACGGGCTGGGTGAAAGGGCTGGCAATGCGCCCCTGGAAGAGGTGGCCATGGCTCTTTTTGAAGTGGGGGGATACAAGAGTGCCATCAACAACCGTCTTATGACGGATCTTTGCCATTTGGTTGCCAGGGCCTCGGGCCGGGTAATTCATGAATCAAAACCCATTGTCGGGGAAAATGTTTTCCGTCATGAATCAGGCATTCATTGTTCCGGGCTTTTAAGGGATGGATCATCCTATCAGCTTTTTGAACCTGAAACCGTGGGTAAAAAAGAGAGTGAATATGTGATCGGGTATCATTCCGGATCAGCTGCCATCGGCCATGTGCTTAAACAACAGGGCATTTTTATTGATAAAAAAGGTGCAAGTGAATTGATCCCCATGGTGAGGGAAAAAGCCTTTCAACAAAAATCATTGCTGACCCCTGAAGCGCTTAAGGAACTTTATTTTCTCAGCACTGGATGATAAGCAGGCTCAACCGTTTTTGATTTTTGACAGCGCAGATCAGATAGCAACAATTAAACAATTGAAATTTAACAGTATTTTAATTGTCGACTGTTTGGTACATATCCACTTGCCGACGTTAGAACCAATCCCCAAAATACATACAAGGTGATTTTTTTACCTTTAAATAGCATAAATTCCAGACCCCTTTGAGAAGACACCCCTTTGATTTCCAAATTTGTGTAAAAAGTGGGATAGGTCCCCTTTTTTTTAGTTGCTTCAAGATGCTTCTTTTGATATCTTCCGAATGCATTTTACCTCTGTTTTTTATTTTCAGTCACTCAGATGATATAGATAAATAAAACGGAGGTGGTAGTAAGTTCTCAATAAGTCCGGGCATTCAGGGGATTCCTTTGAATACCACCCGGTTTTTAAGGGTTCCGCAGGTTCTCTCACCCCGGGTTATTGAGAACTTACCGTGGGTAATCATAATTTATTGAATTGATAGCGTATTCGGGGTTGGTCATAAGCTGGGCCACTATACGGGAAATAGAACTTTACTCATCGCAAGATTCCGTAATAACAGGATTTAATTTTTACCATTAAAATTCCATCCAGGCCGGGTCCAGAATACGGTCTGCCCGTGGCAGTTATAAAAATGAGCAAAATGCGGGGTATTGATTAAATATTTTTAATATTCTACAATAGATTCCTTATTTCCTCTAAAAAATTACTTTTATAAAATGGTGAAAATGAAGGACTTATCGACAAAGAAAAAATTGGATATAACAACTAAAGCCAAGCTGGAGGAAGTAGTTAAGGAACTTTTCAGCCAACAAGATTTTCATCAGGTTCGTATGCGACGTATTGCTCAGAAAACCGGTATTGGGCTCAATACTATTTACCTGCATTATGAAAGTAAGGAGCGGCTTCTTTTCTCTTTCATCAGGGACTGGATACAGGAACTTGATGAGCGTGTGGTTGAGCATTTGCAGGGTTTGGAAGACATAAAGGAAAAAATACGTAAAACCATCTGGGTTCTTCTTGATTTTTATGACAGAAACCCGGATATAGGTCAAATCCTCTTATTTACCGTACCCTTCAAGACCTGGAGTACCGATGAAACCTTCAGCCACAAGGACCTTTCAAAACGAATCATTGCTCTTTTGAAGGAAGGTCAGGCAAAAGGAGTCCTTGATACAACCATCCCGGCAGAATTTATGTTTGACGTCCTTTACGGGGTAATTCATCGTGCTGTTTATATCTCCTTTTACAAGGGCAAACAAGAGAGCCTGACTTCTCGTATCAACCTGTTCCACCGTGTTTTATGGCGGGCTATCGAAGCACCGGCCGACGCATAATATATTGTAGCAGCTCGCATTGTCATGAATTCATACCCTGTCCGCTTAAGCAATAAAAAAATCCCTTGCCACCTGATGAGGTGGCAAGGGATGAGTTCTCCCACTCTGATATCTCTGATATCAGGGTGTTATTGCATTAAAAATTTATAATAAACTCTGCTGCCAGCCGCATGACCATCTCATCTGACGATTCTCCTGTAAGTGCCTCTGTCACATCTTTAATGACCTCTCCAGGAAAGAAAAGGGAGCATTGTCCTTTGATAAAAGAGTGTTTGCTTGTGGCAAATGTTATCTCATTATCCCACTCCGTTCCAACAAAGCCAGCATCTACTTTTTTTGCGCCGTTCGTTGTTGCATCAACTCCGTCAACGATATTGGTTACGTAGATATCTTCGTTCCACCAGAAATTATTAATATTGGTTTTGAAAATCATAGATTTGCTTGGAGCCACGGTGATGCCTGCACTGATGAGTGTCAATCCTGGATTATCCCCTCTGCCATTGCCGGTACCTGAAAAACCTTGAAGCCCTCCTGTGCACACCGGTGTTCCGTTTCCATAAAATTCAGGAAGATATCCATAAATTGCGGTACCCAATACCATGTTGCCATCACCGATGATGGTGTTTTCCCCTCCCCATATGGCTGAATATCTCTGTACATTTTCAACGCCGTTATACCCTTCCAATTTGTTATCATAGGGATCATCATCACCGGAGGTGTACATAAACCCAAGATGGGGCTTTAAGGGGAAATTGGTCAATTTTCCCTTAAATTCATAGGAAATATTCGCTGCCAAGGCATAGGCGTTTATATCATAGTTTTCTTCAAGAGCGGTTGTCCCATCCGGTCCGACGGTGCTGCTGAGTCCGCTATTGTCTGCCGAGCCAAATTGGTAAACTCCTTCCGCGAAAATTTCCAGCGCACCAAATTTTCCAACCCAGTATCCACCGGCATGGTAGGAATCTGTCTCCGGTGTGTCTCCACTTATACCAAAAGGGGAACCCATGTAACCCGCCAGGTCATTGGCCATAACGTTTCTGATTTTATCGTAGGCGGCAAAAAATTGAAATTTATTTTCATCGTTCATCTGCCATGTCGTATAACCCGCGTAGAGATCCCGGTCATTGTTGACACCATCTTCCATTGCCAGAGGGTCGTCCTGAAAATTATTCTCTTTCAGTTTAAAATATCCCACATTGTAACTAATTGCCTTATTCTCTCCCGTGATCCAGAATCCTGGATTGTCATCCCCATAGACCAGGCCAGCTGCCTCAAAAGCGTCTAAGTGCCAAACATCCCATCCGGCATGTAATCGCATGTTCATGGGAAGAGCATAGGTCAAGTGAAGCCGTTCAAGGCCGAAATTGCTGGAATTGTTTGTTTTTCCCCCTCTTGCATCAACGCTTGCAGTGTCGAGGGGTTTGTCAAATTCCAGGGCCGCGTAAAAACTCCACGCCCTGTCCTTGGGCATGGCATTGAAATAAAGTTTTGATTCGGTCCGGATGTAGTTATCCTGAACATACCCACTCTCATTGGCATGCTCCTTGAGAAAATTGCCGGGAAGGTTGCCATACATCAGACCGCCAGCAGATTTAACCGCATTGCTGTCCGACACTCCAAAGTCCCAGTTATTTTCAGATGTGGGAATTATCCTGGCTGTGGCACCAAAGCTCATTAGAATATCCTTGCCCGTTATCACTTGAATGCTTCCTGGTCCCACTATGGTTTCCTTTGTGATGTCATCGGCAAGCTTGAGCTGTTTATCAAGAACTAAATCATTTTGCGCGGCAAAACAGGATATGGCGGTTGTAAGCAGCAGTCCGATTACAATTGTGATAAATTTTCCATAAACTTTCATTGACACTTTCTCCTTTTTGGAAACTAAAAATTAATGTGTTTGCATTGGTGGGTCAGTTGATTAAGCCGTTACTTCTATGGTTGAGGATATATTCTGGGTGCGTTAGATCGTTAATCTGTATGTTGCGATGTCATAATCGAATTAAGATTAAAATCGTCGTCAAATCGGTATGGCATTGAATTCTCTATATGGTCGATAATATTGGGACCATAGAACAATGAAAACATTGTTATTTGATAATGAATATATCGAATCAATACTAAGTCTATAAATCATATTTAAAGCTATATTTTTAAAAAACGTTGTTTTTAATAACTATTAAAAAAATAAAAGTCAAGGTCTTTTTGACGTTTGTGAGACGCTTTGGATCTGAAATATTTTTAAGAAATTGGAAATAGTAAGACATGGGGGGCTGCCGTCAAATAGATGATTTATCGAATAATTATTAGTATAGTGTGGCATTATCTCAAATTATTTAACTATGTTGTTTATATTACGCCAAGATTAAGCCAATGGCTAAAATTATTCATATTTTGGGAATTGTGCTAATATTTAGGGAATTGCTTGACAAACACAAATCCTTGCTATATTTTTTTTATAAAAATATTGTTTTCCATTTATTAACAAAATATTATGGTGATTATTGGATATAATGAAAAACAATATTTTTAATAATTTGATATTTGCATTACCTGATCTGTTTCATCAAATTTAACTATACCCTGAAGTATTATATCCGGTTGTTTCTTGCCGGTTTTACGAAAACTGGGTCAGGCTTGCGTTATTGGCGTTATTGGCGTTATCGACCAAAGCGGGTTCGAATCCAAAACGTCGTCGATAATGCCATAACGCAAGGTTGACCCCTTCTCTATATCCGTCAACACAAAAGAAATATCATAATTTCGGCCACCCGTCGCAATTGGTGAGTTAACTATTTTTGGAGAGAACAGAGCATGACAGAGAAATTCATGAGTATGAAAAACTTACAGTTTACCCTTCATACCAAACTAACGTCCATTGAAAAAATGCATGCAAAGGCGTTGGGCGACCATAATAAAAAATCTATTGATATGGTTCTGGACGCTGCCTATGATTTTGCCCAAAAAGCCCTGCACCCTATTTTTGAAGAGATGGACCGGAATCCGCCCGTGCTTTCGGATGGGCAGGTGCTTGTTCACGCCGATGTGCGTAATATCTTAAAAGTGCTGGGAAAAGATGGCTGGATTTCTGCGGTTTTCCCGGAAAAATGGGATGGTGAAAAAATGCCATCTTTCCTGTTCCATTGCATTAATTTTATTTTGGGCTCGGCCAATTATTCCGCATCCGCCTATCTGGGGTTGACCATCGGGGCAGCCAAACTCATAGAAACGTTTGGGTCGGAAAGCCTCCAAAAAGCGTATCTGCCCTTCATGCTGTCGGGCAAATGGCAGGGGACCATGGCATTGACTGAGCCGGAGGCTGGCAGTTCCCTGGGCGATCTCACAACCCAGGCAGTGCCACTAAAAGATGGCATATACAAAATATTCGGTGAAAAAATTTTTATCTCTGCCGGGGACCATGACGGGGTGGACAATGTGGTCCATCTGATGCTGGCACGGATCAAGGGGGCACCTGCCGGCACCAAAGGGATCTCTCTATTCGTCGTACCCAAACTGAGGCTGGACGAAAAAGGCCATTTTGTGAGTAATGATGTCATCGTCACCCAGCTATTCCATAAATTGGGATACCGGGGAACGCCCATCACCGGTATTCGTATGGGCGAAAAGGACAATTGCCTGGGATATCTGGTGGGAGAGGCAAACAAGGGGCTTTTCCATATGTTCCAGATGATGAACAGCGCAAGGCTGGAGGTGGGTATGGGCGCCACGGCCATTGCCACAGCAGCCTTTCATGCGGCCCTGGATTATTGCAGAACCAGAAAACAGGGCAGAAAGTTGACCGATGTAAAGGACGCACCCCCGGTTCCCATTATTCAGCACCCGGATGTTAAAAGGATGCTTTTGTTCCAGCGATCAATATCCGAGGGGGCTCTGGCCCTGATTCTCCAGTGCGGAATCTACGAGGATATTCTTGAGCACCATCCCCATGAAAAAGATTTACACCTGCTGCTGGAGCTTCTCACCCCTGTGGCCAAGTCTTTTCCGTCGGAGATGGGCATTCTTTCCGTAAGCCAGAGTCTTCAATGTTTTGGCGGATATGGCTATTGCGATGATTTCCCAGTGGAGCAGCATTTTCGGGACATGCGTATTCATACCATTCACGAGGGCACGACGGGTATCCAGGCCATGGATCTGCTGGGTCGAAAGGTGGTCATGGAAGACGGCAGGGGACTTGTGCTGTTGAAACAGGAGATGGTGGCCTGCATGGAACGTGTCACTCGGCACAAATCCCTTGAACAGATGGCAGAGGAGTTGTCCTGGGGGATAAGCGTTCTTGAAGAAACCACCATGGCTCTGGGTGCTCTGGCCATGGAAAAGGGGGCCGGGGCCTATCTGGCCGATGCCACCCTTTTCCTTGAGATGATGGGTGTTCTGGTCATTGCATGGCAATGGCTTTCCATGGCAGAGGCTGCTTTTGCACAATTAGGAAAGCGTTCTGTGAAAAAAAATGACAGTCTGTTTTATGAGGGTAAAATTTATGTGGCGAAATATTATTTTTCCCATGAGCTTCCCAAGATGAGCGCCCTTTCTCAAATATTAACCCGCGCGTCCCGGGTGACCCTGGAGATGCCGGAGGCCTGCTTTACCAATTAAAATAACCCAAAAACCCTGCCCGCCGGGCAGGAATGTTTTAATAAAAAAGAAGGCTTGATCACAATCTCCGTTGGCCCACCCATCGTGGCAAGTGGCCGAATTTATGATCAAGCCCAGAAAAGGAGTAGCAAAGATGAAAATTGACGACATTAAAACCATTGCCGTTATCGGCGCTGGAGACATGGGCCATGGAATCGCCGAAACCGCTTTAATGGCAGGGTATAAGGTTTTTCTCAGGGATGTAACCCAGGAGTTTCTGGATCGGGGGGTCAATCGTATCTATGGAAGCCTGGAAAAGCTGATTTCCAAGGGGAAAGTGCCACCGGAACTTTTTGAAAATGCTAAAAACGGGATGCTGGTTCCCTGCGTGGATCTGGCAGAAGCCGTTCGGGAGGCGGATCTTGTCATCGAAGCCATCCCCGAGATCATGGAGCTGAAAAAAGAGACCTTTCAAATTATTGACAAAGCCGCTCCAGCCCATACTATTTTTGCTTCCAACACCTCCACCATGAGCATCACCCAGATTGCATCGGTCACCAATCGTCCTGAAAAAGTCCTTGGATTACACTATTTTAATCCGGCAGTATTGATGAAGCTGGTGGAGGTGATCAAGGGGGACAACACCTCGGATGAGACCCCGCAGGTCGGGTATGACTTTGTTCTCAAAAACAATAAGATTCCGGTGAAGGTTCAAAAAGATATCCCCGGGTTTATCGTCAATCGGGTCCAGGCCCCCGGTACGGTACTACTCAGTTGTCTCCTGGATGAAAAAGAGATCGAGCCCGCTTCCCTGGATGCGGTTTTCAGAAAGCTCGGATCTCCCATGGGGCCTTATGAAACCATGGATTTCGCCGGTCTTGACATCGCTTTTCACGGAAATGAATATTTTGCCAAAGCCGTTCATTCGGATTTTAGATTCGGTCCTTTTCTCATGGAGAAAGTCAACGTCAAACAGTTTGGTAAAAAAACGGGTCAGGGTATTTTTGACTGGTCAAAGGGCCGTCCTGCCATTGATATTGATAAGGCCACAGATAAATTTGATCCCATGGATCTCATTGCCGTTAACGTCAATGAAGCCACAAAAATTGTTGCCATGGGAGCCTGCTCCATTGAGGCGATTGACCTTGCCATTATAAACGCCACGGGCACGCCGGTGGGTCCCATCGCCCTGGTTCAGAAGTGTTCTCCCCAAGAGCTGACCCAGCGTCTGGAAAGAATGGCAACACGTTTTGACAAAGAGATATTCAAACCCACTGAGATGATCAAAAATGGCGAATATATCCTGAAACAACCCGATAATATCCACCTGGAACAAAAGGGGCATGTGGCCACCATCACCATTGACCATCCACCGGCTAATGCCTGGAATCTTGCCACCATAAATCAGTTTAAAAAGGTCCTTGAGACCGTTGAGGCAGATAAAAACGTCAGGGTTGTTATCCTTACCGGTGCGGGCGAAAAATGTTTTTCTGCCGGATTTGATGTGAGCGATGCCGTTAACAAGGATGAAATAAGCCGGCAAGGACGCATTCTCTGGCAAAAGGTTGATCGATTTCCCAAGCCGGTTATTGCTGCCATAAACGGGTTTGCCTTGGGCGGTGGCCTTGAATTGGCCATGTGCTGTCATTTCAGGATAATGGCGAATCATCCCAAAAACAAGATCGGGCTTACCGAACTGAACCTGGGGATTATTCCCGGTTGGGGCGGCACCCAGAACCTTGCCCGGCTGGTGGGTAAGGGCCGTGCCCTGGACATGATACTGTTCAGTGAGCGCATTGATGCCAAAAAAGCATTGGAAATAGGGCTGATCACCCGGATTTCAACCCCTGAAAATTTAATCGGGGATGTAATGGCCTTTGCCGAGAAATTGGCGGCACGCCCCCCCATTGCCGTGAGTGGTGTTTTGCAGTCCCTGTCCGCCGGAGAATATGAAGGTAAAAAAAGAGGATGGGAAGTTGAAGCACACCATACAAGCCTTGCCGGAGAATCTGCCGATGCCGTTGAAGGATTTACGGCATTCCTGGAAAAACGAGCTCCCCATTTTAAGGGAGAATAATCCGGCGATTTGTTTGTAGAAAGAACTTAATAACAGCCATGTCGGCCCACCGGCATAACGAATAACGACAATGGCACAATGCCGCCCCCGACGACCGGCCACCGGGGGCTCTGCTGTCGGCATTTTGACATATAAAAAAACAGGAGTAATAAATTATGAGTACGAGAGAAGTGGTATTTGTTGACGCCGTTCGGACGGCCTTTGGTAGAATGGGGGGCACCGTAAGGGATATTTTTGCCTCGCAATTGGGAAGTATCGCCCTTAAAGGATTGGTGGATAGAACGAAAATAGCGGAAAAAGGGCATGTTGACAGCGTTTTTGCAGGTAGTGCGACCCATTGTTCCCATGCACTGAATCCAGCCAGGTGGATGTCTTTGGCCGCAGGACTCCCCTATGAAACATCGGCTTCTTATGTGGAAATGCAGTGCGGATCTGCCATTGATGCGATGAACCATGCGGCCTGGAAAATCCTGGCCAACCAGGCCGATGTGATCATTGCAGGTGGCATGGAATCTTACAGCCAGATGCCCTTTAAGTTTTCCGGTTCCACGACCCCTTACAAACTCATTCCTCCCATGCCCATCGCTCAATCCCTTTCTCCCAACGTTGAAGAGACCATAGGCATGGGGCTGACGGCTGAGAATCTACAGGTACAATATGATATTTCCCGTGAAGCCTCGGATGAATTTGCTTATAGCAGCCAGATGAGAGCCAAGGCAGCCATGGAGGCCGGTTATTTTGACGATGAGATCGTTCCGGTAATAATTCCGGCCACCCGGAAAACGCTGGAAATTGAATTTAAGGTGGATGAGCATCCAAGACCCCAATCAACCCTTGGGGGAATGACGAAATTAAAACCTGTTTTCAAAAAGAACGGGACGGTGACCGCCGGAAATTCCTCAGGCCAGAATGACGGGGCCGCATTTGTGCTGATGATGTCCGCAGAAAAAGCCAAAGAACTGGGGTATACGCCCATGGCAAAATGGCTGGCTGGCGCCGACTATGGGTGTGATCCGAAAATCATGGGCATCGGACCCGGCCATGCCATCCCCATTGCACTGAAAAGAGCCGGTCTTAAGTTGTCCGACATGGACCATATGGAATGCAACGAAGCCTTTGCCGTCCAGAACCTTGCCGTGATCAAAGAGATTGAAAAACAGACCGGTGAAAAGGTGGATATGGAAAAATGGAATCCCATGGGTGGCGCCATTGCCTATGGCCATCCCAATGGGGCTTCCGGAGCCAGGGTCGGGATGTTCACCATGCGGGGCTTGATTCGAAATAACGGCAGGTACGGTTTCTTCAGCTCCTGTTGCGGTGGTGGCCTGGGTGTAGCCACCGTGATCGAGAATCTCCAGCGCTGATACCATGAACAATTCATCCATTGCAACACATGATATCGTCACCGGTTGCGATGGATGATCCCCATTAAAATTCTACGAGTTTTTTAATGAGGTCCTCAAAAAAATATAAAGGGAAAAAATATGCCGTTTCGTATTCTCCCCCTGGAAAAAATGAAAAACGAACTTGGCAGGGAACTGGGCGTTACAGATTGGCTTCTGATTGATCAGGAGAAAATCAACCGGTTTGCAGAGTGCACCATGGACCGGCAATGGATTCATGTTGATGAAGAGATGGCTGCCAAAGGCCCTTTTGGAAAAACCATTGCCCATGGATACCTCACTGTCTCTTTGCTGTCCCATTTTGGACAAATCCATATGATCATGCCCGAAGGGTGCAAAATGGCGATCAACTACGGCATGAACAAGCTCAGGCTGCTATCGCCGGTGACCGTTGGCTCCAGAATCCGGGATAGAATAGTCTTTACAGGTCTTGAGGAAAAATCCAATGGCATACTGGTAACCACCTCCCACACCGTTGAAATTGAAAATCAAGACAAACCGGCCCTGTTCGCAGAAATGCTGACCATGTTTCATACTTCATAAAACGACCTTTGATTCGTGTTCATACCAATAATAAATTAAATTGATTAATCAAAAGGAAAAAATATGGCTCAATTATTAGCAGATAGACGAGATCAGGACTTTGTTGTCTGGGAACAATTTGACAATGAGAAACTTATTGAAAACGACTATTATGAAGGTTTTCATAAAAAAACCTGCGAGATGATCATAACAGAAGGTCGAAAAATTGCCATTAAAGAGGTGTTGCCGACCATCCGTGAAGGTGATCTTGAAGGGGCCCAATTTGAAAACGGAGAGGTCTTCACACCGAAATCTTTTAAACGCGTGTTTGATTTGTTACGGGAAAATGATTGGGAAAATCTTATGGAGCCCACGGAAATGGGTGGTCAGGGTGCCCCTCGTTTTGTGGATACCTGTGTCCGGGAGTATCTGTTTTCCAATTTTCCGTTAATGGCTTATTTGTACACCGGCGTTATGACGGCGGAAATGATTTACAAGTATGGCACAAAAGAGCAGATCGCCACATATGTGCCAAAGCTGATGTCTGCGGAATGGGGCGGCACCATGTTGATGACAGAGCCCCAGGCTGGTTCCGATATCGGTGCCATTGAAACTGTGGCCAAAAGAAATGATGATGGCAGTTTTTCACTGAGCGGCGGTAAAATTTTTATCACGTCCGGCGAATTTGATCTGGTTGAAAACATCATTCATCCGGTTCTTGCCAGAATAGAAGGTGCACCGGCAGGAACCAAAGGCATCTCCATTTTTATCGTTTCCAAATACCATATTGATGATGACGGCTCCCTTGGAGAAAGAAATGATGCGTGGTGTACCGGTCTGGAACACAAGCACGGCATAAAGGCCAGTGCCACATGCAGCATGACCCTGGGAGCAAAAGGCGAGTGCAGGGGGTATCTTCTGGGAGAGGAAAATCAAGGGGTGGCCATCATGTTTAATATGATGAACGGCGCCAGAATGCATACAGGGCTTCAGGCCCTGGCATACGGATCTGCGTGTTATCTTCTTGCGGTCAATTATGCACGTGAGCGCGTCCAGTCAAGGGAGCTCGGCCAGCCGGTCACTGCACCTCCTGTGGCCATTATTAATCATCCGGATATCAAGCGAAACCTTTTGTGGATGAAATCCTATGTATGTGGTCTGAGAAGTTTTTTTCAATATACAAATCTGTGTGCGGAAAAAGCAAAACTGGCGCAATCAGAAGAGGATCGGCAACTTAATGGAGATTTGTATGAACTGCTGACACCCCTCATAAAAAGTTATTCTGCCAATAGAAGCTATGAGGTTTGCGTACAGGCGATGCAGGTATATGGAGGGGCCGGATACACGCAGGATTATCTGGTGGAGCAATTTGTCAGGGATTGTAAAATTGTCTCAATTTATGAAGGCACATGCGGTATTCAGGCGGCGGATCTGCTTGGCAGGAAAATGTCCATGAACAAAGGCAGGGCCTTTATGTCATTGCTTAATGAAATGATGAATACGGTGAATGAAGCAAAAGAGATTGATGCACTGCAAGAATTGGCAGCCCAGGCTGAAAAGCATGTGGCAAAATTGAGGGAGGTTGGAATGACCGTTGTAATGAATGCAGCAGACCCGAAGATGTTTAAGACAGCTTTTGCCCACTCACTGCCCCTGTTGGATGTTATCGGTGATACTCTCATGACATGGATGCTGTTATGGCGAGCGATTACAGCTACAAAAAAATTAGAATTGAGCCCAAAGAAAAAAGATGTTGTCTTCTATAACGGGCAAATAGTAACGGCCAGGTTTTTCATTGAAACCCTTGTCCCGGCCAGTATTGGTAAAATGGCGGGAATAGAAACCATGAGCACGGCTGCCATGGATATGGAAAACGATGCATACGGAAGTTTGTAATTGCCATAAAAGCCCCAGGCCTGGGTTTGGGGTTTTATAAGGTATCGGGTGTACATTTTGTTCTCCTTTATTAACCCGTCAACCCCAAGAATATATTCAAATAAGGAATTTTAAACTATGCCAATACCTGACAAACTTCTGGATCGTGCAAATAAGCTTTTAGCCAATATAGCTCCAAACTGTGCAGACAGCATTGCTCAATACGCCGGAGAAAAACCAGATACTACCGCGTTCATCATGTATGCCACAGGCAAAGAAATCACCTGGCAACAATTCGACGATGCTGTGAACGTATATGCCGCAATGCTGCTTTCCAAAGGCCTAAAGAAAGGTGATATTGTCGCCACGGTACTCACGCTCACACAAGAGCATATTTACCTCATGTATGCTTGTTACCGGATCGGAGTTATCATTTCACCTCTGGATGTAAGGCTTAAAGAGTCTGAAATTCAATATTCCATGGGAAAGATAAATCCAAAAGCCGTTTTCTTTTTTGGAAAAACACCTGTCAATGATTTTAGTCCCATGATCGCCAATGTCATGAAAAATGCACCAACTGTTAAACTATGGGTACAACTTCAAAAAGATACCGATGGCATTATCAATGGGGCCATAAGCCTCCAGGAATTTATCGGTGACTTTGCCGCAGACAGCATCAGTGAAAAAGCAGATACTGTTCAAAAGGCAAGAGATCTGGTTGATAAACGGGATCCCTGCCTGATTACTTTTACAACAGGGTCCACAGGCTCTCCAAAGGCAGCCCTCCTCTGCCATGAAAACATATTGACGCAAAATGTCTCATTTGCGGTGTTATCCATGATTGATGCTGATTCAATTTTTTTGGATAACCTCCCGCCTTCCCATGTCGCCTGCACCACAGAAGTTATGGCAACCACAATATTCGCAGGGGGAAAATTGGTGGTGATGGATTTTGATCCTAAACAGTGTTTTGAAGCAATTCAAAAGCACAGAATTACTCATGTCCTTGGAATCCCGGCCATGTTTAGCATGATGTGGCAACTGCCTGACTTTGACAAATATGATAAATCCTCCCTGGAAGTGGCTGTTTTCGGCGGCCAGCAGGTGCAGAGAGCCTGGGTGGAAAAATTGCAATCCATGGTTCCCAATCTTTGTACCGGACTGGGAATCACTGAGGGGGCTGGTGCCACAACCAGTAACTGCATACCCTGTACCGTAGATGACGTTATGGACGGAATCGGGCTTTCCATGCCTTATTTTCCTCTGACCGTACGGGAACCGATGAATCTTGATGGAACAGCAGGAGCCCAAAAAGAAGTTGGTGAAATTGGTGAGATCTGCTTTCAGGGGCCCCAGGTGTTTCTTGGTTATCTGGACGACCCTGAAAAAACAGCCCAGACAATTTCAAAAGAAGGTGTTTTGTACACAGGGGATATAGGAAGCTATGATGAAAAGGGACTTCATCTTGCGGGTCGTAGAAAATTTATAATAAAGCCAAAAGGGTACCAGGTTTTCCCAGGAGATCTGGAAGAGCATATCGCACAGGCACTGATGGGAAAGATTGGAACCGTAGCTGTTGTAGGCATGGAGCACGATATATTTACAGACGGCATCATGGCTTTTGTCGAGGTGCCTGACGGTCAAACAGTGACTGCCGAGGATGTCCATGAAGCCTGCCGGAATATCTCCTCTTATTCGCGACCCTCCCATGTGGAAATTATTAAAATTGGTGAGTTTCCCCTCACCAGGACGGCAAAAATAGATTATATGCGGCTAAAAGCATTGGCTGGCGATGTGGTGGATAAACTGAGAAAAGAAGGAAAATGGGATAGATAAAGGGGGTATGAATATGTCACAAATATCTGAACAGAATTATTCAGTAAAACCATCTTCAAAAGTGGAAAAGCTGAGAGCGACATACATTGAAGCTGCCAAGCGTAAGGAACCCACCTATAACATTTGCTCTGATCTGGCTATTGCACGGGTGATGAAAGAGACAGAAGGTGAGCCCATGGCTTTAAGAAGAGGCAAAGCCTTTGCAGCAGTAATCAAAGAGGTGCCGGTGGATATATTTCCTGATGAACCTTTTGTCGGCTGGGTTGGCGGTGATTCCATGTCTGTACAGATCAGTGCTGAACAGAGGGGGGCACGAACAGAAATCGAACTTGATTATTTTAAACTGAACAATGAAGAAGACCGGGAGATTCTGAAAAAGGAAATTATTCCTTACTGGAAGGGCGATGGGAACTGGAAACGCCATTGGTTTGCCAGGGCCTATCAAATGCTGCCGGAAGAGACTCGTCATTTGCTTTATGGAGACCCGGATCCGGAAGAGACAAAAATTGGGATCCTCACAAATTCCAATGCGCCGGCTCAGCCTCAAGTAAAAGTGCCTGGACGACCTGAAACTTTGGGACTGGGTATTATCATAGATTTAATGAGCCGTCATCATATCGGTCATTGCAGTTTTGGCTATGAGAAAGTATTGAACAAGGGTTTTTTGGGTATCAAGCAAGATGCTGAAGAACGTTTGAAGCGAATAAATGAAAATGACCCGGAAGATATGAAAAAAAAGCCTTTCTTGAAAGGCGTTATTATTGCCATGGAAGCTGCAGGCAGCATTGGTAAAAGGTTTGCTGAACAGGCCATGGAGATGGCGACAAAAGAAGATGATCCGGCAAGAAAAAAAGAGCTGTTACTGATAGCCGATACCTGCGAACGGGTACCGGCTAATCCTGCCCGTACCTTCCGCGAGGCATTGCAGTCGGTCTGGTTTACCCAGATAATGAACTGGTGGGAGACCCCCCTTATTCTTGCAGTTTCTCCAGGCAAGGTGGATCAATACCTGTATCCCTTTTACAAACAGGATATGCAGGAAGGAAAACTCTCAAAAGAAGAAGCCCAGGAACTCATAGACTGCTGGCTAATGCGTTTTGCCCAGGGTGTTGCGCCTTTTGTTTCACATTCCGGAGCGGCTTTTCATCTGGATGTAGGAGGGTTGAAAGCAGACGGAAGCGATGCCACCAACGAGCTGTCGTTCATGTTTATAGAGGGGATGATGCATACGCGTATGATTGAACCCAATATGGGGGTTTTAATCCACAGCAAGACGCCTGATGATTTTCTGATTAAGGCCTGTCAGCTCTGTTCATTAGGCTTGGGGCATCCGATGTTTTTAAACAATGATGTTTTTGTTGAAAATATGCTGTCAAGGGGAACTCTGGGCGGCCCCCCCGTACCCATTGAACTGGCTCGCACCAGTGGAGCCATAGGATGTAATGAGCCCCATGTCACAAATTATGAATCAGAGTTTAATGTAGGGGCCGTTTTTCAGATGCCAACGGCTTTGGAACTGGCTCTTTTTAATGGAGAAAGCCAAACATTTAAAACTAAAATGGGACTTGAAACCGGAGATGCAAGAGAATTCAAAAACTTTGAAGATCTTAAGAATGCCTTCCAAAAACAGTTAACTCATATAATCGAACATTGTGCCATCACAATCAGGGCCTTTGAAATAGCAATGGCTGATGTTTATCCCACTGTATACCAGTCAGCCCTGATAGAAGATTGCATTGAAAAAGGCATGTCCCGGGAAGAAGGCGGAGCTCGCTTTAATTTCGGTCCCGCCGTCGCAACCCTGGGGGCAACTGATGTAGGCAATTCTCTGGCCGCCATCAAGAGACTGGTCTTTGAAGAAAAACAGATTGACATGGGACAATTACTGGAAATGTTGAAAAATAACTTCAAGGACCAGGAAGTAATGCGTCAACGGCTGTTGAATGCTCCGAAATTTGGCAATGATGATGACTTTGTTGATCAGGAAGTAGCGTGGATTATGGATACATTCAGCAAAGAGGTTATTAAACATAAAAATACCCGCGGGGGCTATGTCTTGCCCTATCAGAACCCGTTGTCAGGCTATGTTGGTATGGGTAGATTGATGGGGGCGTTACCTTCGGGCAGGAAAGCAGGAGAGCCTCTTTCTGACGGTATCTCACCTACCTGTGGCTCAGATGTCAATGGACCGACTGCGGTATTGAACTCATCAGGCAAAATAGATAATGCCTCCATTTTTCTTGGAGAAACGCTGAATATGCGTTTAAACGCCGATGTGTTTGGAACACAGGAAGGCGTTCATCGAATGGCAGCGCTTTTGCGGACATTTGTCGATCTTAAAATTCACCATATCCAATTCAACCTGGTCTCCTCTGATACATTAAGGGCTGCCCAGGAAAATCCCGAGGAATATCAAGATTTGATGGTGAGGGTCGCAGGTTATGTCGCTTACTTTGTCAACCTTAGCAAAGGACTCCAGGACAGTATTATCCAGCGAACTGAGCATCACATATAAAACCCACATGGCAGAAAAACCTGCCACAACGAAAATTAAAATTTTCATTATTGCAGGACTTCAAGCGGAGTTTTATATAACTGCCACGGGCAGACCGTATTGGGATACTGAGCTGCCCACAACGAAAATTGAAACTCTAATAATTGCAGTCTTTTAGACGGAGTTTCATATAAAAAAATCAAGAAAATGATTATAAACTCAAAGCAGGGATTAATCTATAATATCGAAAAATTTGCCATGAATGACGGGCCTGGCATAAGGACATTGGTCTTTATGAAGGGGTGTCCTTTAAGATGCCTGTGGTGTTCATCACCTCAAACCCAGCAACCTTTGCCACAGATTTTGCATGATCCTGATCTTTGTCAAAAATGTCGGGCC
Source organism: uncultured Desulfobacterium sp. (assembly GCA_937124525.1). Next base: position 21,296 of record CAKZLA010000180.1, read on the forward strand.
TGTTTGCACAGTTGTAAAAATAAATCGTTGAATTTTACCCCTGATCATAAATTAAATATGCAACCCCAGCTATGTGATCTATGCAGGAATTGCATTGATGCATGTCCAAACAAAGCGCTTGAAATGGCAGGCAGATATATGACCACGGAAGAACTCTTCAGGGAAGTCGTCAGGGATTCTGCTTTTTTCAGAAGATCACAGGGTGGCGTAACGGTAGGGGGAGGAGAGCCAACCATGCAGCACCTGTTTGTGACGGAATTTCTGAAAAAATGCAAAACTCAGTACATTCATACTGCCATTGAAACCTGCGGTTACTGCTCTTGGGAAAAAATGAAGGCAATACTTGAGTACACGGACATGGTATTTATGGATATCAAGCATTTAAACGATACGCAGCACCGTAAGATTACAGGCGCCTCAAACCGTACTATCCTGGAAAATGCACATAAAATATCCAGGATAAGACCATTGACCATTCGAATTCCCATAGTGCCAGGTTGTAATGATTCAGAACAGAATATAAGGGAAACTGCCAGGTTTGCCGCTCAACTGGGGGAAAAATTGCAGAAGGTTGAACTATTACCCTATCATGAGCTGGGGGTAGACACCTACAGACGGCTGGGCATGACCTATTCCCTTGAAGGGACGAAATCGTCTAGCCAGGAGTACATGAAGCGGCTGCAGGAAGTTGTAGAACAGGAATTTTGCAAGTAAAAAACACTGATACTTGATCATCAAGTGATAGGTTATAAGCCGCCGAACCCGTCATTATCAATATCAATGGACGAACCCTGAGATTTGATCATAACGTCGGCCATCTTGTAGTTTAGTTTCAGGATTAGAAAATAAGCACTATTATTCCGGGGGCTTGTGGTGAGTATGAATTTGTCTTCCGTATAGTGGCCCAACTTGTAATCAACCCCGTTTTTCTATAACTGCCACAGGCAGACCGTATTGGGGATTTGGCCTGCCCACAACAAATATAGAAACTCCAGTTATTACAAATCATTGGACGGAGTTTCTTATAAATAATATTCTGAGGTTGCAAGCTTTTTAGTCATAAGCAAAAAGCATACCCTAAGAAAACAAAGTTGGAGCACTATACTATAGATTATCCAGAGAGAGCCCTATTTCATCCAGGTAATTTGAGGCGCATTGCGGGTTGGCATACGTGAATACTTATATTTGGGGTATCCCACCATCATGGCACCATAATTTGCCATCTGATCTGAAAGACCCAGAGCTTTTTTAAGGGGGTCCCATGCAAGGGCAGCCCGGTTAAAATATCCATTCCAGCAGGAACCCAGACCCAGAGAAGGTGCTGCAAGGTCAAAGTATGTCATGGCAATTCTACAGGCGGCATCGGCAAAGGTATCCTGGGCTCCGCCATTGGTGAGAACCAGGGCTGCGCACCCGCGGGAGACCGCATCGGCCTTAAATTCCCAGGCGGCAGTGATAATATCAAAGTGCATCGCTTTTCCAAAATCAGGCTGTTTTTTGAGAATATGTCGCATCCAGTCTATGACGTGGGCCGTAAGTTCAAAGACTTTATCTTTTCCATTGATGACTTGCCAATGAACCGGTTGGCTGTTATGGCCGGAAGGCGCGTATGTCGCCATACCAATCAATTTTTCAAGTTTTTCCTTTTCTATGGCTTTGTTTTTGTATCTTCGGATGGAGCGTCTATGGCGCAAAAAATGTTCGGTTTGCCCCTCGTTCAGTAACATTTCGTTGTCCACCGCAAGACAATCGTCAGGGGACAGGTATTTATGTGTCAACGCGCCGTGGGGACAAACGGCAACGCAATGGCCACAGTTAATACAAACGGCTGCGGCATTGGCGGCAGGTGTGGGCACATTTTGGGTGTCTGAAAAATCAATGATTGCAAGGGGGCATTCGGCTGCACAGATTCCATCTTTATTACATTTTTCTTCATCTACGACAAATAGTTGTTCCATACGATAAAACTTCCTTTGTATAACTGCCACGGGCAGACCGTATTGGGAATCTGGTCTGCCCGCAACGAAGATTGAAAACCCAACAATTACAGGTTGTTGGGTGGATTTTTTGTAAGTTCTCAATAAGTACGGGTAAGGATGACAAAGCCATTAAAATTCAGTCATGGCTAAACAAGCAAATTCAAATC
>CAKZLA010000181.1 GCA_937124525.1 uncultured Desulfobacterium sp.
TGTCCAGAATGAATTTTTTTTTCATGGCATCCCTGATGATTCTGCTGTGGTTGTTGTCATGGTGCCAAAGCATGTGGCGGCACCCATATAGAAGAAATATCAACATTGTGTCAGAATTAGGTTTTAAATCGGTTAGATGTTCATGAAGACATATTTTAACCAATTCCAAATCAACGAAAAACAAAAAAATAACATTGACCTGATACGATATCCCTTCAAGTGCATGACGTCTCATCCATACTGGTTTGAGGCTATTGCCTGTTGTCAGCGCATTACAAGGTGCTGCCGGGTCATAATTTTGGCTTGAATTTCCCATGCGGTAAATTCAGCTGATGGAACCGGACAGATGTTCATTAAGCCGAGGATTATCAAGCGGAATTCAGTATGCGTCATCAAAATTAAATCAGGAGAATCTCATCATGGAAAAGAATACCCCGTCAATGGATCGCAGATCATTCATCAAAAAAGCCGCTTCTGGTGCCGCCGTTTTTGCCACGGCATCCATGGGTCCCTGGTTCATCAAAGATGCCCTTTCTTCCTCGGGTAAATTGAATTTGTTTACCTGGCCGGATTACTCAAAACCCGAAGTTATCCAGGCCTTTGAAAAGGCCACCGGCATCAAGGTGAAGGTGACCAACTACAGCACCAACCAGGAGTGCATGAACAAACTTCGGGCCACCCGGGCCAAGGGCTTTGACATTGCCCAGCCCTCATTAACGGAGTTTGCCCTGCACATGGATTTTGAACTATACCAGGAGATTGACGAGGGGAAAATTCCCAATCTGAGTAATCTGGAACCGGCCTTTTATGAGAAGTCCAAAAAGCTGGGTGGTGTTATCCGGGGGCAGCGGGTGGGGCTTCCCTATGACTGGGGCACCGAGGCCATGGCATTTAATACGGAAAAATTGGATTTTAAATACAATGATCTCTCCTATGGAAACCTCTGGGATGATGCCAATGTTGGTAAGGTAACCTGTCGTCCCCATTCGGTTTTCATCGGTACCGGCCTTTATCTTGATGCCATTGGCAAGGTCCCTTCCAACCGAATGTACGACACCTATGAATCCGAAGAAAAGATGAAAAAAGTCTATGATCAGATCCTTGCCTTTCTCATTGAAAAGAAAAAGAACATTAAAATGTTCTGGAACAACGCCCAGGACCACCAGCTGGCCTTTCTTCAGAACGGCTGCGTCATCGGGCAGACATGGGACGGCCCCATTCTTACCATGAAAAAAGAGGGAAAACCCGTTACCTATATGGCACCCAAAGAGGGTGCCATGACCTGGGTGGATTCCATGGCCATCGTGAAAAACGCCAAAAACCTGGAGCAGGCCTATGCCTTTCTTAACTGGGCCTACACACCGGAAGCCGGTGCGGTGGTGGCCAATGCCACCGGGTATAACTCGGTGGTAAAAGGGGCTGCGGATCTTTTGGATGAAAAAACCAAAAAAGGGTTTGCCCAGGCCTATCCCCAGGATGCCCTGGAACGGCTCTGGTGGTATGTGTCGGAACCGGCCTGGTTTGTTCCTGCCAGAACCGTTTACCGTGATCAATTCCAGGCGGCATGATGAAATATGGCTTTTTATGGTTTTTGCAAGGTAGGTAATTGAAATGGCATCAAATGTGGGACATGACGTGCATATCAAGGACGTGACCATGGCCTTCGGGCCGGTCACGGCTGTGGATCAGGTAAATGTTCACATTCCGGCCGGGACCTTTTTTTCGTTTCTGGGTCCCTCCGGATGTGGCAAAACCACGCTGTTGAAACTGATTTCCGGGTTTCTGGAACCCACCCGGGGTGAAATTTTAATCAATGGCATAAATATGAAGGGGGTGGGCCCCAACAAGCGGCCCACTGCCATGATTTTCCAGAATCTGGCTCTGTTTCCCCTGATGACAGTGGCGGAAAATATCGCTTTTGGCCTGGATGTCATGGGAATGGAGAAACGCCGGAAAAAAAGCCGGGTGGAGGCATTGCTGGAGCTTGTGGATCTACCCCATACAGAGAATCTGCGGGTGACCGATCTGTCCGGCGGGCAGCGGCAGCGGGTGGCCATTGCCAGAGCCCTGGCTGTGGAACCCTCTGTGCTGCTGCTGGATGAGCCCCTTTCCGCACTGGACCTGAAGTTGCGCAAACACATGCGCACTGAATTGCGGCAAATTCAACAGAAAACCGACGTCACCTTCATATACATCACCCATGATCAGGGAGAGGCCTTGACCATGTCTGACCGGGTGGGGGTGATGTCCCAGGGCGGTGTGCTGGAACAGGTGGGCACCCCCCGGGAGATTTATGATCATCCCCGGACCGCCTTTGTTGCCTCCTTTGTGGGAGAGAACAATGCCATCCCGGTGACCATGGCTGAGACCAAAAGGGAAGGGTGTATGGTGGAGAGCGAACTTGGCACCTTATCCTGCCGGAATCCCCTGAACATTGAGTCGGGATACAGCGCCACCGCCTTTGTCCGACCGGAAACCATTGCTCTTGTGAATGGGTCTGGCAGCTACGGTAACCAGGTGGCTTGTCGTATCCTCAGCCAGCGGTTTGAAGGGGCGTTCATGACCATGGAACTCACCGCCGGTGACGGTACCCTGTTGACCCTGCGCCAGAGTAACAACGGTCGTCAACCCCCACTGGCAAAAGGAGATTCCACTGCCATTACCTTTTCTCCGGAACATGCAGTGGTGTTGAAATGATCGATAATTTTGGAAAAACAGGCACCCTTGTGGTACTCTTTCTGGTGGGTGCGTGGCTGCTTTTCATGGTGATCGGCCCCCAGTTGATTGCCATTGACTACTCTTTCAGACCCCTTCTTCCCCTAAGAAAAATCGGGGGGCCTGAAGATATTTATACCTTGAAAAACTATCTGACGCTTTTCAGCAATACCTTACATAGATCTATATTTATAAAGACCATCTGGTCCAGTATACTGGTGACCGCCACTGCCCTTGCCGTCTGTTACCCGGTGTCCTTTTATCTGGCCCGGGTGGCCAGGGGGGCCAAGCTTTCCCTGATGCTCATGGCCATTGTGGTGCCCTACTGGATCAATGAGCTGCTGCGCATTTTTGCCTGGCAATTGATTCTGTCCGATGCAGGCATTCTCAACCAGATCCTCATGGGGCTTTCCCTGATCCATGATCCCATCAATTTCAGAGCCGGCAATTCCGCCGTGATTCTGGGCATGGTGTATGCCTATATTTTGTTCATGGTATTTCCTTTGTACAACGCCATGGAGAGCCTGGATCAGAATCAGGTGGACGGTGCAAGGGATCTTGGGGCTTCCTGGCCCACCATTCATCGGCGTATCGTGATTCCCCACGCCAAGCCCGGCATTGCCGTGGGATGTATCATGACCTTCATGCTCACCGCCGGTTCCGTGGCTGCGCCCCAGCTTCTGGGCAGCCCCTCCTCATTCTGGTTTACCCAGATCATTTATACCAACTATGAAACCGCCAACTGGAATCTGGGTACGGCCTACTCCGAGGTACTGGCCCTGTTATCCCTGGTGTTTATCTTTATCATGCTTAAACTTTTTAAGGTTGGGCTGAAGGAATTTGTCAAATGAGTACATCCGACAAAGTGATGGGATGGATAACCCACTCTTATCTGGTCCTGTTTTTCGCATACCTGTTCCTTCCCCTGGTGTTCATGTCCGTTGTGGCCTTTAATGCTTCGGAAATACCCCAGGCCATTCCCTGGCAGGGGGGGACCCTTCACTGGTTCCATGAGCTGTTCCGGGACGGGGTGATGTGGGAGGCCCTTCTCAACTCTTTTATTGTGGCCTTTGCCGTGGTGATCATCTCCGTTCCCACAGGGCTTTGCGCGGCCATGCTGCTGACGCGGCTCCATTTCCGGACAAAGAATCTGCTCTATGCCCTTATGGTGTCGCCCATTCTGGTGCCGGGAATTGTCCTTGGTATCTCCACCTTTTTGTTCTGGGATGCACAGATGAATATTCCAGGAGGGCTTTGGACCGCCGTCATGGGGCAATCATCCTTTATTGTCTCCTATTGCATGCTGCTGATCATGGCAAGGGCCCAGCGGTTTGACCGTACCCAGGAAGAGGCCGCCTTTGATCTGGGGGCCAGCCATGGAAGGGTGTTCTGGAAAATCACCTTGCCGTTTTTAAAACCGGCTCTGATTTCCGCTGCAGCCCTGGCATTTATGCAGTCCTTTGAAAATTACAATACCACCTTGTTTGCCATCGGCATTGAGCAGACATTGCCCATCTTCATCGGCACCCGGCTGCGGGTGTTTATCAGTCCTGCCATGAACGCCCTGGGGGTTGTGTTTATCTGCCTCACTTTATGCGGGGCACTGGTGTATGAACTTTTGAGACGAAAAGAGGCCCTGTGATGAAAAAACTAATATTTGTTCTGATTGACGGGCTTAGAAGCGATGCCCTGAACAGGGGTTATTCCCCTACACTTGACCATTTAATGGAAAATGGGGCCTTTTCCCTGGAAATGAAAACGGTTTCACCCCCCTTAACCTTGCCTGCCCATTTTTCCATTTTCACCTCCCTTGCCCCCTATGCCCACGGGGTGACCACCAATACGGGACTGCCCGATACCTCGGCTCTGTCCCAGAGCTTTTTTACCCATGTCAAGAGCCATGGCGGGGTGGTTTCTGCCTTTTATTCCTGGGACCATCTGCGCAATCTGGCACCTCCCGGGGTCATGGATATCTCTTTTTGTCGTAAAAATTGCAATAAATTACATTTAAAACACCTGGCCCGGGAGGCCGTCTGCCACATCGTTTCCGAGGGCCCGGATTTCTGTTTTGTCTATCTGGAATGGACTGATATTGTGGGGCATCGCTCCGGGTGGATGTCAAAAGAGTATCTCAACGCCGTACAGGAGGCGGATCAGGCACTGGCTCAGATCTATAATGCCGTTATCTGTCTTTCGGAACACAATGACTATAATCTGGTAATACAAAGTGACCACGGTGGCAGCGGGAAAAATCATTTTGAGAATACACCTGAAATTATGAATGTTCCCTTTATTGCCTGGGGGCCAGATATTTGGAAGGAGGGGCAGATTACATCTTCTCTGTCTGTCCTTGATACGGCACCGACCCTGGCAAAAATTATGGAAATTCCCTGCCATCCTGCTTGGGAAGGCAGGGCGGTTACCTCTTTATTTGATGATGGAACTTATGAGTATAAAAATGGACAAATACAGCGATTATCACATGCACTCCCTGTTCTCCGACGGCAGTGCATCAATTGATGAGATGGTCGAAAGTGCCATTGAAAAAGGGCTTTCACAGATTACAATTACCGACCACATGCCCCTTCCCCATGCCACACGGTACGCCATGGCTTATGACAAGCTTGCGCTGTACCGGCAAACCATCAGGGAGGCCCGGTTAAGGTTTGGTTCCCGATTGAAAATTAATATGGGTATTGAAATGGAGTACATACCTCAGCACAGCTGCTGGATAGAGGACATTTCAGACATGGGCTGGGACCATATGATCATATCTGTGCATGCGCTTTTTAAAGGCAACTGCCAGGCCATGGTCAATGGTTCCGCAGAGGAGTTTAATACCCTGGTGGAAAATTTTAGTTATGATGTGCCATCCCTTTGCCGGGCGTATTATGAAACCCTGAAGCAGGGATACCGAACGGGGCTGTTTGACATTGCAGGTCACATGGATGTGATTAAAAAGCATAATGTCGGTGAGATTTTTTTCAGGGAGTCCGATGCCCATTACAGGGGCCTGGTGCTTTCAACCCTTGATGTTATCAGGGAGCAGGGCATGAAAATGGAGGTAAATACGGCCGGATTTAATCATCCCGTGGGCCGACAGTATCCCAGTGACTGGATTATTCAGGCGGCCCTGGAAAAAGAGATTCCCATTGTGTTGAGTTCAGATTCCCACTCACCTGATACCCTGGGACAATATTTTGATGAAATTGATTCCCTGGCCATGGTTTTTTACCAGGGGATTAACCTGGGGCCCCGGCTCAAGTCCAGCACTGGTCACCTGGAATTCAACACCTCCCAATTTGCTTAAAATGGCTTCGGCCATCTGGCTTCTACCAGTATTATGGCTACAGATAAAAAGGACTTTATTCATGATCTTCTCTCCATGCAATCCCAATTGAGATGGCGACGTACATCTATTTTTTCCCGGTAAGGGAATTCATTTTTGATTTCCGATCTTCATTGCATTTTGCAAAACTGTCTTAAATATTTCCCGGTGCGACATGGCTGCTGAAATTTTTACCCGTTGTCATGAAGTAAATTTCTTCTGTCATGTTGATGATATGGTCTCCGATACGTTCCAGGCATCTTGCCATGTAATTGAGCTGGGTCCCCTCGGTAATCCTCTCCTTGTCAGAGGTCATCTCCTGCTGGACAAGTTTTATAATGGATGCATAGGCAGCGTCCATTTCATCGTCCATGTTCCAGACTGACAATGCGGTATCCACATCAAAGTGAAGAAACGCCTCAATGGCCTTCCCAAGCATACTGTCTGCGGTTTCAGCCATCTCAATCAGCATCCGTTCCGGGGCTTCAAAGGTGTTGCTTGACAAAGAGTCCACCCGCTTAGCCACATTGGCGGCATAATCACCGATACGCTCCAGCTCACGGCTGATTTTCATCACCGTTAGAACATGCCTGAGATCCTGGGCCATTGGCTGGCGCCGGGCCAGAATCTTGATGACCGTGTTTTCAATTTCCTGGTGCAGTTCGTTGATGGGATCATCCTTGGCAGCTACGTTCCGGCCAATTATACCGTCACGGCTTGCAAGGGCTTGTTTCATCTCCACCAGCTGCTTGCTGCAAGCTGTGGCCATGGTGATGATAAGCAGGTTCAGGCCATTGATTTCCTCATCATACGACCGGACGCTGTGGGGTTGATTATCCATATATCCCGTCCTTCCTTAATTTGTTTTTTTATATGAAACTCCTCCCAAAAGCCTGGAACAATTAGAGTTTCAATTTTCGTTGTGGGCAGGCCAGATCCCCAATACAGTCTGCCCGTGGCAGTTATATGAAAAAGATGATTGAGCCCGCAAATATCGATAACTCATAACAAAAAAACTTATCCAAACCGGCCGGTTATGTAATCATGGGTTAGCTGGTGCATGGGGTTGAGAAAAATCTGGTCCGTGGGGCCGATTTCAATGAGATCACCCAGATGAAAATAGGCGGTGCGTTGGGACACCCGGGACGCCTGCTGCATGGAATGAGTCACAATGGCAATGGCATACTCTTTTCTGAGTTCGTCAATGAGATCTTCAATGATGGCGGTGGCAATGGGGTCCAGAGCGGAGCAGGGTTCATCCATCAGTATTATCTCCGGGTTGACGGCAATGGTCCTTGCAATGCAGAGTCGTTGTTGCTGGCCCCCGGATAGACCGGTACCGGGCTGATCCAGGCGATCCTTGACTTCATTCCACAGGCCCGCTCTCTGAAGGGAGTGTTCCACCAGCTGATCGGTTTCCGACTTGTTCTGCACCAGGCCATGAATTTTGGGGCCATAGGAAATGTTCTCATATATGCTTTTGGGAAAGGGGTTGGGCTTTTGAAATACCATGCCCACCCGGGCCCTGAGGGGCACCACATCCACTTTTTTGTCGTAGATATTTTTTCCTTCCAGGGAGATGTTGCCCTTGACAACGCATCCCTCAATGGTGTCGTTCATGCGGTTGAGACATCGAAGAAAGGTGGATTTTCCGCATCCGGAAGGGCCGATCATGGCAAGTACTTCGTTTGCTCCGATATCAAGGGAAACGTTTTTAATGGCGGGATCTTCCCCGCCATCGTAATAGACAAACACATCTTCACACCGCATTTTATAATTTTCCACGGTTTTTTCACCCACAGTGGTCCTGTTTTCCCGGGGTACCAGTTGGGGTATGGTATTTTTTGCGGACGGATTTTCAGGCATGGTCTGTTCCATATTCACTATTTGTCAAACTCCGAAAATAATGCCGTCCCGGCAGGTAAGCTGGACTTTTTCCTGTTCAGGACGGCTGTTTCATATCTATCAGTAAATAATATTGCGGGGTGTTATAGGTCGGATAATTTCAGCGGAACAAGATTTTTCACGGCATTGCTGAACTGTTTTCTCTCTGCTTCAGGCATGGGAATCAGCCCCTTGTCGGCGAGGTATCCCTCACTGCCCCAGGCTTTTTCACTGGTAAATTCGGCCAGATATTCCTTCATGCCGGGAATGGTATTTACATGGGCTTTTTTTACATAAAAGAACAGGGGGCGGGAAACCGGGTATTGACCATCTGCAATGGCGTCAAATGTGGGCTGCACGCCGTCAATAAAAGAACCCTGGATCTTGTCCGCGTTCTGGTCCAGGAAGCTGAAACCAAAAATACCCAGTGCCTGGGGATTGGCCTGGAGTTTTTGGACGATGAGGTTGTCGTTCTCTCCGGCTTCAATGTAGGCACCGTCTTCACGGATGGTATGACAGGTAGCCTTGTACTTTTTCTTGTCGGCTTTTTTCATCTTTTTGATAAAGTCAAATTTCTTGGCGCCGCCTTCCATGGCAAGCTCCACAAAGGCGTCTCTGGTGCCGGATGTGGGCGGCGGACCCAGTACTTCAATGGCCACGGTGGGCAGGTTGGGATTGACATCGTGCCATGTTTTGTAAGGGTTTTCCACCAGGGTTTCACTGCCGTCGGGGTTGGGTACCTTTGCGGCCAGTGCTTTATAGAGATCCTTACGGGAAAGTCTCATGGGAGCAGCTTTTTTGGCATTGGCAACGACTATTCCGTCATAGCCGATTTTAACCTCAACAATGTCGGTCACGCCGTTTTTAATGGCTTTTTCCAGCTCTGATTTTTTAATTCTGCGGGAAGAGTTGGTGATGTCCGGGTGCTGAACGCCCACACCGGCACCAAACAGTTTGTGACCTCCACCGGAACCGGTGGATTCTATTTTTGGGGTCTTATACTGGGTGGTTTTGCCGAACTGCTCTGCCACAACCGTGGCAAAGGGGTAGACCGTGGACGATCCCACAATGGAGATGTAATCCCTTGAGGATGCAAACGATGAACCAATACCCATCCCACCAACAAGGGTCAGGGCCATGAGTGTGATAAATAATTTTTTCATTTTTTCTCCTTGTAATTTAAATTTGGACGTTGGTTACCAACGTCTTTCAAATTTCTTTCTCAACAACACAGCCACCGCATTCATGGTGACAAGAAACAGTAGCAACACCATTATTGCCGCTGATGTTTTTTCAAGAAACGCCCGCTCGGGGCTGTCAGCCCACAAAAAAATCTGTACCGGCAGTACCGTTGAGGGATCGGTGAACCCGCCGGGGATGTCCACGATAAATGCCACCATGCCGATCATCAGCAATGGCGCTGTTTCTCCCAGTGCCTGGGCCATGCCGATTATGGTACCGGTGAGCATGCCGGGCATGGCCAGGGGCAGTACATGGTGGGTAACCATCTGGGTCTTGGAGGCTCCGATGCCAAGAGCTGCCTCCCGGATGGAGGGCGGTACCGACTTGAGGGCAGCCCTTCCGGCAATGATGATGGTGGGAAGCGTCATGAGGGTCAGCACCAGCCCCCCCACCAGGGGAGCAGATCTGGGCAGCCCGAAAAGATTAAGAAACATGGCCAGCCCCAGCAACCCAAATACAATGGAGGGCACTGCCGCAAGATTGTTGATATTGACCTCAATCACATCGGTCCAGCGATTCTTAGGGGCAAACTCTTCAAGGTAGATGGCCGCCCCCACCCCCATGGGAAAAGAGAGTAACAGCGTGATCATCAGTGTATAAAAGGAACCGCAGGTGGCACCCCAGATACCGGCAAGTTCAGGTTCACGGGAATCACCGGAGGTGAAAAAATCCACATTAAACCGCTTCCTGATCCGTTCTTGCTCCATAAACCGGTCCACCCAGGAGATTTGCATGTCGTTAAGACGTCGGTTCACCTCAAGTCCATCTCTTTTGATGTGTCCCTTCATCAGCATGTCTACGTCATCGTCCGCCGGCACCCACAATTGAATGGTTTTACCGATATTTTCCGGGTGTTCCTGAACATATTCCATCAGCTGAAACGCTGCGCCTGAGCTGATCATGCCATACAATTGTTTCTTGGCTCGCCGCTTTTGCACCGACGGGAACATGGTCCTCAGTGAGGCTTTAATCATGCCCAGGTAATCGGCCTTTTCCAGGTGATCCACAGAAAGTTCTGCCGGGTTCAAAAATACATCAATCTGTACCACCGTCTGCTTGAATGCAGTGTACCCGTTGCTAAAAATGGAGATAAATAAAATGGATAGAAACATCAGGCTCAACATGATGGCTGAAATACCCATCAATCGAAACCGTTTTTCCGAACGATATCGCCGGGCCAGCCCCTTTTGAACGATTTTAGCGGTCTGGGCAGGTGAACGATGCAGTGCGTCTCCATCGCCTGTTGCCCCCGGTGTTTTTCCGGCAGTGTCGTCCGTTGTTTCGGTGGGCCGTGTGTCTTTTGTCCCTTGACCAGGGATAAATCCCTGGTCTTGCACCGTTGATGTGATTTGATTACTCATATTGCTCCCTGTATTTTCGCACAACGTATAAGGCAATGATATTCAGTATCAAGGTCACCACAAACAGCAACAGCCCCAGAGCAAAGGCCGCCAGGGTTTTGGGACTGTCAAATTCCTGATCCCCCACCAGCAGGGTTACTATCTGTACGGTAACCGTGGTGACGGTTTTTAATGGGTTGGCGGTGAGGTTTGCCGAAAGTCCGGCGGCCATGACCACGATCATGGTTTCTCCGATGGCCCGGGAAACCGCCAGCAACACCCCCCCCACAATACCGGGAAGGGCCGCAGGAATTACCACCTGGCGGATGGTTTCCGAGTGGGTGGAGCCAAGGCCGTAGGCACCGTCCCGCAGGGACTGGGGAACGGCATTGATGACGTCATCGGAAAGTGAAGAAACGAAAGGAATAATCATGACCCCCATAACAAGGCCTGCGGCCAGTGCACTTTCAGAAGAGACGGTGACACCTATGCCGGCACCGGCGTTGCGAATCAGGGGGGCCACCACCAGGGCGGCAAAGAATCCGTATACCACCGTGGGTATACCGGCCAGGATTTCCAGCAGTGGCTTAACAACGGCCCGTATGCGACGATTGGCATATTCAGACAGGTAAATGGCCGACATGAGTCCTATGGGGACAGCCACAAACATGGCAATGGCTGAGACCATAAGTGTGCCTGTCAAAACCGGTATGGCACCAAAGGCACCGGATGACCCTACCTGGTCGGCCCGGATGGCCATCTGTGGGCTCCATTCCAGGCCGAAAAGAAAATCCGTAAGGGGGATGGTTTTGAAGAATCGCAGGGCTTCATACAGAACAGAAAGCACTATGCCGATGGTGGTGAGGATGGCAACGGTGGAACAGCTGATAAGCAGCACCTGCACCATCTTTTCCACATGATTTCTGGCCCGTAAATCGGGAGAAATCAGTTTCCATACGGCAAGGGCTCCCCCCATGGCAACCACCAGTACAATTACCCACAAGGCTGCACGGCTTATTCCTCTAAGATGATTATAGTGATCTGCCGCCAACTGCATCACGGCATCCACCTCTCTTGAGACGATATTGCCGTTGACCAGATTGCCGATGTCGTTGATGATCAGGTTCAGTCGATCCGCAGGAAGGGACTGTATTTCATGGGGTAGCTGGGATACCACAAGTTTAATGATAATGCCCGGCTCAATCATAATCCAGACTGAAAATACAATTAAAGCGGGTATGGCGCACCACAGGGCGGTCAGGGTGCCGTAATATGCTGGACGGGAGTGCAGGGATGCTGGCCCACCCTCCACCTTAGAAACGGAAAACGCCTGGCGCTTTCCCAGATAAAATACTGCTGCGGAAAGCAGCAGCAATACAATGATCAAATTGGATGGTGTCAAAACAGCCCCCACTTTATGGTTTCATGGCCACTCATTTTTTTGATGACCATCAATTCATGCAAGTTTAGTATATATCTGTTTAACATTAGTTAAAGTTTAGGGTGGTGTGAGGATTTTGTTAGGGAATGAATTTTTCCTGTTTAACCCCATGGGCAAGCTCCAGTGGAAAGAGCCATAACCCATGCCTGACATTGTCTTCCACAAATTCACGGCATCATTATTTTGCAAGGTACCAGTTGAGTTTCTATGCACCGGGCTTGTTTCGGGTCTCTCTGTCCACGTATAAAATAATGAGGTAGATGAACTGTTTGAGCTGCTTTGGGGAGAGTGTTTCCTCTAAAAACGAAGCTCTTATGGATTTGATAAAGCTCAATAAATCCGTTTCCCCAAGGATGTTGGAAATGGCTTCGCGGCAGTCCGGGTCCCGGGAGGTTGCCCAGAGATCCATGTGGGCAAAGGCTTCCTGGAGCATTGCCATCCCTTGGTCCATCTGTTTTTTTTTCAACTGGTCAATGTAATAATTTTCCGCTTTACGGTTAAAGGTGTCACTACTTAGTTGCATGGGCAATCTTTTACGTGTGTCACCCAGAATGCCGTTGACCAGACGTCCACTGGCGGAAAACAGATCCGGTGCGTGAAGACGTGCCATTAGATCGGAAAGAACTCCTTTCATGCGTTGCTGGGCCACGAGTTCACGGCCATCGGTGTGGATGATGTTAACCAGAGTTTTTAAATAATCCATGCGGTGCACCCGGGTGTATCCGGGGTACCGTCTGCTGGCCCGGGTTTTGGGAACCTGTGACATTATTTTTTTTAGAAACAGATTGCCGGTGTTGGCTTTGACGTAAAAAGTGGGCAGATTGATGGCGCTGCCGAAAAAAATTTGCCTGCGCTCGCTCTCCACATGGGGTGTATCCGGGATGGTGGCATGGGTCACTTGGCCGGAGAATATATAATGATACGCCAGACTGGTTATGAGGTTCTGCAGGTCCAGGGCTCCCCCCATGTCCGTTAAAATATTTTCAAAAATACTATGGTATCGATGTTCAAATCCGCTAAAACCCATATCAGAGAAGGATCGCATGCGTACCAACTGGTAAAGCGGCATGCGGGTGTCAAATACCCCCATCTGGGAAAGATCTTCTTTAAGCCGATCTCCGTTGCCCAGGGTGCCGTCAAGTTCCGGGCTTTCATGGGTGCTCATCAGGGATACAAAATAATCAATTAGCCGGTAATCGGGGATAAAATCTCCCTGGAGGAAAAAAGTGCGGCTTACGAGCCTGTCCAGCCACATGGGCCCGAAGGGGGTGATGGGTTTACCCAGAATACTGATGCTGGCCTTTTTTTTCCATCGCCTCCATATCATGCGAAGATGGGTATAGTCTATCTCATGGGGAAGAAAGCCCAGGGCCTGTTCCGGGTGGAAGTCTTCAAAACCCAGCCGGTAGGGAGCCGCACTGTAAGTACTGGGAAAAAGAGGAAGGAAATGCTCCACAATCTTGATCACCAGATCCCCAAGCTGTTTCTCATGAAAGGCCGTAAAGCCGGATCCCGGATCTTTTAACAGACGTCCCAGCTTGCGGCTGCCCATGCTGATGTGGGTGCCGTTGTTGGCAAGGCTGATGTTGGAGCTGTTGGGTAGAACCCCAAGATTCGTTGTGATGATACCGGCTTCCTTTAATTTGCCAAGGCTGTTAATGCGGCTTCTACTGAGAACCTTGTGGCACAATTTCATATAACTGTGCTTTTCCTCTCCCCGGGTCCAACCCGACAGACAGGGGCTCATGAACAGGTGTCGATAGAAAGTATCGGGAATGGCATCGTTGAGCTCTTTTTGCCACAGGGGAGGGGAGGCTGAAAAAAATACCTGTACGGTCTGTCCATGGGTCGTGAGGCAGAATTTCTTCTGGGCATATTGCACCAATAGCTGGGTAAATACGAACCGGATTAAGGTCTCCCGGGCCATCAGGGGCCCCACTCCCCGGGAAGAATCTGCCTGGACCGGATAAAAGGAAAAGGTTTCCGGAGAGGTGTTGTCATTGAGAAAATGGGCCATCATCTTTTCCCCGGTGATGCGAATAAAGGGGTGACGACTCTGGTCTGCTCCCATGGCATCTGCCAGGGAAAGTTTTAACAAATAGCTCACAGGGATACGGATAAATGCTTCTCCATCCTGTTTAAAATGGAAAATGTCTGCATCATTTCTCCGGGGCGAATCGGGTTCTGTTTTATCCGACTTTAAATCCGAATTAAAAATGTGGTGGGCATAGGTGTTCAATGCCTTCAGGGGCAACCTCACCCAGCTGCCGGCCCAGTTATTTACTTTCCCGGGGGGCAGCAGTTTTTCAAGGGTGTCCATGGTTTTTCTGGAGGTGTCCCCGGAAGCGGTGCGTCGGATGAGGTTTTTATAATAACTGGAGGTTTCAATGGCAATGGCCAGATCAATGTCCTGTTTTTTCCCCTGTACCATTGTCTGGAATTCATTTTCCACACCAGCGGTGACATCCCGGGGCGAAAAGGGCAGGGATGCCGGGTAATTGTCGCTGGATGGGGGCTTTATTTCCATGATTTCCAAAAGATGTGAAAGGGTCATGGGAAGGGGATCTGTGTCACCCACATTTTCCAGAAGTTTGGGTTTGGCTGTCATGGGATGATTTCTCTTTTTTGAATCAGGCACAGGGTTGATAATGGCGCACAGGGGGATAAATGCCTGGCTCTCTGCCCGGCACCTCAAAGAGTTCCAGTGCTTCCACGGACATATTGGCAAAGGGTACACTTTTCAACCGTTTCAGACCAATGGGGCTTCCGGTGAGCTCACAATAGCCGAACTGACCGGTTTTCATGCGTTTTAGGGCATTATTGATCTGGTTGAGCCGTTGGCTGTGGCGTTCGTAATTGCCAAGATCCCGATCCATGTCCATGTAATAATTGCTTCGGTCAATAATATCTGCCGGGTTGGTTCTAAATCGTTTGATCCTGGCCTTGATCTTCAGTGCTTTTTCCTGCAATTCTATTTTCTGTTCCATGAGTTTTTCTTTAAAATAGATTATCTGCCTGCGATTCATGTAAGGTTCATCTTCTGTGGGGCGATAGGTGTCTATTATTGCCTGTGTCATGATTCATCTCCTTTACGTTTGATTAAATTTTTTAAAAATCAATGTGTTCGTTGATAAATTCAAGTTGCCAAAGTAAGAACCTGCCCAGTTGAGTTTTTGGCTTATGTTTGATCTGGCATTCAACATGAACCAGGTTGCTTATGTCTCGCGGCGCATTTGCCTTAGATTTTGACGACACCCTACCATTGGAATGTTCGTATTTAATTTGTCATTGATTATGAATTGATTATTTCTGGATGGATCACACCATTGGCCATTGGAATGGTGCAAGGGGGCAGGCAGAATCTTTTCCCAGGGTGGATGCCAGCAGGTCAGAATCCCGGGGTATGGCGGGGTTTGTTTTAAAATTGATGGTGAAATTGGTAGATGGGCAAAAATCTTTTCGGCGTAAACCAGAGCTTGGGTTTGAACACTATGCCGATATTATAGAATGCCCTGTGGCGATTCAAATAGACCGATTATCTTTATATTCTTGCATGATCGACCTAAATTAAGACGGATTTTCATTGCTGTTGTCACGGAAAAATTGGCAGCCTGTCTGAATGGCATCAAAACGGAAAGTCTTCGGCGGCATCTTCCTTGATTTTTTTCGTTACAGGTTTTTGGGCAATTTTGTGTACAGGATTCCCGTCCACATAAATCGCCCTGTACGGCCTGGTGGGGCAGGCATGTTCACACCCCCCACAGCCGATACAGATGTCCGGATTGACTTCCGGGATAACAAGCTTTCGACCTGCCGCATTCAGATAGGGCACCATGTGCACCGCCTTGGTCGGACAGTGCTCGGAACAGGCCCCGCAGTTGGTTTTGTCCGTATAGACCACACAGTTTCCTTTGATGAATTGGGCCACCCCGATCTGGGTAGTCTGTTTTCGTCCATCCTGAAGCGTCAGGATGGCCCCGCTGGGGCAGACATCCATGCAGGCTGTGCATTCATAGTTGCAGTGGCCAGCCTGAAAGTCCATCTGTGGCTGCATGAAGCCGGACAAACCGTACTTTAGAAATGAGGGAACAAGTACCCGGGACGGGCAGACGCTGACGCACAGATGGCAGGCCGTGCAGGTGGCGGTGAACTGTGCGACGCTCACCGACCCGGGGGGTGATATGGGACAGGTCCTTTTTTCGGGAATGGTTGTGGGTCGGCTCTGAATGAGTTCATTGGGTTGACCGGCTGCATCGTTAATCATCCCTACACTCCCCAGCACAAGGCCGAGCATGAATTCCCGACGTCCTGATCCCTGTAGATCCCGGCGGGTACGCCGTTGCCATCCATTTTCAAAACTTAAGGCCTGCTCCGGACAGGCGACCAGGCAGTTGTAACAGGACACGCACCGGCTCACATCAATGGTCATTTCCTGGAGATTTATGCAGCCAGCCTTGCATACGCCTTCGCATTGTTTACAGCCCTTGCAGGCCTCAGGAGCAATGCAGATTTTGAACCACGAAAATTTTGAAAAACAGCCGAGCAGGGCACCCACCGGGCAAATGGTGTTGCAGTACAGGCGACCGTGCCTTGCACCCATCCATCCCACTAAGAACAGCCAGGCCAAAGATACGCCGACAGATACCGGGGCTACCACCTGCCATTGGACCCGGTAGAGGGCATGGCCCCCCAGGGATTCCACCAGGGGGACCATCAGGTTGTTCATCCCGATGGTAAGCGGCCGTATCAGATTGGAAAGTATCCGGCCAAAGCTGCTGAAGGGATCAATAAGATTGAGCAGAAGGCCGCTGCCCGTTAAAAAAAGCAGAACCGTCAGGGAAAAAAGTGTATACCGGAGAATGTTGTGGGGCCTGGAATAAGAATATCGATGGCGCTTTTGTTTTTTCTTCCGGGTCAGGCGGCCCATCAGGTCCTGGAAGGTTCCAAAAGGGCAGACGGTGGCGCAGTAAACCCGGCCCAAGAGCAGGGTGATGAGCAGGACCATAATAAATCCTGTAGCCCCAAGGACGGCACCGTTAATGAATTTAAGCAGGGAGGGAACAAATTGCAGATAGAGCAGTTCCCCTGCAATGGACCGTATACCGGTATTCTGGAAATCCAGGAACAAAAGGGCGATCAGCAAAAAGAAGACAAGAGATACGGTCACCCGAAGCGGTTTGAGGTGGTGAAGTTTCATGGTGCTATAATTTGATCCGATTGATTGACAGTGCCCCCAAGTCCATCCGGCCCAGGTTCATTTCTGAGGCGATCCGAATGTGGTGGATATCTGATGGTTCCACACCGAATAGCTTTGCCGCAGCCGCATCCGCCGCCAGAAAATCCGTTGAGACAACCTGGGCCTTCATGGACACCACATCGTTGACCGACACTCCGCGGGGACCGTTGCGCTTCATGACGTTGTAAGCATCCACCACCGTAAGATCGGGTTTACGGAAGGAGGCAAAATCGGCGATGCACTGATGAAGGTCGTTCCTGTGCCAGTAAGCCCGGTCCCAGACCACGCCCATCATATTTTTCATGCCGATGGTGACCATGGAAGAGCTGTGGTGTTTCAACACCGGAACATTGATAAACACATCCGCATCCAGAAGTGCCTCGTGCACCCTGGCCTGGGTAAGGCGTTTTCCCATGGGCACGGAAACCTTCCGATAGTAGCCTTGGCTGTCTCCTGAAACCATTTTCCCGCCGGCTTGCTTTACCACACTCTCTATGCCGCTGTTCCTGTAGCATCTCATCCATTGGTCGCAGGTATGATCGAACACTGAAACCTCTTTGGCCCCTGCTGACAGGCATTTTTCGATAATACGGCCCACAAGTTTGGGGTGGGTGTTGCCGGCACGCTCGGGCGGCACGTCCCAGCCGATGTTCGGTTTTACCAGTACCTTGCTGCCCTTTGGAACAAACACCTGCATACCGCCAAGGGACGCAATGGCCCGATCAAACATCACTTCAGGTTCGCCACCCTTCACGGCAACAAGATCATATGGTGCGGCAGATGTCTGAGGTGCTGCAACAAGTTCGGTTACGTTTCCAAAAGCCAGTGTGGACCCGGCAGCGATCCCGCCGCCAATGGCCTTTTTTAAAAAATCACGACGATCCATGGCATCCTCCCCTTTGTTTGGGTTGAATTATTGTCAAATCTTCAGGTTAAAAATCCCTTGCCCAGCGGACTGAAGGGAACGTCACTCCGTATACACCATATTTTACCTTGAGTCGGCAATAGGTGCAATGTCATCTTTCAGGTTATCTGGATATCCGTCGATCATATCACCGGTCACCGCCACAAAATCAGGGGGCAATGCTCTACCTATTTGATTACGATCAGTTCATAATTTCGAGTGCCTAAACCGATTTTTTCCCCATGCTCCAAACAGGTGCGCCATTCTGACTCGGGTGTGGAGTTGGTGAAGTGGTCATGATGGTCAAAAAAATCCGGCTTTGTCATGTTTTCATACAGTTGGCTTCCCGGAAGCGGAGTGGCCTTAAGACAGGCGTCTACACAGGCCTGATCCAGCGCCAGTGGGTCTATGGATGCAAACATCCCCAGATTAGGCAGAATAGGGACGTCGTTTTCCCCGTGGCAGTCACAATTAGGGGAGACATCCACCACCAGGGAAATATGGAAGCATGGGCGACCGTCCACCACCGCCTTTGTATATTCCGCCATGCGACGATTCAGTAACTCGCTGGCAGCGTCATTGTCAAACGAAATAGCGTCGAAATTGCACGCCCCCAGGCAGCGGCCGCAGCCAACGCAATTTTCCTGATTAACAGTCATTTTTTTGCCGACGTCATCAAACTCCAGGCCCTGGTTGGCGCACTCCCGCCGGCATGTGCAGCACCCCCGGCACAGGGCCTCATTGATTTGTGCCTTGCCGCTGCTGTGCTGATCCGTTTTTCCGGCCCGGGAGCCGCACCCCATACCGATATTTTTGATGGTACCGCCAAATCCGGTCATCTCGTGACCCTTGAAATGTGTCAGACTGATGAATACGTCCGCGTCCATGATGGTCCGTCCGATTTTGGCCTCCTTTACGTATTCGCCCCCTGCCACAGGCACGGAGATATCATCGGTACCCTTCAGCCCGTCCCCGATCAGAACAGGACAGCCAACTGACAGCGGTGTAAAACCGTTCTCCCATGCACATTCCAGGTGCTCCAAAGCGTTTTTCCGGCTGCCGGGGTACATGGTGTTGCAGTCGGTCAAAAAAGGCTTGCCGCCCAACTCTTTTACCACGTCAGACACGGCCTTGGCATAATTGGGGCGAAGATAGCTGATGTTCCCTATTTCACCAAAATGTAGCTTTATGGCGGCAAATTTGCCGTCCATATCAATTTGCCCGATACCCGCCTTTTTGATCAGCTTTTTTAGCTTTGTGGGCAGTCCGTCTCCGAAAGCCACCGTGCGGAAATCCGTGAAATAAACCTTTGCTTTTTCCATTTTTTCATTCACTCCTGTTCATAAATAGTTGTACATGCCATCAACGTAGTCCGATGAAATCATTATCCAGGCGGTCTGTGGACGAAAACCAAACCGCCAATTGCTCGCTCCCAGGGTGATGACCAGCTGGATGACGGCGACCCGACGACCATAAGGCCTCCGCCGGCTTCGACGTCGTGGGCCATGGTTCTACCCAGCCATGTCCACCATGCAACAGGGGCGGAGGTACCGAAAAATCCCCAGATGCAGATCAGGATAAAGGTTGCCCAAGGGAGGCACCCAATGACAGCAGGACCATGGCGGTCAGCATCATTGGTTTGATAGTTACTTTAAGAGATCATAATGCCTGGCAAGGGGCTTTTGAATACCTGTTCCTCTCAATACTTTGCCTATTTCTGCCTGAATGTTTGTTTTTGGTTGATTTGTCCTGTAAAATATTATTTAAAGCTGATAAACGGAATATGAAGGAGTTTACATGTCACAAGCCAATAGACTATCGGAAAGTTTTCCCAGAATCGGCACAGGTGTCTCTGAATCACGGCTTAAAGGGGTGCGGTTTTTTAAAGAGACACAGCATATCCCCCGCAAACCATTGGTATATGACCCCGGTATCTGCATCGTTGTTCAGGGTCATAAGATTGGTTACCTGAGTGACCGGAAATTTCAATATGATGCCAATAATTACCTGATAACCATAGTAACTGTGCCGTTCGAATGCGAGACTTTTGCAACTCCTGAGGAACCGTTGCTTGGTCTCCACATAGATATTGATATGGGTCAGTTGCATGACCTGATCGGCCGAATTGGTTTGCAGACACAGATCGGTAATGTCGATGAAAAGATTGTGCCCCGGGGGATCGGCCCGGCCTTTATGGATGAGGATATGGCAGATGCAACATATAGACTGATCAAGTCTTTACAGTCAGAGACTGAAGCCCAAATATTAGGCCCCGGTTTGGTACGTGAGATTCTTTATCGTGCACTCTGCGGGACTCAGGCGCCGGTACTATATTCGCTGGCCATGTACAGCGGCACTTTTTCTAAAGTTGCCCAGGTATTAAAGATTATGCAAAGTGATTATGCAGAAAAACTTGATGTGGAACAACTGGCAGATAAGGCACACATGAGTGCTTCGGCATTTCATCGGGCCTTTAAAGATATCACTTCGGATTCTCCCATGCAGTATTTAAAAAAAATCAGGCTGACCAAAGCAAGGGATTTCATGATGCTGGAAAGCATGAAAGCTTACATTGCCGCTGACAAGGTAGGATATGAAAGCTCCTCCCAGTTCAGTCGTGAGTTCAAGCGATACTTTGGGCAAAGTCCTGCAGAAATGATGCGAGAATTGCGTGTCGTATGAAGTGAGACCACTAAGAGGGTTTATTAAAAATAAGAGCTAAACCCGGATTTAACTGCTCTGACTTTTATGGCACTATAATGATGGGGTATTAAATCACTGGTGGAGGTTGAACAAAACCAGACATATTGATGGTGAAGAGTACGTCCGCACTTTTCGCAATATATTCGTGAGTAGCATCCAGTTATAAGCACCACAATGCATGACATTCGTCCAATGTTTAATCAAGACAAGTTGCATATCGCCAGCATTGTTCCAGATGAACTTGAATTAATTCCAACAGGTTCGCATCAAGTCTGCCGTCTTCCTTCATAGTTGTCATGACATCCATGATTTCTTTCGGAGACAATGAATCCCGGTAGGGCCTTTTCTGGGCCAGCGCTTGAAAGATATCTGCAACGGTAATAATTCTGGCTTCAATGGGCAGCCCTTTCTGGTCTTTATGGAAGGGGTATCCATTTCCAGATAAGGATTCATGATGAAAAGCCGCCCATTGGGTAATTTCTTCGAATCCGGATAGTCGGCGCAGTATCTGGTAACTTTCAAAACTGTGCCGCATGATGATTAGCCGCTCTTCTTCGGTCAGGGGACCGGGTTTTTCTAAGATATCATCATGAATATTAAGTTTGCCGATATCATGCAATAGCCCGGCGATTTCAAGCTTGTCCTGTCCATCCTCAGAGATTCCCGCAAGGCTTCCGATGAACCGTGCAAGACGGGCAACACCCAAGGAATGCTCCACCGTAAAGGTGCTTTTGGCATCAATAATGTCGGCAAAAATTCCGGCCACTTCAAAAAATGTTTTTTTATCAACGGGGAATGTTTGGGAATTTTGTTCCATTTCCATGATGTAGTGGGTGATATGTCTTGGTTCCAACATAAACCAGAAGTTCTCACCGGCCGTCACTCTTAAAAAGGCATCTGTCAGTTTTTTTTGAAAAAAGTTTCCCCGGTACTTCTTTATGGTATCAAAAATGGGTTGTCTGGCATAAAGGATGTCGGAGTCGCGATGCTGAGCAATCAAGGCGTCAACACGATCGCAAAGGTATATAAGATTGCTTATTTCGGCAATTTCCGGGTTAAGGTCGGAGGGCAGATCCTGCCAGTGGGTATGGTGATAACGTATGATTAAAGATAATCCCTCAAATAAATGACATCTGTTCAGCAGTTCCTCTCCCCGAATGCAGTGTTCCTGGGAGCCCTCCCAGTCCAACTCTGTAACAAGTTTCCTATGGGTTTCGGTGGAAGATACGCCGCAGTCGTGGAGCAAGGAGGCATGGTAGACTTTATCAAGCTTACGGGAATAAAACCCCATGGTCCTTCCACACTCCCAAGCCATAAAGGCGACCCGTTTGCCATGTTGCACTTCATCAATACCCACCAGATCAAGGGCATCGGAAAAAGAGTGAATCACTTGTCTGATATCAATCTGAAAACTCATGTGTAACTTCTTTCATTTTTCATGATTTACCTTTGGGGCAATCAATTCAAACATCTTTTCTTTAATTTTTATCATCATGTTATAATGGCTCTATCTATCCTCTCTTTATAACATACCTGGCAGTAACCACCTGCCACAACGCAAAACGAAAGTTATTTAATTCCAGAGTGTTGATGAGACTTTCAGTAAATTCTCAATAACCCTGACTGCTAAAGCCTTCTTGACTCTTTAAGCGCCGGATGGTATTAAAAGTATTCACTGAATACCCAGACTTATTGAGAACTTACGACTTTCATATAAAGGATATGCCAACTAAATATAATATACAAGATTACATAAAAAAAAAATTAAGGAAGAGGAGTTGCTGGGTTGTATATTGTATGGCCCACCGGATGGACTGTGAGGAACGCCTAACGGCACAAGGCGTTAGGCGTTCTGATGCTAACTCATTTTATCCGGCACTCGGAATGGTTTGGTCAAGCAGGCGGAAAAGAACGCCTTGAAAATAATCCAGTGAAATCTTTTCTGTCTCAATGGGAACCTGGACCAGGTCGTAAAACTCAAGAATCTGTTCATCTGTAAAACAAGAGTGTTCATGCTCCAGCAGAAGCAGACGGTCATAATATCCAAAGTTCATTCGTGCATCCACTGTTGTCCAGGCTTTGTCTTCAATCAGTTCTTTTATCATATTCATCCATCCCTGGGTGAATACGGCAGTTCGGTTCGTCTGTAGTTCTTTTGCCTTTATTGGTCCCAATATGATCTCAATGCAGTTTTTTTCCAACGGATATTTTGCGTTGGCATCACCGGCTATGTCACGGATACAGGTATCGCAATGGCATTCACCACCTAGTAAGATACAAGGTTCTGCATCTGCTTTTTTTGCTTGGGAAAGAGCTGTAAGCAACTCATCTTTCATGATGCCGGGGTTGCCGTGAATCCTATTGCTCAACGAGTGAACGGCAATATCTAAATGACTGGGCAGCAAAACCCCCAGCTCCTCTTTAAAGACAGGACATATAATGAGAAATTTAGATTTTCTATGCATATATTTCTTCCCTCTCTCAAAAACCCTTTAACCGGAGGACGTCGGAGGACGCTTGATGCCTCGCTATCAGAGTTTTGATTTGGATAATTCCCTGGCATCGTCTGTTTTGAGAACTGCAGCCCGTGCCTTTTTGTTGGGGAATCTCCGGCTGACCGCTTCTGCCAAATCCTGTCCCGGAAGCACATAGACGTTCTCCTTTCTATTCTGAAGGGGCTTGACCACCTCCCGCAAATAGTCCTTTCGGCGATCAAGATACGAGCCGATCAAATCCGTGCCTGCTGGGCAGACGCTCATGCAATACCCACACCGAAACCCACCTCCGTAGGTCAAACTCTGCCAAACTGCCAAGGTTTCGTCGTCACTGCGTTTCTCTCTGTATTCTGCCATGTCATGGCTGGTAATCATGGATTCGACCCAGTTCAGAAAACCGCCGATCCGGTCCCGGTAGGCGTGAACCAGGCACTTGAAAAAATCAAAGGCCCCGTCCGGCGCAATGGCTCCGGTGGGACAGGTGACCACGCAGAGGCTGCAGTCAATACATGGATTGTAATCCAGGGGGTGGTCATACGCATCCAGGGCTGTATCCATGATCAGGGTCCCCAGGCAGAGATGGCTTCCGAATTCAGGATGAATCAACAGGCGATGGTGGCCGATTTTCCCCAGTCCTGCAGCCTGGGCCACAGGTTTGTGGGAAACGGAAAACCTTTGCCCGGGGGCCTTGCTCATATCCTGGGGAAATCCCTCTGGTGGGGTGATGCAGGATATGCCTAACCGCCTCAGTTGCCGGACCAGCTTTCTGGATACGGCAATGGCCTGCTCTTCCACCGCAATGAATTCTCCGTCAATTAAAGATCGGTCAGAGGATCGGACCTGGGGGGGATTCATCCGGATAATCAAACTAACCAGGGTTTTGGCATTGGGAAAAGCGCTTATGATCGCCTCTTTCTGATCTGCAAGATCGGGGCAGTCGATTCCCACAACGCCGACATCATCGGCCCCGGCCCCCAGGGCCAGTGCTTTAAGCTGCTGCATAGTCATTGCCTCTGATCTCTCGTCCCGTTGTTTCTGCCGATATGCGATGACGCTGGGATGGTTGTCCAGTTTCATTTTTCACTCCTTGTATTTTAATGATCTGTTCCTCTCGGTTTTTAGCTCGAAGGATCATACAGGTGGCCGTGGCATGGGCCAATAACACAAAGCCCGACCTGGGGAAACACAATATGGGCCATTAATTATTAAAAAATATTATACTAAAGTATGTAATAGTGTTGGAGCCATTGTTGTAATTAATTGAGCATTTTTTAGACAGTTCAGTAACCAAGATTCCATATCCTTCTGTCGCGGGATGCATACGTGCTGGAAATCTGCATGGACTATTCGGGTAAGTACATGATTCACAGATAGAACATCCCTCTGTGGAGAGTGCCAAAACTGTTTTAAAACTGGATTTAAAATGTGGCAATACCTTGTCTGTCACCGTTTCATGCTGTATGGCAGCTTCACGCCACTTATTAACATCATATTTATCCTCAAGCACACTCACTGTTGTCAGGACAAAGGCATTTTCGTATTTGTCGCACTGTTTCCTGCAATGCTCCATAGTCCCGACTGCAGGCGGACAGGCCCATGATTTTCCGTACATCCCACAGACATTTTTTGCGCATATTTTTCTCACTTCATCAGAAAAAATCACATTATCTGTTTTTATAAAAGCATATTCGTAAATTCCTAAGTTATCTTTTTCATCAATAATGAATTCTTTAATACGGTTGATCATAATCATCTCTTCTTTAATCTTTAAATTGGTCTTTGAACTTATCCTTCAAATGTGGAAGATCTGAAAATTTTAGTTTTTACTTCAATATTGCCAATGATGGTTGGTTCAAATGTCATTTTTGAGGTCATTGTCTCCCCCTTTACATTATACCGATTGGTATATTTTTGATTAAAAAAATTATATCCGTAAATCAGTGTTTATAAGGTAGATGATATGGTCTATGCTGCGGCTCAAGTGAATTATGCTTCCTGTTGCCCGTGACAACATGATCCCCCCTTCAACCAAAGATACAAAAATAGATGAAAATTGTTCCGACTTTGTATTTTGGTTGATTTGTTTCTCTTTAATGCCATATTCGACAATACGAGTAACATAATCTGTCCAGGCTTCAATAGCTTGAGCCACGCGCTCTTTTAGCCGGGGATGTACAAAATCAGAGTCAACGGCGGCATTCAATACCGGACACCCCCCGTGTTTTGAGATTTCGGAAAAGCCATCCAGATAAAAAGTGGCAAGGGCAATCAGTTGATCATTTGCATTTTTTTTCAGATCAACGACCCTTTCGATTTTTTCTAATATCTTAGAAATGTTATAGTCAAAAGCGGCAAGGGCAATTTCATCTTTATCCTTAAAATTACCATAAATAGCACCTTTGGTCATATTAATGGCTTTTGTTAATTGGGACATGCTCGTGCCTTGATAACCATGCATATTAAATATTGGTGCGGCTTTTTTAATTATGTGTTGCCTGGTTTCTTCGGATTTCCCCATTTTCAATCCTTATCTTTTTGCATTAAAGAGGTGATATACCAATTGGTATTTAATATCAATACATAATTAAAATTTTATTTTTCAGTTTATTTTTTTGACCTGGTTCAAAATCGGGTAACTTTAAAATGATGTTAAACAAAAAGTCCCATGGCACGAAGACAATGCCATCCAACACACGAATTTATCCAAAGAGGCAATGCTGTGATAACCCTTTGATTACTGCTCCTGCTCCGCCTGCGCCTGGATGGTAATGAGATCATGAATGGCCTGGTAGTCGTCATTGTGGACCTCCACAATTCCAGATAACTGCATTTTATTAAGCATTTGATCTATCTGAGGTGGAGATGACAGCAGGATTTTTTTTATCTGATTTCGCACCATTTCATTTACCCCGGCACTGAAAACAAGGGGGTCCCGATGAATGGGCTGGGATTTCCATAGAATTGCAATCTGCCCAGGGAGAACGGTTCCTTTCTGAACCGCCTCATCCACCCGGGCAGAGGAAACAAATGCCGCATCGACATTCCCGTTTACAACTGCTCTGATGGAACGGTCATGGGAGCCCGTAAAAATAGACGTTCCAAAAAATGTTTCCAGGGGGCACCCCAAGTTTTTGGAAAAAGCCAGCTTCGGTATTAGAAAGCCCGACGTGCTTGCCGGATCTGTGTAAGCGATTTTTTTTCCACTCAGATCCTCAAACGAATGAAATGCTCGTTTTTTTAATGTAAAAAGAACTGCATAGTAATAGCTGCCCTGGGGCGTAATAAATCCCTTTTTTCTGGCAAAGGAGGCAAATGCGTCAACCCTTTTATCACGTGCCCTGGCCCTGGCGTAGGATGCCGGTCCCAGAATGGCAAAATCTATGGTTTGGGAAAGAATGCCCTCAATAACAGCCTGATAGGATTGAGGACGGATGGTTTTGATGGGGCGGTTGAGTTTCTCCTCTAATAATTGCAGCAGCGGTTGAAGATTTGACAGCTGTTGATCCACGTTTTTTTTGGGGATCAGGGAGAAATAGAGAGCTGTTTTTTTGGTGTTTTTTGAGGAAGAGGTCTCGGAAGCAGACGTCGAGACCTGGATGATAATCAAAAAAAGGGCAAAGGCAAGTGCGGCAGTATTTTTTTTCATGGGGATGGACTCCTCAAAGGAGAAATGATGAATTTGCGAATTTCCTTTTCAGGAACCGGACGACTGAAGTAATAGCCTTGTGCCTGGTCACAACCGGCAACTTTAAGGTTAACCAATTGATCATGGCTCTCAATGCCTTCTGCAACAACGGTGAGGTTGAGCTTCTGTGCAAGGACAATGGTTGATGAAACAATGGCGTTATCATCGTGATTGTTCCGAATGTCCATGATAAAGCTGCGATCTATCTTGATGACACTGATGGGGAGTGACTTGATGTAATTGAGGCTTGAGAAACCATTACCATAGTCGTCCAGTGAAATAGTGATGCCATTTGAAAAAAGTGTTTTTAGGTTTTCAATGACCACCACTTTATCCTCAATAAAGGCATTTTCTGTAATTTCAACCTCAATATGTTCCGCAGACAAGTGATATTTTTTGAGTGTTTTTAAAAACCGTTGGGAATAATCTTTGTCTTTGAGTTCTTTGGGGGAAACATTCACCGCAAGGGGCACGACCTTTAAACCGCCAGCATGCCATTGGGACATCTGCTGGCAGGCTGCCTCCAGAACCCAGTTACCCAGCTCCACAATCAAACCTGTTTTTTCCGCCGTCTCAATAAAATCGTCGGGATAGATCAGTTGATAATCGGGATGCTGCCATCGGACCAGCGCTTCCAGGCCCACAACACGGTAATCTTTAAGCCTGATTTTAGGTTGATAGTAAAGAACGAATTCATCATGGGTAATGGCTGACGGCATTCGCTGTTCAAGCTCAAATTCATGAACGGAAATCGTATTCAGGCTGGAATCAAAAAAGGTGTAACGTCCACGGCCTGATTGTTTTGATTTGTACATGGCGGCATCTGCGTTAACAAGAAGGGAATCAATATCTTCACCGTCACGGGGATAAACGGCAACCCCAATACTTGGGCTGGTATGAATCACATGACCCTCAAGATTTTCACAGGGTTCTGAAATGGCAGTGATAATTTTTTGGACAATGGGTGAAATGTCCTTATCACTGGCTATTTCGGTTAACATGACAACAAATTCATCGCCGCCGAATCGGGAAACAATATCTGAATTTCGTGTGCAAGCGATCAGGCGATGGGCCACGGTTTGGAGCAGCAGATCTCCAATGCGATGCCCAAGGGTATCGTTGATGGTTTTGAAACGATCAAGATCAATGAATAATATGGCATAACTTAGTCTGTTACGCCGGGCCAGAAAAAGATTTTTTTTGGCAATGGACACAAATAAACGCCTGTTGTAAAGTGATGTCAATGGGTCAAAAGATGCTGCATTGACGGCCTTTTCACGTTCTTTTTTTAACTTTGCAATCAGTTCATTGTTCTCCTGGTTGGCGGCGGCCAGGGCAGCCAGATAGTGGTGTTTACGGTTTATCATCCTGAATATCTGATAAAAACCACAAAGACAGAAGACAGAGAGCATGGAAAGAATCCGTAGCTGTGCTTTTTTGTGCTGGTTAAAATCTGAAAGAATTTCACCAAGTTCTTCACTGACAGCGACGGTAAAGGGGTAGTCCTGGACATGCCGGTATGTCAAATGATGTTTTTTCAGGTCCTTATATGTGACAATTCCTGTGCCTGAAACATTTTTTAGGGAAATGGTCAACGGATCTGGGGACAATGCACCAGCTATGACCAGTCCACCACTTTCAAAACATGCAAGTTGGCTGCCCTGATCATTTAAAATGCTAATTCGTCCACTTCTGCCAATGCTGATACCCTGGAACAGGGTGAGAAAATATCCCAGATCCAGCTCAAGGAGCATGGCTCCGTAAATCCCATTGTTTTTTGTCAGTGGAAATAAAATGGGAATCTGCCAAGTGGAGTCCGGGGAAGCGGTGGTGGGCTCAACCACCTGTGGGGTATGGTTTTGAACCATCTCATGAATATCGTGAGCAATGCTTTCCTGGCTCAGTTGTCCGTTGTAACTGGGTGAAGACTTGTACAATATGTTCCCGGAGGAATCATACAGAACAATCCGGTTAAACCCCCGCTTCCCGTAAAGAAAACTGGGGATTTCGTTGGAGGAGATTGTTTTATTTCCGGAAAATAGCTCCAGGGCAAACACCTCAATGGTGTGATTCTGCTCCAGAATCTGAAATAGATTTTCTGCCAGGATACTGGTCAGGTTCCGCTGTTCCTGCTTTAACCCATTCAAAAGAGATATTTTGCTTTTGTTCATGTGGTTCAGGCTCAGCATCCATGCCAGCAAAATGACAATAAAACAGAACATAACCAGTCCCGTTTGTAAAATGCGCAGGTTGCTGTTCTTCAGCTCTTTGGTAATGAGGTGCGGGATCATTGACGTCTGTTTTATATTTTTATCAGGTGTGTTCATACATCATAATTTTAATGATTTATGGTGTCTATCTCATTTTGTAAAAGAATAAAAACAATGAATTCATGTACAAAAATACCCTCGATTGCCATTTTTTCGGAGCTACTGCCCACCGTGGAGGGCGGCAATATGCCATTTCTGTTATTTGTTCTGTTGCTACACCGAAATTGGCACTATAGAAAAAGTTATATAAAATCACAACACATTTAAATTCAATTATCTATTTATAACAATGACTAACGAATTTCTAACAATTCAAATTTCCCCACTGGGATGGAGTTGTCCAAAGTTGGCTATAAATTTGATGATGATGGAAAAAATATCTGATTATTTATTTTACCGTGTTCCGCGAAGACTTTGTTGAATTAAAGGGGGGTGGTTTCGGCAATTGATGAAATATAAAGGGGGCTTGATCACAATGGCCCATTTTCGCAGACTCCAGTTGAGCCTCAAGGATGAAAAAGGCATGATGAAGCGGGTGAAAGCTGTTGAAAGTCTGAAACCCGTCAAGCAGGAGATGGAAACCGCCCTGGGGGAGACAGCAGGCATGAGGCCGGAACGATAAACGCTGTCCGGCCTTGTGGCGAGAAGAAGGTGGAAGCTGGTTCAGATTGTTCGAACCATATCATAGGAGGGCTGACGACCATAACCGCGAAGTTTGATACGGTATTTTGTCCCGCCCTCGGGAAAGATTTCCAGTACAGCAAACTGGTTGTCGAGATCAGTATCAAAACCCTCTTTTCTGCTGGTGTCTTGCCAGGGGCGTTGATCACTTACCCCAACATTGCCGTTCATGACAATATAGTGGATTCCCTTAATGTTTGCGTAACCTCCAGCGTGGTCGTGTCCGGAGAGAACGGCGAGTACTTTTCCTGAGTCTTCCAAAATTTTACGCACGGCCGAGGCGTTTTTGATGTTATGATCCTGTTCGTCCACACGGTCCAGAGTCTGATGGGTAAAGACCACGGTGGGCATGGACGCGGCGGCAAGATCCTTTTTAAGCCACTCCAGTTCCTGTGGCGGAACAAAGGTGTCCTTCCAGGTCCAGAAGGTGTCTTTGGGGGTATTCATATCGTAAGGTCGGTGGGGTTTTTCTGGGGTGTAATCGGCGTCGAGGACGACAAAATGGATTCCACTGTTGTCCCAGGAGTACCATGTCTGGCCTTTGGGAACTCCGGTGTTGTCGATGGACTTGAGGACAAATTCACGGGTAAGATTATCAAATTCGTGATTACCAAGGACATGGTAATGTGGTCCGATGGAGGTGA
This sequence comes from uncultured Desulfobacterium sp., assembly GCA_937124525.1. The sequence continues at coordinate 30,569 of CAKZLA010000181.1, forward strand.
AGAGCTTTTCCATTTCTCCAAGATTCTTCGCTGGATCAGTCCCTTTTGCGAGGGTATCGACAAAATCTCCCATTTCCAGGACAAAGGCGGGTTTCTCATGCTTCATGGTGGTGGCAAAGATTTCCATCTTCGCCTGTGAAGCGGAGTATTTCCGGGTGGGGGTGTCGGCTTTAGTGGTGTGGTGCATGTCGGTTATGATACCGGCCTTTAGCATCGGTTTTTTTCCAGAGGCTTTGCCTAATTTGGGCAAGGCGAGACCGGTAGCTATGGCCACGCCAGCCGCGGCGGTGGTACCAAAAAATTTACGGCGGTTCAGATTCATTGTGATCTCCTTGGTATTAGTGAAAAGGGCCTGTAGGGTGGTCATCCCGTCCAGGCTGTTTCAGTTTTCCTGAGATAGCCTGTTTTCAACTTAAGAGGATAGTTTGAAAATGTTAATTTATAATTAGAAAGTCGATATGATTCAATTAAAACTTACAGTCAGGGTCGGATAAAAATAGGTCAGCCATATTATGGAGGAAACCAAGAATACGAAAAAAAAGAAAAATCTCCGACCCTTTTCTCAGAAAACTGAAAAAAAGTGCCAATAACACAAGCCTGACCACACCCCCATAAGTACCAGGGCAGATGTTCTTCAAGATAAAATAAATAGATGAGTCTGTTGATTTAAGCGCGATATTATATCAATCAAAAAAAAGCAGCATTTCGCTCAGCGGAGGGGTTGTTTCAGGCGAGTTGTTCGGCCACGAGAAAGGGCGCCTTCACCAATGCGGTGCAGACGCGAAGGGGGCGGTTCTAACTGGCCAGGACAGTATCCCAGTTTTTTGATGAAATCAACTCCTTATCCCGGGATGTCCAGGCGAACCTGCTGCGCGTACTGGAGGGAAAAAACTTTGAACGGGTTGGTTGGATAAACAATCATTTGCTCTGATTTTCGCCTTATTGCAGCATCCAATCAACCCCTTGATAATCTGATCAAAAATGGTGATTTTCGTTCCGACCTCTACTACCGCTTGAATGTCTATCCCATCGAGGTGCCCTTTCCGTGAACATAAGACGGACATTCCTCTTTTAATCAATCATTTTGTGGGCTTGGTTATAAGTTGAGCCACTATACGGACACCGAATATATGCCATGCTCAATTCTCTGTAATTACTGACTTTATTTTTAGACATAAAAAAATCGGTTCAAAGTGGCCCAGCTTATGACCAACCCCCATTTTGTAAATCAAATGAGCAAAAAGATTGGCAAACAAATCAAGAAAATTACCGGGAATGCTATGGAGTGTTTAATCGAATACCCTTGGCCTGGCAATGTACGCCAGTTGAAGCATATCATTGAACGGGCATTGCTCTCCTGCAAAGGTGACCGGCTTAAACTATCGGATTTAAATCTAAGCAAAACCGTGCTGGAACCATCACAGACGGACGATAACATCATGCCTCTCAAGGAGATGGAACGGCATCATATCACCAAAGCTCTTGAACGCTGCGACTGGAAAGTCAGTGGAAAAAAACAGGGCGGCCAGACTTTTGGAGGTGAACTCAAATACCCTTATTACAAAAACAAACCGCCTTGGTATTAAAAAAAATATTACCGCATATAAAAATATGAGGTAAAAGGCAGACAACAAACGTGGCAATCGAGTTCAATGCTCAATGCGTGATTAAAAATAAATAGTTACTATTATTGGATTTAAAAAATTTAAAGTGATAGAACGACGAATCCGACAGAAAATCGACGTCAAAGACCAGGTAAATTTCTGTCCAGATACCTGTAAATATTTTGAATCCGTATCCAGAATTCACGACTGTAAAGTCCGCAGCTGGAACATAAAATCAGCCGTTTCTGCCCAGTCAAAATGGCCACTGTGCGCACCAGAACGTCCAATTCTTCAGGTGAGGGAGAATCCGTTCCCAGAAGGGGGCCGTCAATTCCAGCCATGAATATACCCCCCAGTTCCTTGTTTAACAATTGAATATCATTATTGCACAATTGAATGGCTGCCAATCCGTCAAGGTTCCACGACTTGATCAGCGGAACTAGCCGGGTCAGGTTGCCGCAGGAATGAAGAAAGGCCAAAATGCCGGCCCTGTGGATTCGTGAAACCGCCTGGACATAAAAAGGGGTGCACACCGTATCCAGATCCAGCGGATTGATCAACGGTGCAGCCTCCCCGGAAAGGTCATCTGCCATGATAACAGCATGGACCCCTTTCTCCAGGCATCGGTCAATGAGTTCAAGGACAATATTCTGCTCTTTCACATAGGCCCTCGCTGTTTCTTCTTTTTTTCGAATCCAGTTGACCAACAAGTCCATTATCCCCCTTTGATTAACCATTCTCTGGAAGGGGCCATCCACCACAACTGCCAGAAACCCGGTACGGTTTGCCAAAGAGGGGATGAGCACGTCATATCCAAAATAGCGGTACCCCATACCCGGATTCTGCCCGGGATTTTCCGATACGGGCAGACAAACCATCTCCTGGCCCAACCGCCTGGCCAGCCGAAAATGGTTATCAAGGGTGTCTTCCATACCTGCATGATCCAAAAACTGCGTTCCTATCCAGATTTCTCCTTTGGCAAGAACTTGATCCTGGTTTGTCGTGAGACTTTCTATCCGGGTTACCGCACTTTGTGTGAGTGTTGGTTTCATCGTTGCCCTTCAAAATTATAATTGCTTTTAATTAAACCTCAGGCTCTGCCTGAGCGACCCGAAAAGATTTACAATTCCGGCGAGATTAAAAAATGATAAAGGTTTTTCCTCGGGACGGCTCCGAAGGAAGTGAGGAAGACCAATGAGAGATTGGCAAACATTATCACACGTCAAATGGGATTGCAAATACCAATCACAAGGCCCCCTTCGAGGGGGCTTCATCATACTACCCGCTATGCGGGCATAGTAGGTGATTGGCGTTTTCAGGTTTTTTCCATGGCAGTATTGCTGGTTAATCTTTTGTTTTAGACTTTTTCTCGTTCGATGGCTTTTTTATGCGAAGCCTGCCAATAGCCAACAGCATGTTTAATTATTCGATACTCTTTTTCCGGGATGAGAATCTGTTGCGCTTTATCAGCAATAAGCCCATTTGATGGCCTATTAATGCCAATAGTAATGGCCAGTTATATTTTATACTGAGAAGCATTCATCCCTCTTTTTTTATCAGAAAATTTGAGTTGTGTTCCGAACTTTTTTCTGATTATTCAAAAGAATCGGAATATTTAATTTAGGTCAGACACTATCTATGATGATGCCCGATAACAGCGACTTGTCAGATAACTTTACAAATTGTAAAACAGATTGTAAGAGTTCATGCGATGTTCCGCTACAAGAACATTTATTCCCAGGCTATCAAGGGGCACAAAATATCTCGCCACAATTTAATAATATTAAGAAAACAGTGAGTTATCTTCCATAAAACTTAAAGGCATGACCCTGGCATGCAAATTGAATAGTTATTGGGACAAGGTAATTGGGACAGCAAAATAGAAGTCAAATGGATTCTGCCGCTGAAAAAAATGCTAACTTCATTAAAAGTCAGGAGAAATATCATGGAAAGCATAGCTCGACTATCACGTCTTATAAGCCTTGCAATAGCAATTGTATGCGTGGCATCCATGACAATGCTGAGAATTTACCGTTCTTGAAGAAGATGACATGGAACAATTTCACACATAATAATGACGCTACCTCCGTTTCAGAGTACACTCCTGAACCATACAGGCGCCATTCTGATTCGTCACCAACGCTATACTTGTCGATAAAAAGCGGCCCCCAACGAGCCTATTATTTGCTGTTGATTCAAGTGATGGCGGAGTCTGACTAAAAATATCATCATCGGTGAAAACTAAAGGAGAATTTGATCATGCCTAAACAGCTATTGGATTTTACCAAACAGGTTGTTATCATCACAGGCGGTAGGTCTGGTATAGGACGGGCAACTGCTATAGCGTTTGCTCGTCAGGGTGCCAAAGTCGTCATCGCCGGAAGGAGTAACGCAGACGAGACTATACGCTCTATCAAGGACGAGAATGGTGAAGCGATATTCGTACAGACCGACGTTAGTATCGCTGCCGACGTCCAAAACCTCATCAAGACGACCATAGGCACATATGGCCGTCTTGACGTCGCCTTCAACAATGCCGGCTTGCTGCCGGTTACCGCCAACCTGGCCGATCAGACAGAGGAGGATTTTGACAAGATCATTGCCGTCGATCTCAAAGGCGTCTTTCTGTGCATGAAATACCAGATTCCTGAAATGCTTAACATGGGTGGTGGTTCTATCATCAACTGTGGTTCGGTCGTCAGCGTCGTGGCCGACCCGGGAATGAGCCCCTACGCAGCGGCCAAGCACGGTGTCGCGGGGCTCACGAAGGGCGCCGCACTCGAGTATGCGAAGAGCAACATCCGCATCAACACGATTAGTCCTGCGTTGACAGAAACTGGCATGACCCAGGGGTGGCTTGCCGACCCTGACATGCGCGAGTTGGTCAAGTCATACAACGCGACCAATCGGATAGCCACGCCGGAGGAGATTGCGGGCATCGTCCTGTTCCTGGCTTCCCCGATGGCGTCTTTCATAACTGGCGCCGTCTACTTGGTGGACGGTGGGCAGACCGCCCATTGACCGCATGCCAGTATCCGCACCGGACCCGACTTCAAAAGAAACCGGTAGGCTGATTTTAAAAAGGTGACTCTGTGAAAATTATTATTGTGTTCAAGTGGTCAATGAACCCACAAGATGCACGTGTGGGCTCTGATGGCGCTACCGACTGGCGGGGAGTTAAGATGTCAGCAAGCGATGATGACCCTGCTGCCATCGGTGTTGCCAAGGACATTGCCACCACCGATGGTGAGATCATTGGACTGACCATAGGCGATGGCGATGTGGCTTGGGCCGCAGCTCGTGGCGCCTCAAGTTCAGTTGTCGTGACCAATGTCCAGACGGACGTGAACAGCGCCGCAACTGGCACGATCCTGGCAGCCGCCGTGCGACACATTGGTGACGCGGACGTCGTCCTCATTGGTGATTCCATGTGGGATTACGGCGTGGTTGTTTCCCTGGCGGGCCAGTTGGGATGGCCCACCCTCGCCAACGTCGTATCGGCCACAGTAAAAGATGGTCGATTGAGAGTGACACGCAAGGTAGGGGGCGAGACCCAAGTTGTCGACGTGACCGGCCCCGCAGTCCTCGCAGTAGCCGCAAGCCGGGCTGAACAGCATGTGCCCAGTATGAAGGCTGTCCTTGCCGCGCGCAAGAAGCCCGTAATCAAACTTACGCTGGCAGATTTGGATGTCAAATCCACCGCCAAGGTGACCTCGCGAGGAACGAAGCTCCCCGATACGACGTCGGCACGAATCATTGATGGCGCGGATCCTGCGGTAGCAGCCGATGAGTTGTTGATTGCACTGCGTACGGAGGGAATATTGTGAACTAATTCGAAGGAATTACCGCTGAGCGAGCACAAAGAACAGGAGAATTTCAATGAACATAAACAGCTGGATTATTGTTACCGACGAAAGGCGCATTGGCGGAATGCTTGCTGCTGCACGGCAGCTTGGTGGCCGCGTCACAGCGGTTGTGGTCGGGTCACGCAGCTTGGCGGACGCCGCTTCTGCAATAGGATTTGACAGGGTGCTCTGGTATAGCGCCATAGCTGGCGCACCTGCCGAGGCCTACATTGCGCAGGTCGCCGAAGCGGCAAAGGCAGCAGCCCCGCGTGTCCTGCTGTCGTCCGACGCCCCAGCAGGCCGTGTCCTGCTGGGAGTTGCGGCTGCGAAACTGGGCGCCGCCGTCGTTGCTTCAGTCCGATCTTTTAACGTGGAAGGCAACAATATTATAGTGAGCCGTTCTGCCGTCGAGGGTAAGATCATCGAGACTCTCGAAGCCATAGGCGTCCTTGCATGCATCTTTGACGGGGAAGACGTCGAGCCGGTCTCCGCTCAGCCCACCGCCATTGAAGAGGCACCCCTCGTGGACCCGGGTGATTCGCTGCGCGTGGTGGAAACAAAGGTAGCCAGCGCCGATAGCGCTGGGCTACTGACTGCAACGCGTGTCGTGGGTGTCGGCCTGGGGATCAGGGGCAAGGATGATCTCAAGCAGATCGAGGAACTGGCTGCAGCCGTCCGCGCTGAGATCGCATGTTCCCTGCCTGTCTGCGATGACATGCGCTGGTTTGAATCACACCGGGTCGTCGGATCGTCGCATACCCAGATTGCCCCTGACCTTTATATAGCTGTGGGTGTCTCCGGGCAGCCCCAACACATGACCGGTGTGCGTGATGCGAAGGTTATCGTTGCCATCAACAACGATCCCGAGGCCAGGATCTTCAAGAACTGCGACATCGGGATTCTCGGTGATCTCTACAAGGTAGTTCCCGCGTTAACGGCAGCGTTCAAGGCTGCCAACTGACTCTGGGGAAATATAAACTCAATGGGAGGAAATGAAATGGTTGAACAGAAATTGTCAGTCGATGCTGAGTATGATCTTATTGTCATTGGGGGCGGCGGCTCCGGAAAATCCGCGGCGCTTACAGCGGCACAGAGCGGGTTACGGGTTGCGCTCCTGGAGAAAATGCCGCAGACGGGCGGATCCTCCATCTACGCCGAGGGCACCTGCGCCTTCGAGTCGAGCGAGCAGAAGATGCGCGGTGTCCCGGCGCACGAAGGGAAGCACTTTCCATCGAGGGAGGAGGGCTTCCGCCGGTACATGGAATACAGCCACCACCGCGCCAACCCCGACGTCGTTAGGATGCAGGTCGACAACACCGCCGAGACAATCGATATCATGAAGTCGCTGGGCATCGTGTACACCGACGTGAACATCTACGCGTACGACCAGCCGAACGAACTGTATACCTTCCACCGGCCGGACGGCCTGGGTGAGCATGTCCAGGAAATCCTGCTGCGGGCCTGCGTCAATGCGGGCGTGGACATCTTCACGTCGACCCCGGCCAAGAAGATCGTGATGCAGGGCGACGCCGTGACCGGCGTCCTGGCCCAGGACTCGGACGGGAACACCATGCACATCGCCTGCAAGGCGGTGATTCTGGCAAGCGGCGGTTATGGCAACAACCCTGAGCTGGTGAAGAAATACTCATGGCTCTACCGAAACGCCGACTTCACGTATCAGTGCGTGCCCACCGAAAACACCGGTGATGGGCTCGCCATGGCTCTTGAGGCAGGTGCGGATACGGACAACATCGGCGCGATAATGGTCATCCCGTGCGCCCGGAGCAAGACCCTCACCTCGCATGTGAGCGGTGCTGGCTCCCAGCCCGTGCTGTGGGTCAACAAGACGGGTCGCCGCTTCGCCAGCGAAGAGGTCGCCATGAGCTTTGCGGACGCGGGCAACACGGTCGCCAAGCAACCGGAATCTACCGTGTACTCGATCATCGACAGCGACACCGTGCGGCACCTCATGGAAGACGGCTCGGATATCGGCTTGGGTGACTTCATCGAGTACCACATGAAGCTGACCCGGTTGCAGGCCGAACTCGATCAGGACGTCACCGATGGCTTTGCATGGAAGGGTAATACCATTAAAGATCTGGCCAAGTCCGTGGGGCTTGATCCGGTGGTGCTTGACCAGGCCGTGGCAGAGTACAACGAGGCTTGCGACAAGGGGTTCGACCCCCTGTTCTACAAGCCCGCCAAGTTCCTTCGTCCCGTTCGCAAGCCACCGTTCTACGCCATCAACATGGCGGCGAGCGTGCTTGTCTCAGACGGCGGCATCCGTGTCAACGGCAACCTGCAGGTCACCGACACGGACTACAAGCCCATCCCGGGCCTGTACGCCGTCGGTAATGAGGCCAGCGGGCTCTTCGGGGACACCTACAACCTGGATGTGCCTGGAACGGCGAACGGCTTTGCCCACGCGTCGGGCCGGGTGGCAGCACGACACGTAATCAAGACCCTCAAGAACGAATAGATCATTTGACTTTCCTGCCTTGGCCTTCGTGTATCTGGACAGGGCAGGATAAGTGTGTCCTTTGGGCGAGAATTGTGGGCCAAGCACTTAGAAATGACCGCTGGCACTACTATTTGCCCACGAGGACAGCGCGTTGATCAAATTCCAGGCGTTTACCAATGAAAATGAAGGAGAACGCATTGTATGGCAGAAGAAACTAAATCCTCGGACGTTGATTTTGACGTCATTGTTATAGGGGCTGGTGTGGCTGGTTGCGTCACGGCATACCAGTTGGCAGTCCAGGGGCATTCCGTGTTGCTGGCAGAGCGGGGTTCGATACCAGGCAGCAAGAACCTTTCGGGCGGTGTGTTTTACTGCCGCGTGATGGAAGAAGTCCTTCCCGGATTCCTGACTGAGGCGCCGATCGAGCGTCGGATCATCCGCAACTGCCTGAGCTTTCTCTCATCGACGTCTTTTGTGAACCTGGACTACCGCGACGAACGGCTGGCGCAATCTGTGACTGCGGTGACTGTGCTTCGGGCCAAACTCGACGACTGGCTGGCTGGCAAGTGCGAGGAGGCGGGCGTAACGCTGATGCCGGGCGTGAAGGTGGACTCTCTGGTCAGGAACGGGGACCAGATCGTCGGCATCAGGGCGGGTGACGACGAACTGCGCTCGCATGTGGTGGTTGCGGCCGATGGAGTAAACTCATTCATCTGTCAGGATGCAGGTATCAGGTCGAAGGCACTCACAAAGCACTTGGCTGTGGGGGTGAAGTCGGTCATCCGGTTGCCACGCGAGGTGATCGAGGAGCGGTTCAACCTGACAGGGGACGAGGGTGCCGCGTATGCCGTGGTTGGTGATTGCACCAACGGCGTCGGTGGCGGCGGGTTCCTGTACACGAACATCGACTCCATATCAATCGGAGTGGTCCTCAGGCTCGATGACTTGGCCAAACGTGGAGAGACGTCGTCGGACCTGCACGACCGGTTTCTGAGCCATCCGGCGATTGAGTCCTTCCTCAGAGGCGGGGAACTGCTCGAATACGGGTGCCATTTGGTTGCCGAAGGCGGACAGGTGATGGTCCATGACCTCACCCGATCGGGTCTGGTTGTGGTGGGCGACGCGGCCGGATTCACGCTGAACACCGGGCTCACGGTGCGTGGCATGGACTTGGCTGCCGGATCAGGGATAGCGGCAGCGAAGGCCATCGACGCCGCGCTGCAGAAAGGCGACTTCTCCCAGGCCTCCCTGGACGTCTACAAGGCCGAGCTCGACAAGACCTTTGTCGGACAGGACATGCGCACATATGCCAAGGCTCCGACGTTCCTGGAGAACCCGTGCATGTACGGGGACTACGGCCTGCTGTTGAGCGACGTACTGTATGATGTCTACAACCTCAACACGATCCCGCGAAAGCGTTTGCTACCGACCGCGATGACTGCGCTGAAGCAGTCCCCGCTGAAGGGCATTCAACTCGTCAAAGATGTGTACGCGGCAGTGAGGGCATTATGATTAAGTCTAAATTTGGAACCGTTACCGAACGACTCGACAAAAACCGCTACGAGACAGACTTAGAACAATCCCACATCAAGATCGACCAGGCCGTGGCCAAGGTTACCGGCGTCGGCCAGTTACTCGTTCGGATCTGTCCCGCCCACGTGTATTCGATGCAGACCGATGGTACGGTAGGGATTCTGTACGCGGCCTGTCTGGAATGCGGCGCCTGCCTGGCAGTGGCCCCCCCCGGTGTACTCACTTGGCACTATCCTCGTAGCGGTATGGGAATAACCTATCGTGAGGGATAGAATATCCATGGCTCTGCTACCCACTTAAGGCGGGACACCCTTTAGAATCAAGCGTCGTAACAGCCCTCGATTTTAGGAAGTAAAAGCTAATTGTCCACATAAAAAGCCTTGAGAATATTTCGCCTTAAGTGGGTAGCCCAATTCATCAAGAGAAGGCCCGCCAAAGGGGAAGTGGTTGAAACAAGTGCCATTTGGCGGGCAATATGGGTGCAGCGAACGCCTTCGGAGTAAGAAGTCCTGATAGTTATGAAATCATGATTTACCAAAAATAGGCAAGCCGGGCTCCGAGAAAATCTTGTTTTACACCATTTTCCCTTTCTGTCTCGGTTTGATATTGCAACAATAGGACGACATTCGATGATAAACCAAGGGCTCCGGTAAACCGAATCGCTTGGGTTTTTTCCTCATCATCTTGATCTTTACCATATACCTCGGTCTCACCTCCAGAATAGAAGTAATGGCTTATCCCCACCCAAAAAGAATCGGTAATGTCATAGCTAAGATGTACCTGGGTCGCATATAACGGGTCTTTTTCCTGGTCTACAGAGGTGGTTAAATAATCGTCATTATCTCCGTAAAACTGAACCTCGCCAGTTACTTCAAGCACCATCCGATCGACCTTCCATATTACCGGAGTGGCTTCGAATTTATATGCCCACCTATTCGCTCCAATATTCACCGCCTTGTCATTATCGTATTCACCCGTTGGTGTTGTTAAGTAAAAACCACAAGACATACCATATTTCATGGTTTCCCTGTCAATGAGCCATGGCGTGTTTATATGACCTACGAAAACAGTATCTCCTATTCCATTTGAATTGCTATCAATACCAAGCTTTACCGATTCAAAATCAATTTCGCCAAATGGTTGAAGAACATCTAATTCCAAAATCCAATCATTCCCCAAATCAAAAAAGTGGATTAACCGTGCCATGGTCAAGTTGAAATCAAAGTCAGCATTATCATCCAGGTTATTGTCATTTTGGTAGAAATCATTCCCATTGTAATGCCTTGTATACAGAACAAATGCACTCACCCCCCCAACCCCCGGCAAACTGTCCCTTGGATCGTTTTCGGCAAGTGCTGAAACAGGTAGCATTAATGCTGAAACAAAAATTGCAACGATCAAAATCATTTTTTTCTTCATAACAACTCTCCTTGTAGATTATGGTTTGAACAAAGGATCTGGATTTATCTGGGTAGATCTTGGTAGGTCGATCTCAATCTTGATTGTTGATAGGGCATTTTTCCTAAATCAGTGTAATAATGGAAACTCTATTTTTCATTGTGGCAAAGGTTCCTGACATGTAGGTTATTATAGAGACACTCAACACCCCTGTTAACAAGGTTAATATGCCTTAGTTTTAGTACTTGCCGTAATCCATGGTCGTTTGCATAAAGGCGGCCAAGGTTTCATGCTTGGCCTGATCCATGGCACATCCAATACTCATGATATAGCCCTTGTCCCCTGCGGCAGCATCAATGAGTTTTTTTGTTTCTTCTCTGACCTGATCCGTGGTGCCGGTGAGAATAAACGAAATGGGGAATCCGCCACCGATGCACACCTTTCCGCCCAATCGTTCACGGGCTTTACCCATGTCAGTACGGTCAAACAGATACAAACTGCGGATATGGGAAGTCTCTGCAAGGTATTCAAGGCGTTGATTGTAGCCGCCTTCCGCGAAACAGGCCGGTACGCAGCCCGCCTCGGCCAGTCCGAGCATCACGGCTTTCAGGGTCGGCCAATAGAATTTTTTAAATTGTTCATCGGACATAAACCCGTCCGCACCCTTGTGCAGAGGAATAAACACAATGGGGTTGTTATTGGCCACAGCACCGCTAACGCCGTTTGCAATCATTGGCTGGACCAGACATTCCACTGCCTCCACGACTTTTTCGGGGCGACGATACAGATCCATCATTAATGCAGTCGTGCCGCGAAAAGAATCGCTCAGCACGTCAAAAGGTGCTTTTGTAGCGCCTCCGGCAGCAAACGGGAAGCCTGCTCCCATGATCTGGCCCAGATAGGCGCCCAAGGTGTTAATCCAATCAAAACACTGTTTACCGGCTTCCATCAGGGCTTTCAGAGCCTCTTGCACCGGTGGGGTGCCCAGGCCGATAAGCAAGGGACCCAGCATGGGCAGTTCCATGGAGCCGTAGACCGGTGGCAGGGTGGCAAAGGGGGCCAGGGCGCTGTGGGTTTTAGGTATCCAGGAACGCAGCCAGAAGTCTGTGGGATCATTGATCAAGTGATCAAACTCGTCGTCTTTCATATATTCTTTTTCATGGAACTGGTAGGAGAGGTGTTCAGCTACACCATTTCCAGGCCATTTATACAATTTGTATTGAAGGGTCTCCAGGGCCGGGCCGTACATCAGCATGGGAGCAGCACCGGCGGTGTCGGGTAAGTAGGTCGTGCAGAAGTCCAAGTAGGCCTGACCGGCAGCATCCGGATCATACATGGCCTGCCTGCCTGATATTCCTTTCAACATCGTGGGGCCAAAGGTGGTCATAGGCATGGTTGGAACGCGTTTGATGGCCGGATTGATTTTGATGGCGTCCGCCACCAGACCGGCGCGCTCCTGGTAAGCGGCCTTGTTCTCAGCGCTGGGGAATTCAATGCCATCGCCTGATACCCATCTATCCAGAAATGCGTCCTGTTTTTCTATCGCAGACAGTTTGTCCTGTTCATTTGACATAATTTCCTCCGAAAATTTGGTGTTGTCATAGAAATTGATTTAGCTCAGCCAGGCCTTCACGTACTTGACACCAATTACGGCATCATTAACAAAGGCGTCTGCACCCACGTATTTGCAAACCTGTTCGTCCATTTGGGCACCGCCAATAAGAACCTTTATTTTACCGTTCAGGCCTTTTTCTTTGAGCTTGTCGACAACGGCTTTCATGGGCTCAAAGGCCAGAGTCAGGAGACCGCTTAACCCGATGATATCGGCACCAAAGGCCGTGGCTTCCTCGATAATTTTATCAATGGGTACGTCCACACCGATGTCCTTGACATCTATCCCATGTAGTTCCAGTAACATGGATGTGATGTTTTTGCCGATGTCATGGATGTCGCCTTCAACGGTGGCCATAAGCACCTTACCCAGCTTTTCCCGGCCACCCGCCACGCCGGGTTTCTCAGCCGCCAGGTACGGTTTAAGAATATCGGTGCCGGCTTTCATCATCTGTCCTGACATGACCAACTCCGGGATAAAGTAAATTCCCTGTTCGAAGCGTTTACCGATTTCTTCCAAAGCATTCTGGTAACATTTAAAAATATCAAGAGCCGGAATGCCCTCGTCCAGGCACTCCTGGGTCAGTGTCATTGCGGCGTCTTCTTGTATATCGACAACTGCGGTTAAAAGATCTTTTAATTCAGCCATGTAACCCTCCGTTTTGTCTATTAGTTATTCGGACCAATTTGACCGGCACGATATGCACGGCCAAAATTTTGACAAAATCTATCTTTTCCTACAAGCATCTCCGCTGCAAGCATTGCACCCATCAGGTTGCGGTCATTGGGGTCAATGATGGCACTGTCGAGCCCAACCTGGATGCACATGGACATGAACGTCCGGTTAATCAATGATCGCAGGGGCATACCAAAGGAAATGTTGCTGAGACCGCATGTAATATGGGCTTTGGGGAATGCCTTGGAGATTCCTTTAATACTGTCGTAGCTAATTAATGCGTTTTTGTCACCCGTGCTGATGGTGGTCACAAGTGGGTCCAAAAAGAGCTGATCTTCTTTCAGGCCACCATTCTTAGCCAATCTCACCAAGCGGTGAATGATATCCATTCGTCCTTGGCACGTATTTGGAATACCGACAGAATCGTCAAGTGCAAGAAGGATCAGGCTGGTCTTATACTCCAGGGCCAGGGGCAGCACATGATTGATGCGCTGTTTTTCACCACTGACCGAATTGATAATGGGCGTCTTGTTCACCTGGCTTAAGCCGGATTTAAGGGCTTTGGGATTCGCGCTGTCCAGGCAGAGTGGAATGTCGGTTGCAACCTGGATTATTTCCACCAACCAGGCCATGTCGTCAGGTTCTCGATCAGGGTGTGTGCCTGCATTAACGTCTAAATAGTGACTGCCGGCTTCAACCTGACTGATGGCCAATTGTTTGATAAAGTCAGCATTGCGATCACGAATAGCCGCACCAACTATTTTTCGTGTGCCGTTAATTTTTTCGCCAATAATAATCATTTTTAGCCTCATTTTTATCTAAAACAATAATAGCGATACAAATTGAGTTTTTGATTCGAATTTCCTTTTTTGGAACTTGGTATTCTCCTAACCCCAGAGCATTTTTTAGTTCTTTGAAAATTATTTTTATAGCCATCTTCTTTGCTCGTCAGTCCTAAGTTCTTTGCATGTTGTGTATGAAGATGTAAGTTCTCAATAACCCGGGGAGATAAAGGTAAATATTCGGTCAGCACCCCATCTTCACCTGTTTTGGTCTGCTCACATAGCATTAGTATGCTACGCAGCCCCAAA
>CAKZLA010000182.1 GCA_937124525.1 uncultured Desulfobacterium sp.
TCAAATATACCACACTTCTCCAAACAAGAAAAGTCTATTTTTATATCTAATTAATTGAAGATATTAGATTGTTTTTTAAATATCGATAAAAGGTGTCTGTTATAGTATTTTGCCAATCACTTATGCGACTAAAAATTTTTCAAACTACTCATTTAACAGAGAATGTTGATAATAATGTAGAAAACAAAACGTTTAGAAAAGCGTTATAGTATTTGCATCTTATCATACCACAAAGTTTGATGCCCTTTTGATAAGTCGATTTCAGTAAAATCACCGATGTTTGGGCAGATTTCCAGACAAAATTCTTTGCTCTTTTGAGGACTGGGAATAGCGATTTAATTCCCAGCCATTTTCAAGGATATTTTCCCAGCCATTTTCAGGGCTTCCCACCAGCCACTGCCACATTTAATTCTTTTAATTCCCAAGATCAATTTTAAAATCATATAATTCCCCCATCTAATTCGCTTCATATTTGTTGGAGGATATGTGAAACCCATTCCCTGTTTGAACTGTCAAATATTTTTTACCCCTCGTAACTGTAAACAAAATTATTGTTCAAATCAAGAATGCCAGCGAGCCAGAAAAGCCTTGTGGCAAAAAGAAAAAATGGCTTCCGACCCAGATTACGAAAAAGAGCAGAAGTTGTCCCAAGAGAAATGGCTTCAAAGCAACCCTGATTATTATGAGAAGTATCGCCAAAAAAATCCTGATAAAGTTAAACGCAATCGCTGTCTTCAGAAAATCAGAAATCAACGAAAACGTAAAGGTGGTGATTCTGTGTCAGAATCTGCAAATCTGCTTGGAATTGCAAAGATGGACGCGAGAAAATCCAGCATTGATAAGCTTTCTGGAGAATATGTGCTTGTTCCTATGATTGCAAAGATGGACCCCATAAAAATTTTAATCCTTGCAAAACCGAGTAGTTATAAATAATTGCAAAGATGGACCCGGGGACTTGAGCCGTCAATCCATGTTAAAGGGCAAAAGACTGAGGACTTTATAACAGCGGCAACCTTGCCGGGCAATTGAGCACTGATGGGATCTGCATCCATCCTTTAATTGCCGCAGTTACTGGGTACTCATTCCTAATTATTTCCCAAATTCATGGAGGAGACTATGATCAAAAAAAAGGTTCTGTCCCCAGATCGCATCCGCAGCACGGGCAAACGGTTCAGTTTTATTCCCCATCGATTCCTTACCGGTGGTTTTCTGGAGACATTAAGTGCTGAGGAGCTCGTTTTGTATATTTTTCTTGTTCTGGCATCGGATCGTAATGGGGTCTCATTTTATGGAGATGACAGGATCTGCGCCATGCTGCACTTAAAGAATGAGATCTATCAACAAGCCCGCCACGGCTTGATCCGTAAAGATCTCATTGTTTATGACGATACGCTGTTCCAGGTGCTGTCATTGCCTACTCACCCTCTTGGGCCTTACAATAGAGGTGACCGATGATTAGTAAAAATCAAATTTTTGAAATGCACCGGTTAAAGCGGATGGATTTTTCAAACAGAATGATTGCAGACACATTGGGACTGGACAGGGCTACGGTATCAAAATACATACAAGAACCGGATATTCCCCGCCAAAACAATGGGCAACGAACTTCCAAATTGGATCCATATCTGCAGATTATAAAGGAAATGGTAGAGCAATATCCTAAAATCAAGGCACCGGTGGTTTTGAGACAAATTAAAGAAAAGGGGTTTGACGGAGAAATCACCATTGTCCGGGATTATCTGCGAATACTTAAACAGGACACAATCAGCAAGCAGGCCTTTATTCGCTTTGAATCCAATCCCGGTCAACAGATGCAGATTGACTGGGGACATTTTGGAAGTCTGCGTTACGGAGAAACATCAAGAAAGCTTTATGCCCTTGCTGTTATTGAGTCCCACAGTCGGATGCTGCATATCTCGTTCACCCACAGCCAGAAACAGGCGGTACTTCATCAGTGCCTTGTGGATGCGTTCCAGTATTTTGGGGGCACACCCAGAGAAATCGTGGTGGACAACATGCTCACGGCAGTGACGGATCGTGCCGGGGGCATAATCCGTTATAACGACGCTTTTCTGGATTTTTTAAGGCCCTTTGGTATCACGCCGGTGGCTTGTAATGTCAGAGCTCCCCATGAAAAAGGTAAAATTGAGAATAGTATTAAATATCTTCGCAATAACTTCTGGCCACTCAGAGAATTTATAAACCTTGAAGATGTGCAGAATCAAGTCCTGGCATGGTTGGACACCACTGCCAATAAAAGAAAGCACCAGACGACCGGTCAGGCACCTGTACACCGTCTCAAACCGGAGGCACTGACCTGCCTTCCGGATCCAATGGCAGATTTCCGAGAAATTGAATCCCTCGATGTCTATAAGGATTTTGGCATACGTTTTGATGCCAACGTCTATACCGTCCCCCCACGCATGGTGGGCAAAACCGTCACTGTCAAGGCGGACCTTAAAACAATCAGCATTTACCACAAAGATAAGATGGTGGCCGCCCATAAAAGATGTTGGAAAAAGCGCAAGCGTATTGAGCTTGAGTCTCACAAAGAGCAGGTTCGCAAACTCAGGAAGAAAGTCATGATGGATAAAGAGATTTCGGTGTTCATGTCACTTGGCCAGGATGCCGTGGATTATCTTGAAAAATTGGCAGATGCGTCTCAACCCCTTAAAAAAACAGTTAAAGGACTGTTGGTTCTTCAGGATAGCCATGGGCCTGCGGCAATCATGTGTGCCGTAAAAAAAGCACTTAAATACAAACTTTATGGCCTTGATTACATACAGACAGACACCTTTTATCGATATGTATTTATTCAGCGTCGAGAAACATTACCCTGTCGATTTGTCGAAAAAATGACAGGGTAATGCTCTAATTTAATTAATCTTCATAGCAAAAAGAGGGAAGATGCCCTTCGAACAAAGTACGCAATGCATCGCTGGCCATCACTCCATGTTTTTTGCACGTGGAAAGATAACTTCGAACCCGACAGAAAATTTTAGCCCCCTCCATGGAGCGGAAGCATCCCGATATTTTCTGATGAACTTTGGTCATCCTGAGATCATTTTCCCCTTGGTTGTTGGTGAAGGGGACTATTAATTCATCCATGAATCTCAGAGTTTCCGTTTCATAGCCCATGAGTCGCTCAAGAAGGCT
>CAKZLA010000183.1 GCA_937124525.1 uncultured Desulfobacterium sp.
AAGAATCAAAGTATGTCTTACAATGAAATGCGCATTGGACATGGAATGATCGGTGGCAACCCGAACCGTGGTCCCCTTTACGGTCACCTGAGGGGCGTGACTGCCCACTTTACTCGCCCACTTGCCCGGATTATCCTTGGTATAGACAATATTGGTGTACATGGCGGTGCTGCCGGCAAGGGCTGGCAGGGCTGACCCCGCCACCACAATGGATGCGGCTGCTGCGGTGGTTGTCTTGAAGAAATCTCGTCTGTCATACATGGTGTGAGCCTCCTGACTTATACGTTGATAAAAAGGCAATGATGCATGGAGTGAAAAACAAGAAGCTGATCCCCCCTTAAACATCGAGTTAAAGACTGAAATCAGGTATTATGAATCACCATAGTCCAATTAAGGGATATAATCAATATTCTCGGGAACAGCTCGGCTCACACCCGCTTCTGCACCAGACGAATTTTCACAGGTACCCCCACCTGCTCGGCCAGGGTCTCTTCGGTACGGATCATTAACTTTTCCAGATTCTTGATCTCATCGGAAAAAAGCACATCATCCATGACCAGGGAAATCTCCATGATTTCAGTTCCCCCCTGACGAATACGCGCAACGCTACAGTCGGGGCACGACACCCCCAAGGCCTGCTTAAGATACGCTTTTACCTGATCCAGGGAGACCTTTATCCCGGAAATAATAATCATATTATCGGCCCTCTCCTTTAACCACTCCAGCTTCATCAAAGGAGAGGTACACCCACAGGGTTCGGCAACAAACCGGGCCATGTCACCCGTACGAAACCGAATCAGGGGAAAGGCCCTGGCCGACAGGGTGGTCAATACCAGTTCCCCCTTTTCCCCCATGGGAACGGGAGTGCCCGTGGCAGGATCAATAATCTCGGGTAAAATGTGATCATCGTTTATATGCAGACCACAGTGGCTGCCACAGGAATGGGTGTCGCAATGGCTGCGGCATTCATGGGCAATGGCTGGCCCCGGGATTTCACTCAGGCCATAGTTGAGCCACACATCCACATGGAGTCTTTCCTCCAGATCTGCCACCAGTTTTCCATCCACAGGTTCCCCCACCAGAATCAGGCGTTTTAAATTCAGTTCATTGGGATTGCGTTCCTGGTCAAACATGTGATCCATGAGCTGCTGGGCAAAGGCCGGGGTGGTGACAAGGGTGGTGGTTTTATAATCCCTGAGCACCATGAGGGTTTTATTAAGGGAAAGGGGGGAGTTGGGAATCACACCGGCCCCCATGGCCTCGCCACCGTCTTTGTAGTCCCGGCCCCAGTTGGCAAGCCCCGGGGGCAGATGGATCTGGATGATATCCAGACTGGTAACCCCGGCAGCTTCAAAACTTCTGGCCACCAGTTTTCTCCAGATCAAAAGATCAGTTCGGGTATACCCGCTGATGGAAGGGCTGGCACCGGTGCCCGGGGCCGTGTGAATACGCACAATGTCCCTCAGGGGCACGGCAAATAATCCATAGGGGTAATGGGTTCCCAAATGGGTTCGATCCATGAAAGGCAATTTTGCAAGGTCATTTAAAGAGACAATATCTTCGGGAAGAAGATTGTTTTCCAGGAACCGGTTACGATGAAAGGGAACATTCTTACATGCCCGGTTCAAGGTGCTCTGCAATCGCTCAAGTTTAAGCTGATCTTTTTCTTCAACACTTACATCCAGCATTACGCATCCCTCCCGTCATAGAAATCACCATAATCCCGGCCAAGATAGGCCCGTTTGACATCATCATCCACCAACAGCTCGTCGGCACTTCCCTGGAGTACCATTTTGCCGGTCTCCAACACATACCCACGATGGGAAATTTTCAAGGCAGCCCGGGCATTTTGCTCCACCAGAAGAATGGTAACCCCCTGGTTTTGCAATGTTGTAATCACCCCAAAAATCATCTCCACAATCTTGGGGGCCAGCCCCATGGAGGGCTCATCCAGCACCAGAAGACGCGGCCTTGCCATCAATGCCCTGCCAATGGCCAGCATCTGCTGTTCTCCGCCGGATAAGGTGCCAGCCAGCTGATCTGCCCGTTCCCGCAGAATGGGAAACATCTCCATGACCATGTTAAGATCTTCTGCCACCTGATCTTTCAAGCCCTTCCGGTACATGGTGTAAGCCCCCATTTTAAGGTTATCCATGACACTTAAAGGGGAAAAAATCTGCCGTCCTTCGGGAACCATGCTGATACCGGCCCGGACAATGGCCGGGGGGGACATGCCCTTAAGGTCCCTGTCCTGGAAAATAATTTCACCCTCCCAGGTTTTTAAAAGACCACAGATGGCCAGCAGTAATGTGCTTTTACCTGCGCCATTGGCACCGATGATGGAGATCAACTCCCCCTCTTTAACGGAAAGGCTGACCCCATGCACGGCAACGATACTGCCGTAGCTGCATTTTAAATTTTTTATTCTCAGCATAGTATTCCCACAAAACGATTTCTAATATCTCGAACCGAAGTTATCCCTGACCCAGATAAGCTTCCATCACCGCCTTATTATTCTGCACTTCCCGGGGGGTACCTTCAGCCAGTTTCTTTCCCCGGTCAAGGACAATGACTTTATCGGAAATCCCCATGGCAAGGCTCATGTCGTGCTCCACTAACATCATGGTAACCTCCCTTTTTTTCACCCGTTGAATCAGTCTGCCCAGGGCCTCGGTTTCCACGGCGTTTAAACCGGCAGCCGGTTCATCCAACAGCAACAGTTTAGGCTCTGAGGCCAGGGCCCTGGCAATTTCCGCCATTTTTTGACGTCCCACGGGAAGATCCCCGGCCGGTCGATGGGCATAATCACCCAATCCGGTGAATTTAAGTAACTCAAGGGCCTTTTCCCGGGCCTGCCGTTCTTCTTTCATGACCCATGGCAGACGGGTAACCGCCCCCCAGAATCCACTCTTTGTTCTCACATGCATCCCCACCAGCACATTTTCCAGCAGGGTCATGGAACCAAACAGCTCCACATGCTGAAAAGTACGGGCAATGCCAGCCCTGACCAACTGGTGTACGGCCATTTTACGAGTGGGTTTTCCATTAAATAGCACTTCACCATAGTCTGGCTTGTAAATACCTGTAATCATATTAAACAAAGTGGTTTTTCCGGCACCATTGGGCCCGATAAGACCACACACAATCCCCGGTTCAATGGAAAAGGAGATATTGTCCTGGGCCGTCACTCCACCAAACATCTTGGTCAGACCGCGCACCTCCAACATGCCATGGCCCTGGGAGTTATCCCCGGAAACATCATCACCGGGCAGGCTTAAATTTTCCTGGGCAGGCTCTTTTATCATATCAGTTTCCATCTCTTTTATCTCTTTGTCTTGAATGCTCATATATGTCCAGCAGTCCCCGGGTAAGTCCCTGGGGCATGAAAATCATGACCACCATGAGAATCAACCCGAAAATAATCATTTCATACTCGGCAAAACCGTGGAGAACCTCGGGGAGAAGGGTCAGAAGGGAGGCCCCCAGAAGCGCCCCCCAGACACTTGCCATGCCACCGATGACCACCATGGTGACCATCTTCACCGACACCATGAAGCCAAAGGATTCCGGGCTGATAAACATGACAAAATGGGCATATAAAAAACCCGCAACTGCCCCCAGGGCCGCACTGAACATGAAAATCTGCAACTTCAAAAAATGGGTGTTCACCCCCACGGCAAGGGAGGCATTTTCCCCATCATGGATGGATCGCAGGGCCCTTCCCATGCGGGAGGAAAGAATCCGGCGGCACAAAATAATGGCCACCAGCACCACCATCCACACTAAGAAAAAATAATTTCTGCCGGACATAAAAGAGATGGAACCTGCTTCCAGCATGGGGATACCCACAAAGCCAGAAGACCCACCGGTGACACTGCTCCACTCCCGGAACAGGATATTGACGATCATGCCAAATCCCAATGTGCCCATGCCAAGATAATAGCCTGACAATTTCAAGGTGGGCAGGCCCACCACAAAGGCGATGAACACGGCACAGGCCACGGCACACACCAGGGCCATCCAGGGAGAAATCCCATATGTTCCGGAAAGAATTGCCGTGGTGTAAGCGCCAATGCCGTAAAAGGCCGCATGGCCCAGGGACACCTGCCCTGCATACCCCATGAGCATGTTCAAACCCAATGCCAACAGAGTATTAATACCGATAAAGGTCATAATCTGAAGGTAATAGGTATTTTCCACCACCACCCCGCATCCCAGGATGATCAAAAGGAAAATCGTGTTTTCAACCAGGTTCTTCTTTTTATTGTCATCCATAATTTAAAATCGTTTTGCCTCTTTTGCCGAAAACAGTCCCCCGGGACAGATGTAAAGAATTAACAACAGCAGGATAAAGGCTATGGCATCCTTCAATCCCGAGGAGATCAACCCCGCACCCAGGGATTCCAGAACACCCAATAAAATACCACCGGCAAAGGCCCCCCATAAACTGCCAAGCCCGCCGATCATGGCAGCACAAAACCCCTTGAGGCCCAGCATGGTGCCCATGTCGTAACTGCTCATGGTGATGGGGGCGATGAATATTCCGGCAACGGCACCACTTCCCGTGCTGATGGCAAAGGCCAGTATCCCCATTTTTTCCGATGGAATTCCCGTGAGCCAGGCAGCCTTTTTGTTGACGGCACAGGCCACCATTGCCTTGCCTGTCAGGGTTTTCTTAAGGAAGAAATGAATGCCTCCGGCAAGCAAAAGCGCAGCCCCCACAATCCAGATACTCTGGGGAAGAAGGGCGGCTCCTGCGATTTCAATGGATTCGTGGCTGGAAAAAGAGGGAACGCTGAAGGGATCTTTGCCCCACACTATCATGGCCACCCCCCGCAAAAAGATGGAGGCTCCCACGGTGATGATCACCAGCACAATGGGCTGGGGATTTCTGGCGGTGCGGATGGCAAAACGCTCAAACAAAAGCCCCATGCAGCACCCCAGAGCCATGGCCCCGACAAAGGCCACGGGAAGGGGCAAGGCCATGTGAACCCACAGGGTCACAATGGCCATGGCACCCACCATGACAAATTCACCATGGGCAAAATTAATCAATTCCGTGGAGCTGTAGAGCATGGAGAGCCCCACGGCAATCACGGCATAGATGGCTCCGGTGGTAATACCTGAAAAAAGATATTGAGTAATCTCCTGCATAGCTTTCCCTGTCTATTTTTTATATGAAACTCCGTCCAAAATACTGTAATAATTAGAGTTTCAATTTTCGTTGTGGCAGGTCAGTATCCCAATACGGTCTGCCCGTGGCAGTTATAAAAAACGTAAGTATCACGTTTTAATAAACCATTGGCCCCGTGATTGCAACAATCAGGGGCCAATGGTCAACAATTAAAAATTTTATTTTATTAGTCATTATACCGATTTAGGTTAAACATTTGATTTTATTGATTTTTTAAAAGTTAATTTCTCAGTAAAATCAATAGATTGCGGAAAATCGATATAATGTCTATTGAATCAACTTCCAGGTACCACCCTTGATTTCCACCATGACAAAGGCATCTGGAGAAAGTCCATTGTGATCCTGGGCAGAAAAATTAAATTCACCCGTGGCGCCCACATGATTTTTCATGGATTCCAGAGCCTGACGAATTTTATTTTTATCTCCATCACTGCCTTTTAAGGCCTGGGCGAGAATGTTAACCGCATCAAAGGCATATCCGCCAAACCCAGAAACATTTCCTTTATATTTGGCCTTATAGTCAACCTGATAGTCTTCCAGAATTTTCTTCTGGGCATCGTCATCTGCCAGAAGCCCGGTGACAAGGATTTTCCCCGTGGGAAGGATAATGCCTTCGGCGGCATCCCCGGCAAGCTCAATGAATTTCGGTGAAGCCACGCCATGGCTCTGGTAAAGGGGCATACCAAGTTTAAGCTGCTTGACATTTTTCGCCACCACCGCAGGCCCCGGATTGGTACCCCAACACACAATGGCCTCTGGGGAGGCAGACTTGATTT
The DNA here is from genome assembly GCA_937124525.1 of uncultured Desulfobacterium sp. Next base: position 5,971 of record CAKZLA010000183.1, read on the forward strand.
TGGTCAACTGGGCCGTGGTATCAGTGTCCTTGGCGCCAAAACTTTCCGCTTGCACCACCTCAATACCAAAATCTGTAGCCTGGGCCAGGAGTTGGGCTTTACCGCTCTCACCAAAGGAATTGGACACAGTGATAATACCTATTTTTTTAATGCCCCGGGCCTTAATATGTTGATACACCGCTGCCACAGCCAGAAGATCGCTCTGGGCTGTTTTAAATACCCAGGGTTTCACCGGAGAGGTGATTTTTACTCCGGCAGCACAGCTGATAAGAGGTAGCTGGGCACGCTCCACAAAATTGACGATGGCAAGGGTGGTGGGGGTGGTGGAGGGTCCGATGATGGCAAGAACATTATCCTTGTGAATCAGTTTATTCACGGCACTCACGGCTTTGGCAGGATCCCCTTCGGAATCGTAAATCACCGCTTCCAGAAGATGCCCGTCGATGCCGCCTGCGGCGTTGATCTTTTCAACCATCATTTCCATGGTCTTTTTTTCCGGATCTCCCAGAAAAGATGCCCTTCCGGTGGAAGAAAAAATCCCCCCCACCTTGTACACGGAACTGGCCGGCAAAATCGCCGGGGAAAGACAAAGTAACATGACAAGGACGCC
>CAKZLA010000184.1 GCA_937124525.1 uncultured Desulfobacterium sp.
GAAGGGAGGAGTGGAACCATCCCCGGTGTTGGTCACTGCCCTCAAGATAGAGATCTGCCGGGCGTTGGAGCCCGTCTCTTTCTTCCAGCACAGCGGCATGGCTCACACCGGAGTCAAACCAGACATCCAGTATGTTGTGATCTTTTTCAAAGGTGGTGCTGCCGCATTTTGCACACACGGCGTCTTCTGGCATGAGATCTTTGGCATCCCTGGCAAACCAGATGTCCGAAGAGTGTTCCAGGAACAGGCCATGGATTTTATCCACAGACTCCCTTGTGACATACACCTCCCGGCAATCCTCGCAGTGGAACACGGGAATGGGAACCCCCCAGGAGCGCTGGCGGGAAAGGCACCAGTCGGGTCGATGCTCGATCATGGAATAAATCCGGGCCTTTCCCCAGGCAGGAATCCAGTTAACGTTGTCGATCTCTTCCAGGCTTTTTTTGCGCAGACCCTTGTTATCCATGGAGATAAACCATTGGGGAGTAGCCCGGAAAATCACCGGTTTTTTACACCGCCAGCAATGGGGATAAGAGTGGGTAATGGGGGCATGTTGCACCAGGGCACCCAGACCTTCAAGTTTTTCAATGATTCCCTGGTTTGCTTTAAGAATAAATTGACCCTCAAAATCGGCCACCTCATCGGTGAAACAGCCCCTGGCATTCACAGGAGAATAGGGTTTCAGGCCATAGCGAAGGCCCACAATATTATCATCTGCACCATGCCCCGGGGCGGTGTGGACGCAGCCGGTACCGGCCTCCAATGTGACATGTTCCCCCAGGATAATGAGGGAATCCCGCTCATACATGGGGTGGGTGCAACGTTTATTTTCAAGGTCCTTTGCTTCAATCTCGCCTAATATGCTGTAACCTTCAATGCCAAATTCTGCCATCACATTTTCCACGAGATCCCGGGCCACAATCATGACCCCCTGTTCCGGGGTTTTTACGGCGGCATAAACAAAATCAGGATGGAGACAAATGCCAAGGTTGGCCGGGATGGTCCAGGGGGTGGTGGTCCAGATCACCATGGAAACCTTTCCCCCACCGGCTCCTTTATCCAGGTCTTTCAATGCAGGTACAAATTCTGAGATGTCGTCCTTTAAAAGGAATTTTACATAAATGGAGGGGGACCCATGGTCATGGTACTCAATCTCTGCCTCGGCCAGGGCCGTCTGGCAGGAGCAACACCAATAGATGGGTTTTTTACCCAGAAACATGTCACCACTTAAAGCAAACTCGCCGCACTCCTTGGCAATGCGGTCCTCGTAGGCGTTATTCATGGTCAAATAGGGGGTGTCCCACTCCCCTGCCACACCAAAGCGCTTGAACTCCTCCCGCTGGATGTCCACAAAGCCTGCAGCATATTTCCGGCAGGCCTGGCGCACCTCCACCGGGGTCATATTTTTTTTCTTTGATCCCAGTTTTTTATCCACATTATGCTCAATGGGAAGCCCGTGGCAATCCCATCCCGGCACATAGGGTGCATCAAACCCGTCCATCTGTTTGGACCGAATAATAATATCTTTCAATATTTTATTAATGGCATGACCGATGTGGAGGTGACCGTTGGCATAGGGAGGGCCATCGTGAAGAATAAAGGAAGGACGACCCTTGGCAGCTTCTCGCATTTTTTGATAAAGCCCATTTTTTTCCCACTCTTTCATCTGGCCGGGTTCTTTATTGGCAAGATTTGCCTTCATGGCAAACTTAGTCACCGGCAGGTTCAACGTTTTCTTGTAGTCCATCTTTCCTCCACACTGGGATGTATCATTATATATGAGTAGTGTTAAATTTAAATTATTTTCAACAAAAACCTTCAAAAAGAAGCCCGTAAAGACATTTCATCTGCAACGATTAAATATGTGCCTCATTTTTGCGGTAAAGCGGACCCGCTGCAGAAATTATGATTGATCACAGTTCATAAAAACTGTAAACAGTCAATCTAAGGCAAACAAGATAAAATTGTCAAGAACTAATCAACTTTATCCCTCTACAGGCTATTCCAGAATGCATGATCTCACGAATCAAGGCACAACATATAGCTGCTCATGAATTTTAATGTTGCTACAGACAGTGATTCTGTGAAGATATTCTTAGTTCCGTAACAGCCTGTCGACGATCAAATTTTTTCTGGTTAACTTTGCAAGAGTGGAATCAGGCATGGGATGAACAAAGACAGACAAAATTAAGATTACAGGCTTAAAACACAAGAGCTTGACCAACCTGGTTTAAACCGCTACAATAGGTCTAATTGAAATAAAAATCGTTTAGAAGGGAACCCGAAATCGCTGCATCAATACCGTCGGCATTGAGCATCAAGTCTCCAGATTAATAATAAGGAGTGAACAATGATTATAAATGTATCCCAGGCAAAGACAAATCTTTCCAGGCTGATTGATATGGCTTATCATGGTGAAGAAGTGATAATTGCAAAAAACAATCTGCCCCTTGTTGAACTGGTCCCGCATAAGCCAAAAGCAAAACGCAAACTCGGCCTGCTTGCAGGAAAAATCAATATTCCTGATGATTTCCTTAATGAGGATGAAGATATTAATGCCATATTTTACGGTGAACCGTCGTGAAAATTCTCGTTGATACCCATATATTCCTGTGGATGCTGTCAGCACCGGAAAAACTTAACGAGAAAAGACGTTATGAACTGGAGACTCCGGCAAATGAAATTTTTCTGAGCGCCATGAGCATGGCCGAACTGATGATAAAACATTCCATCGGCAAAATAGACATTACGTTCAATCCCCTTGAAATGGCAGATCAAACCGGCATTGAGATACTCGATTTTTCAGGTTTGGATGCTGTGATGCTGGGGAAATTGCCCCTTCATCACAAAGACCCCTTTGACAGAATGCTGATTGCACAGGCCTTAACAAACAAGCTACTTCTGATGTCAGATGATTCAAAATTTCTACAATATGACTGTAAAATAATTTAAAAGATGAACGTCTGAAAGCTGCTACTTGGTTACATAACCCTGTGTACTTGATCACAATATTTGCCACTTTTTACAATCAATACACAAACGAACTCAGGCTTTTCTCATTTAAGGGTAAAATATGAAAATGATTGTTGTGGCAGGGGGAACCCTCCTTGATCCCGGGACTTTTAAATCCATGGTATCCCGGGCAGACCGGGTGGTGTGCGCCGACGGCGGGGCCGGGCATCTGGCAGACATGGGCATTGTTCCCCATGTGGTCATGGGGGACCTGGATTCCATCGACTCTTCCCATCAAAGAAATCTTGAGGCTGCCGGTGTTGAATTTATCCGGCACCCCGTGGATAAGGATTACACGGACACCGAGCTTGCTGCCAGATGGGCCGTGGATAACGGAGCAACCCAGATCACCTTTCTTGGCACCACCGGCACCCGCATGGATCATACCCTTGCCAATATTTTTCTCATGGAAAAAATTGCCGCCATGGGGGTGGCCTGCTCCATGATGGACGACCACAATGAGATCCATTTGGTTCAGGATGAGATCACTCTGGGAAAACGTCCCGGCACCTATCTGTCCATCATCCCCATCACCCAAAAAGTCACCGGTATCACCCTCACCGGACTTGCCTTTCCCTTGTTTAATACCACCCTCTACCGGGGGGATTCCACAGGCATCAGCAACCGATTTAAGGCATCAACGGCCAAGGTCAGCCTTAAAACCGGCCTTTTAATGGTCACACTGTCCCACGACTGAATATAATCATAATTGAAGACCAAATTGGATCTATTGGCTTGCCCAACCCTGGGGATAATTGCTATCCGAACGGGTCGAAAAAACTTGCCCCCAAGGCAATAACACCAATAAGCCAAGCCTGACCCCACATTCCATTAACTCTGCCTTTTTACGAAAGTATCAATATCGGTGCGATATTTTTCGTACTGGGCCTCAAAGAGCACGGGCAGACGCTGATAAAAGGCATTCAGCAGGGGCAGCATTATCTGGCGGATCTGGGGATGCGAAGATTTGGAACAACGAAGGTTAAAGATGTGCCGCCACTCTCTGATGTTGGCTGTGGTGATGATGTCGGTTTTAAGGCTGTTGGGCAATACACTACGGGCCTCCTGGGGCCGGGCTCCCATGTCCAGAAGATCCAGATAGGTTCTTTCCGCTACAGCCATGGATGCTTTCCATACCTCAAATTCAGGGGAGCCCTCCCCCCAGAAAAAGGGACGGATCACCGTGATCTCCCGACCGAATTTTTCCTTGCCATAGTTGGCGTACCGGGTGCTCTCCTGGGAAAAGGAGCAGAGGCGATGGCGTACCAACTCATGGGTAATTCCCCGGTCGCACACAATGCGCACAGAAATAGATATATGCTCAATAACGCTTTCGTGGCCGGTTTTCATCAACCGCCGCAACAGCTCCCTGGCCGTGCCCTGGGCAATTTTGTCCTCGGACTTGTAACAGGTCCGAGCCGCCAGTTCCAGCAAGCGATACACCTCCTCTTCTTCGGCCATGTGCAGTATTTCAAAATATGGCTCTATTATTTTCATTGATTTTTTCCCCTGTCAGTGGGTTATGTCTCAGTTGGCCTGTGGATTCATAGGTTGATAGATGCCGACGGCAGAGCCCCCGGCGGCATTATACCATTTTCATTGCGTCGATGGCCGACATTAAGGCCGCGGACAACAACCTGTCAATCCTTTAATAATTTTGATCCGCAAACTCAACCCAGCCCCCGGCCTTGACCAGGGACAGGTCATATTCGCTGACGGCAAATTTAATTTCCCGGGAGATCCCGTCGGCGGAGATGGTGAAGACTCCCTTATGAATATCAGTTTCAAGGGAAGTCTCTTTACCGGAAAAATCCGTAAACAGCCCCTCAACAAAATCCGCAGACAATTCCACGGCCATCATGCCACAGTTGAACATATTCTGGCGAAAAATCCGGGCAAACCCCGTGGCAATGACCATGTTGATGCCGTTGACTTCAAAGGCCCAGGGGGCATGCTCCCTTGAAGACCCGCACCCAAAATTGTCCCGGGTGATCACCACGGATTTCCCCTCAATGTCTTTTTGGGGATCAAACCCATCCAACACCAAGTCTTCCAAAAGGTTGGGCTTCAGGGCAATCTTGGTGCTTTCTGTTAAATATTTGGCCGGTATAATCTCATCTGTGTTGATGTCTGATCTGTCTAGAAACAGGACCTTGCCATTGAATGTTTTCATTAGTTGTCACCTCCTGACTGGAAAAAGGGGGAGTTGGAAATTGTCCCGGTGAGGGCCGATGCCGCTGCCGTGGCAGGACTCATGAGATGCACCATGCCCCCCTTACCCATGCGGCCATTAAAATTTCTATTGGTGGTGGCAGCACAAGCTTCGCCCTCGGCCAGCACCCCGTTACTCATGCCAAGACAGGCCCCACAGGTGGGGTTGGTGACACAGAACCCGGCATCCATGAAAATCTTGATGATACCCGCAGAAAGTGCCCGACTGTAGATGTCCGGCGTGGCCGGACTGACAATGGCCCGAACTCCGGGGTTGATCTCCTTGCCTTCAATAATTTTTGCGGCAATTTCAAGGTCTTCAAACCGACCATTGGTACAGGAGCCGATGTAAACCTGATGAATGGGCTCCCCCGCCATGGCAGACACCGGTTTCACCTGGTCCGGCTTAAAACCGAATGTCACCTGGGGAACCAAATTTGTAACATCAAACTCAATGACATCCGTGTAATCGGCATCGGCATCCGGGGTAAATTCCTTAAATGCGTCAAGGGCAGCCTCTTTTGTGCCATACTCTTCTTTAATAAAGGGCCAGAGATAATCCACAGTCACCTGATCAGGCGAACAGATACCGCTGGTGGCGCCCGCCTCCACAGCCATGTTGCAAAGGGTCATGCGCTGGTCCATGGTCATGCTGTCCACCACCTTACCGGAAAATTCCATCACCCGGTTGGTGGCCCCATTGACACCGACCCTGGCAATGAGTGCCAGAATCACATCCTTGGCATAGACCCCTTTGGCAAGACTTCCGGTGATGTTCACCTTCATGGAAAGGGGTTTTTTAAAGGCACACACACCCTTTAAGATTCCCACCTCCAGATCGGTGGTGCCAACACCGGCGGCAAAGGCCCCAAAGGCCCCATGGGTACAGGTGTGGGAATCGCCCATGATGATGGTGTATCCGGGTCGGGCAAATCCTTTTTCCGGGAAAATGGCATGGCACACTCCATTGCGGCCAATGTCAAAAAAATCAATGATATTATGACGCCGGGCCCAGTCCCGGAGAATCTTTCCCTGCAAAGCCGTTTTTGAATCCTTGGCCGGCGTAACATGATCAATGACCGCCTTGATTTTTGTGGCATCAAAGACCCGATCCTTGCCCCGGGCCATGAGATCGGTGATGGCAATGGGGGTGGTGATTTCGTGGCAGAAAACCGCATCCAGACGAAGCACCTGGATATCCCCGGATGGATTATCCACCAGGTGGCTATCAAAAATTTTTTCAGCTATTGTTTTACCCATGGCTTTTCCCTTCTACTTCTTTTATAAGAAACCCCGCCCAACAGCCTGTAATCATTGGAGTTTCAATTTTCGTTGTGACAGACCAGATCCCCAATACGGTCTGCCTGTGCCAGCCCATTCCCCGTTGGGGGCGGTAGTCCCTGAAGGACAGGCCCGAACAATTTATTTCATATAAAAACTTTTTGAATATCATTTTTTTTCAAGGGGGGCAAGGTCTATTTCAGATCACCATGGGGAACGAAACGCTTTCCATAAATCAGTTTTAAAAACAGGGACATTGCGTATAAAAAAAGGGCAATCCCCTCAAATGAGGAATCGCCCTTTTTAACAAAACAAACAGCTTGGGTCAGAATATCAGATGTCCTGTGCCGTTAAGAATCTTAGGAACAGCAGGAACCGGCCGTACCACAGCTACCACAGTCTGATCCACCCAGATCAAGCTTGGACTCCAGGCTGAACCCCATACCTGTGAAATCAACCTTGATCATTTTGGCCTGCTGCATAAAAGTCTTGTCCACTACCAACTTGTAGCCTTTCACATCATAACTGTCATCACTGTCCTTAGGCTCATCCAGAGCCATTGCAAGGGATGGCCCACCTCAGCCACCGGAGTTGAGAAAAATTCTAATGGGAGAAGGCTCCCTGCCACTGAAATATTCTTCTAACTGCGTTTTTGCAGCATCTGTCATTTCAATCATTATAAATGCTCCTTATTTTTTGGTGTTCGATCAGCTCCTATTTGCCGAATTGGCTTTAACTTAACCATATGGGAAAGACTTGTCAAGAAATCAGCCGCTCTAATTTTAAAGACAAATGAAACGCACCCCTGCACCT
>CAKZLA010000185.1 GCA_937124525.1 uncultured Desulfobacterium sp.
TGGCCGGTTCCTATTGCCCATCGGGGGGGCTCTGCTGAGGCAAACTTGGAGGCTACCTTTTCATATAACCGCCACGGACGGACCGTATTGGGGCTCTGGCCTGCCCACAGATCTTGCCGACCCGCAACACTGAGGATTAATTCAACTTGAAGGGTTGAACTCAATCCTTAGTGTTATGAGCAACCCCATTTTTTACATGTCCGTTTACAGATGTATTCTGCATACTTAAGTAGTTCATCTGTAGGCATCCTGGCTACCCACTTAAGGCGGGGCAGGCTTTAAAATCAGGCGGATTAGCAGCCTGAAATTTAGGGGTTGAAAGCTAATTATTCACATAAAAAGCCTTGAGAATATCAGTTATTCTTAAGTTCAAATCTCGAACACGTTATTATTGAGGGACAAAGCTGGATTAAATACTACAGGGAGTTTTCCATTTTAGTTACTGTTTCGATTAAACCGGGAATTCGATCCTTGCATATAGAAAATACCACTTCGGCGTTCAAATCAAAGTAATGATGACTGATAATATCGCGCATCCCTTTGGCACCTTTCCAATCTACTTCAGGGTATTTCACAAGAAGGTTGTGGTCTGTTACCTTGTCCAGATTTTTCAAGTTTTCACCAATGGCTATCAGCATCATGCATATGCCATCCAGCTTGTCAACTCCAGCCTCGGATAGAAGAAAATCATCTGGACCATGGATGGCTTCACATCTTCGTTCAATACGACTTGCAGCAGTCAAAATCTGATTGAGTATTTCTTTTGCAAGTTCCTTGTCAAACATAAACAGCCTCCCGGTCGATACGCCTTTTGAGAAAGCTATTCATTTTTTCACGATAATGAACTATATCAACCTTTGTCTGATAAGCAGTTTCAAGTTCTTCCTTAATATGTACCATGTAAAAAAGATCTGGTTTACTCATCGTTACCACAATATCCACATCACTATCCGGCCTGTTTTCTCCCCTGGCAAGAGAGCCGAAAACGCCTATGGAAGTAATACCAAATTTTTTTACAAATTCTGTTTTTCGGTTCTTGAGGGTTTTTAGTACTTCATCACGGTTTAACTTTTTTCCCTCCATATATCCCCCTATTACACAGATTAAATTTTAAATCAGTTTATAAGATATTGTGATGAAGGGCAAATTTATTTTCAAGTTTGAAATGGCAGAACCTTATAATAATTTAAACAAGCTCCCGGGAGGAACAGTTTTTAAAAAAAGGCGTGTTATTTTTTAAACGTCCTTTTTTTACATGGTAAGGGAGTCAGAAGTTTTAGATTTACCGCTTATATTTTTCAGACTTAGATATATCGGTTTTGAAGCCGGATTTACAGGTAAATTGATTTGTTCTAACTCCCTAACCTGGACAAGCCAGAACCAAAAAGGGTTTCTTATTTTCTTGCCAAAGTAACACAAAAATAAGAGATAAGAATCTAAAAAGAAAGCCTTTATTGCTTTAGAATGTTTCTTGACTATTTAGTTAATATTGGGGTTGATCATAACGTCGGCCACCTTGTGGTAGCATTTTAGTATTGAAAAATAAAAATTATCATTACAAATAGTTGTGATGGATAGAATCCTATCTCACGTATGGTTGGCCCATCTTATGACCAAGCCCGAAAAAAGGGATAAAATATCAAAAAGACGGCGCAGAAATCTTTCCAGATTGTAAAAATAAATGACACGTCCAGGTCCCTGGAAAAATGGAACTTAAACAGGAAGATCTCCTTGTCATGTACCTGGGAAAATTGGCTTAATAAGAAATCCTATCCAAAGCATTGTAATCATCGGAATTTCATACAAATAACGTTGAACAAATATCCCACTTCATTATTGAACTTTTTTACATAAAGTAAAAAACCCTGACATCATAATGCCTGTTTCGCAAATATTCATTGATGTTCAAGAAAAACAGAGACCTATTTTTTATGTGTAATACTAATTCTTTCAATGGTTTGTTCAGATTTACTTCCAGGTATCATTCTGTTTTCCAAGCCTTGGTATACTAATTGCGTTGTCTCCTTGACACAGGGAGCACCGGAAAAAGATATCTCGCTTTTTCCTCATTTCCTTGCTGGATGTAAAACACAACACAAAAACTTGAAGGAGGCATTATGTCGAATAAAACGATCAAAATGATTGTTCCGCTTGTTGCTTTGCTTGTGCTCTGGTTTGTGCCAGTACCTGAAGGGTTAACTGTGAAGGCATGGCATTTTCTTGCCATATTTATGGCAGTTGTCATAGGTCTTATTGTTGAACCTGTCCCCGCCGCACTGGTGGGTTTTACCGGCATCTCTCTTGTTGCAATTCTTGGCTTGATGGGATCATCTGGAGATAATATAAAGTGGGCGCTTTCCGGGTTTTCCAATTCGGTTATCTGGCTTATCTTTGCAGCGTTCATGTTCGCCATGGGCTATAAGAAAACAGGACTTGGGAAAAGAATATCATTGGTCATGATTAAATATATGGGGAAAAACTCACTGGGGCTTGGCTACGCAGTTGCTGTTTCAGATCTGATTCTATCTCCTTTTATGCCTTCCAATACTGCCAGAAGCGCTGGCACTATCTATCCTGTCGCGTCTAACATTCCCCTTGTTTTTAACTCAACACCAGACAATGAGCCCAGAAAACTGGGGGCGTATATCTCCTGGGTTGCCATTGCCAGTACATGTGTCACAAGCTCGATGTTCCTCACAGCCCTTGCTCCCAACCTGCTTGCAGTGGACATGATACAGAAGGGGACTGGCAATCTAATCTCCTGGTCAGCCTGGGCCAGCATCATGCTTCCCATCATGCTTCCCTTGTTTATTATCACTCCATGGCTGGTCTATGCTATCTATCCTCCAACCCAGAAAAAATCCCCGGAAGCACCGGTATGGGCAGCAAAACAATTAAAAGAACTGGGCACAATTTCTGGAAAAGAAATATTAATGGCAGTGCTTGCCATAATTGCATTGTCGCTGTGGATATTTGGTAAAAAATTAGGTATCCACTCAACCACTGCTGCCATAAGTGTGGTTTCCGTCATGATTTTGTCAAATATAATTACTTGGGACGACGTTATCTCCAATAAAACTGCCTTCAACGTTTTAATCTGGTTTGCATCACTTGTGGCCATGGCTTCAGGACTTAAAAAAGTAGGCATCCTGGAGTGGATAGGGAAAAGTGCCGAAATATATCTGGCCAACATGTCTCCCACCATGCTGATCATTTCCATGTTGGTGATGTTCTTTTTATTACACTACTTCTTTGCCAGCACAACAGCTCATACAACGGCACTTATGCCGATCTTTCTTGCCATTGCTGTAAAGTTGATTGCTCCAGAACAGATGGTTCCATTCAGTATTCTCCTGGCTGGAAGTCTGGGCCTCATGGGAATTATAACGCCTTATGCAACTGGTCCTTGTCCCATGTGGTATGGAGCTGGTTATATTTCACAGGGCAGATGGTGGGCTTTAGGCGCGATATTCGGGGCATTGTATCTGGGAGTTATTATCATTGGTTCCTTAATATTCATTTAAGACTTCAAGTAAAAACAACCCATTCAAGTTCAGGCCTTGCAATTGTTATTATAAAAAGCTCAGCTTATTTTCAAAACAGAAATAATCCAGTTTTTATAATGACAAGATTGAGGGAGGTTTCAAGCATGCCTTGTTGGTATTCTTTGCTGTTTTTTGTGCCACGGGGGTCAGGCTTGACCCCACGTGATCTCTAATTTATTCAAATGGGCGGTGAGGAATCGTTCTTTACAACGCAACGGTGCTTACAAAAAATTGCCTGATCAAAAACTCACGTTTCTGCTCCTTTTGTCTGCACTCTGTGATCACCCATTGGCTTAAATTTGAATGCATAAGTACCCACACATATATGTTTCAGTATTCCATGGCTATATGTCTTTGATATCTCTGGGTTTTATTTTGAGAAATATATGCTCGGGTACTTACCTCCTTTCGGAGATACATACCCCTCTAAAAAAAACTTAATGATTGGGTGAAAGGCCTCATGAAAGTAAATATTCGAGTTGGTAATGTAAATGTTTGGCCAGTGCCCCATATTCGCCTATTGGGGACTGCGTAGCATACGAATGCTATGTGAGCAGGCCAAACTTAGGTGAAGATGGGGTGCTGGCCGAATATTTACTCAGGAAAGCCAGGAACGGATTTCATCCTTTGACGGAATCTTACCGGTGCATTTAACCTCTCCATCCACCACCACCGACGGAGTGGCAATTACGCCAAAGCCCGCAATTTCCATCATATCAGTGACCTTTTCAACGCTGGCATCACTGCCCTCAGATGCCACCACCTCTTTAACAATTTTTTCCACTTTTTTGCACTTGGCACAACCAGGGCCCAATACTTTGATTTCCATTTTTATTTCCTTAAATTTTTATATGAAACTCAGCCCAAAATGCTGATATTATTAGAGTTTCATTTTTAGTTGTGGCTGGTGATTACAGCCATGTATGTTTATAAGAAGCTCCGGCCAATGATTTGTAATAACTGGAGTTTCGATATTTGTTGTGGGCAGGCCGGATCCCCAATACGGTCTGCCCGTGGCAGTTATATGATAGCGTTAAACAAATATCCCACCAGCAGAATACCAAAGCCCACCACGCCAATAAACACGCCAATAAGCCGGGGCTTTAACACCTTTCTTAAAATAACCATCTCCGGCAGGGATAGGGCAATAACACTCATCATAAATGCCAGCACCGTGCCAAGGGCCGCCCCCTTACCCAGCAATGCCTCCACCACGGGGATAATCCCGGCGGCATTGGAATACATGGGTACACCGATGGTCACAGCCAGAGGCACGGACCACCATGAATCCTTACCCATGATGGAAGCCATGAGATCCTCGGGCACAAAGCCATGGATACCAGCTCCCACACCAATACCAATGATGACATAGATCCACACCCGGCCGATGATCTCTTTTACTGCATCCCATCCATAGACAATGCGATCGGAAAAGCTTAATTTTTCATCCTCAACGGTTCCTGTGGGGGTATTGACTGCGGTGACCCAGTCTTCAATGTGATTTTCAAGGCCCATGCGACCGATGATCCAACCGGCACCTATGGCCACAAACAATCCCGTTCCCATGTAAATGGCCGCCACCTTCCAGCCCAGAAGTCCATAAAGCAACCCCAAGGCAATTTCATTGACCATAGGGGCTGAAATAAGAAAAGAAAAGGTCACCCCCAGGGGGACCCCGGCTGTGACAAAGCCGATGAATAAAGGCACGGCAGAACAGGAACAAAACGGGGTGACAATGCCCAGCAGAGCTGCCAGGATATTACCGGCAAACTCACTGCGCCCGGATAGAAGCGCCCGGGTTTTCTCCGGGGTAAAAAAACTTCGGATAATGCCCACTCCGAACACCACCAGAAAGAGGAGCATCATGACCTTGGGGGTATCATAGAAAAAAAATTCCACAGATGCCCCCAGGTGAGAGCCCTTTGTAATGCCAAAAAGGTCATAGGTGAGCCATGCTGACACCGATGCCAGCTTGCCATAGATGAACCACCAGAGGAAAATACTGGCACCTGCACCTGCAAGGTAGAGAACCAATGAGCGACAGGACTCCCCCAAAGAGGGCATGTGGGTTCCATTGGTTGAAATATTGTCTGTCATATTTTTTCTCCAATTAAATACTTGATCATTCCAGGGAAATTATCTCCACCCGCTTTGGAAATGCCAAGCTTACATATATCCATAAGGCTATTTGAACCTACGATTATCCTCTTCTAACAGATATCCTCCCTCCTGATATCAGGAAGGGATATAATTAATTTCCTTATTTCCGGCTCATCTTCCATCCAGTGACGCAAATTTCCCAGTAATGTAGCGGCATATGGACTTTGGCTGCCATCTGCTAAGGCATAATTTATCCACTTTTCATCCCGGGAAGATCGCACCAAGCCTGCGGATTCCAGCGCCTTCAGATGCTTTGACACTGTGGGCTGGGCCAGCCCCAGTGCCCGGGTAATTTCACACACACACATCACCTTGTGCTGAAGTATTTTTACGATTTTTACCCGATTGGGGTCAGATAATGCTTTGCACACATCAATAAATGGTTTCATCTCAGCTCCTCATATTCTTTTTATGGAATATACTTCTTAAAACGGCACATGTCAACAAGAGATGCTAAAAAAAGAATGTACTCTTCCAGCACGCCAGGCAGCTTTCATTTGAAACGACGTCTGTGGTTTTCTCGGAAAACTCACATGATCCTACCACTACAGCGACACTTTGAAGTTCACGTAAAAGCGCATGTCATTTTGCCTATGATTAATGCTGATTAAGCTAAGGAAAATCAATTGGCATACAGGTTTTAAGTCAAAGTGTCGCTGTAGTGCTACCCTATCCCCAGAATGGCAGATGTTAGCCTCTATCCCAAAAAGAACTTTATTCCCGGCTATTTATCTGTTATGATAAAATTTTTATTTTTAAGGCTTGAGACCATCCATCGCCATTCATAGTGTGACGGTGGGTGGTCTCAAGCCTTTTTTTAAGGGGCAGTTTACCCGACACATTTAAGTCCAGGAGAACACAACAAAATGACGGAGACAATCAAATCCGGAGATACGATCAGGGTAGGATATACAGGTAAATTTGAAGACGGCGAAATTTTTGACACATCAGAGGGACGGGAAGGCTTGAAATTTACAGTGGGAACAGGTCAGTTGATCAAGGGATTTGATCAGGCTGTCATGGGCATGACCATTGGTGATAAAAAAACCGTCACCATTCCCCCGGAAGAAGGATATGGCCCAAGGGATGAAAATAGAATCATTGAAATCCCTGCAAATGCCGTACCCCAAGAGATGAAACTTGCCGTGGGCATGCAATTGGAACTCACCGATCCCAATGGAAATCCGGCAATGGCAACTGTGGCAGAAATTGGAGACGAGGCCATCAAAATGGACGTCAACCACTTTCTGGCGGGCAAGACCCTGGTGTTTGATATTAACATTGAAGAAATGGGCCTGGAGGCAGAGGTCCACCAGTGTGGTGGCGAATGCGACGGCGGTTGTGATACTGACAAGGGCTGTGGATGTGACTGCGGTTGTGGTGACTGATACGCACAAAAAAAGCCACATCGTCTAAGCCCCTCCCTGAAATCTGTTTCATGGAAAACAGGAGGAGCCTTGTCCGATATGGCTTTTTATAAAAATATTTTCATGTTACCCTGGCCGATCTAAATATTAACGCCGGGGCCGTTGGGAAGTTGACCGACTCCGAAAGTTCTTTTTCCGGGGATTCATCGGGGGCCGAACAGATGGCGGGGGCGTTGCCCCAGGCCGTTCCAGCTCAAACCCGTCCATGGTCTTCACAGGAATATCGTGCTTGAGCAGGCGCTGGATATCTTTAAGCAGTTTCTGCTCGTCCCGGCACACCAGGGAATGGGCCACACCCGTAGCACCGGCCCGACCGGTGCGACCAATGCGATGCACATAATCTTCGGGTACATTGGGCAGATCAAAGTTCACCACATGGGGCAGCATGTCAATGTCAAGCCCCCGGGCCGCAATATCCGTTGCCACAAGGGTTCTTATCTTTTCACTTTTAAAATCCGCCAGGGCCCGGGTCCGGGCCGTCTGACTCTTGTTGCCGTGGATGGCTGCTGCACCAATTCCATCCTGGATCAACTGCTTGGTCAACCGATTGGCACCATGTTTGGTGCGGGTGAAC
Source organism: uncultured Desulfobacterium sp. (assembly GCA_937124525.1). The sequence continues at coordinate 7,707 of CAKZLA010000185.1, forward strand.
ACCAGAACCTTGTTCCACTCTCCGGTTCTGATCAATGTGGAAAGCAATTGTCGTTTCTGGGTCCTGGCAACGGGATAAACCGCCTGGGAGACTCCGTCAGCGGCCTTGTTGGAAGCTGAGACTTCAATGACTTCCGGGGAATTGAGCAGGGTGTCTGCAAGGCGTTTGATGTCTGAGGAGTAGGTGGCAGAAAAAAGCATATTCTGACGACGCACCGGCAACAATTTTAACACCTTTCTAATGTCATGGATAAAACCCATGTCCAGCATGCGGTCGGCTTCGTCCAGCACAAGGATTTCCACCCGGGAAAGATCCAAAGTTCTTCGTCCGGCATGGTCCAGGAGACGTCCCGGCGTGGCCACCATGATATCCACACCCCTTTTCAGGCGATCAATCTGGGGGTTAATACCCACACCGCCAAACACCACGGCGGACTTCAAAGACATGCCCCGGCCCATACTCTCAATGCTGGCATGAACCTGTGCTGCCAGCTCCCGGGTGGGGGCCATAACCAGACATCGTGGAGAGCAGCCTCTTCCCTTGGTGCGATCCAGCAATTGAAGGATGGGTAAGGCAAAGGCTGCGGTTTTACCGGTGCCGGTCTGGGCCCCGGCAAGTACATCTTTTCTTTCGAGAACTGCCGGAATTGCCCGCTCCTGGATGGGGGTGGGAACTTTGTAGCCTTCGGCGGCAACGGCACGTAACAGTTCGGCCCTAAGGCCAAATTTTTCAAATGACATATATAGTATAATCCTGAATCCGCCCACCCACCATTGTGGGCCAGTCCAGGCGAAATAAATATTATTGCATGAATTGAGGTTGAGATAACCGCGACACTGCAGGCACTGACTGGAAGGTGCTAACTAAAGTTAAACAAAAGAGAATGATAACACACCCTGAAGGAAAAGAATACAAAAAAACCGGCATCACAACAATTTAAATTCCCAGGGCCTGTTGAAAAATGCTAAATATTCGGGTTGGTAATGATAACTTTGTTCTACAAACCCAGCGGAACAGGCAAAATTATGGTATGATACTGCCACGAACCGATGGGGTCAGACCTGCGCTATTGCGCTTTTGATAACGGCCTTTTGCGTAAAGGTAAAATTTAACAAAGGATCACATGCAATGACATTACCCTGGAAAACACTGGACCGCTTTGAAACTGACACTGAAACATTAGAATTGCGCCAACGGGGTGAGCGTGATTTCATCATAACATTAGGTTCCCAGGTGCTGATGAACAGCATGGCCCAACGCTCGGAAATTGCACTGGGCCGGATGGGATGCCGAAACATCCGAAAACACAAAGCCCCCCGGGTGCTGGTGGGGGGGCTTGGCATGGGCTTTACCCTGGAAGCAACCCTGGCGGTTCTCCCCAAAACAGCTCAAGTAGTGGTGGCGGAACTCAACCCCAGGATCGTTACATGGTGCCAAAAATTCCTTTTAGAACTCACCCATTGCGCCGTGTGCGACCCCCGAGTTACCATGGTGCTGGGAGATGTGGCCCATC
>CAKZLA010000186.1 GCA_937124525.1 uncultured Desulfobacterium sp.
ATAATACGAGAATCACCTTATTTCAAGGTTTACTGCTTCTAAAAAATAACAATTACCCGAACTTATTGAGAACTTACCTGAAATAGTCCGAACTTATTGAGATGTTTAAAGATCAAAAACGGCAAAGAGTAACGCTGATCGTGGCTCATTTACATTTCAAACGTCTTTTTGTTAGACGAAAAGGAAGAAGTAATGAAATTAAAACCTGAAAGAATCGGAACGTTTATCAATTTTTGTTTTAATATTATCCTTGGTGCAGTATTCAGTTTTTATATGCTGTATATTAATAATGCACTCGAACTGCGCGTTTTTTTTATCAGCTTTGCTGTCAGTTTTGCAGTTGGATATACAATCGGAGACCTATTGCCTGCACCTGTGTGGGGAGATAAAGTTGCGAAGGTATTTAAATTGAAGGAAACTTCGATCATATACTATTTAATCAAAAATCTGATCGTTGGAATTTGTTTCGTGACAGCGATCAGTTTTGTGATGACATGGATTAATGTCCCTGCCGGACACGTTATTTATGCTTGGCTGCACACTTACCCTATTCTTTTACTATGGGGATACATTCTTGTGTTGATTGTAATGAAACCAGCTACGAATATTGCCCTGAGACTCGCTGGGATTACCTCACATTCAAGAGAGAAGGTTGTGTTCCAAACGCACCAATCATGATTTTTTTGTAAGCGGCTACCAAAACATATCTTCTGGCGCAGCCTCAATGGTTTAAATACCTGTAACATCCGCTAAGAAAGGCGATCCTGAACTCCGCTGGGCAACAAATTTGTGGAGGTAATAGTGAAGCGAATAAAGTCATAGTGATGATAATTAGGAGAAATAAAAATGGAAGGTAACATCAAGTACCCAGGATCTCGCTGGTTGATCATGTTTACGGTTTTTTTAGGTCATGTTTGCACTGGGATGATGATCGTTGCATTTTCACCCATTGTCGAGATTCTTGCTGAGGAATTCGGAATATCCTCCGGACAGATATCATTTTATGTAATAGGTATTTATATCACAACCAGTGCTTTATCAATAATTGCTTTCGGTTGGATGATAGACCGATATGGGGCTAAACCACTATTTTTTATTGGATCATTAGTTACTCTAATCGGGGCACTGCTGGTTCCGGTGCTTACTTACAGCATCACCGGCATTATAATCATGCGAATCATCATCGGCGTTGGACAGGGTCCGGTGGTCGCTAGTATCGCTACGTTTGCGGCTCGCTGGTTTCCTCCCAACGAACGAGGATTGTACAACGGTGTGGTGGGTTCGGGGATTCCCATCGGTATCGCCTCTGCATTGATAATCATATCGCTATTGCTCGACAAAAACAATGGGGACTGGCGGGCGGCGGAAATGGCCCTTTCGATTGCTCCCGCTTTGGCTATGATTATGGTGATCATCATGCTTATTTTTGCCAGAGATTCCAAGCTTCCCCAAATCGGTTCCGCTTTCTCTGTGGACGAAGGAGCCAGGGAGTTTGCCCGTGTACTAAGGACGCCAGCTTTTTATTTAATTGCAGCATGCATGATTATTTATAATTGGTCGATGACTATTTTCAACACCCTTATTCCCGGATACATCGCCATTTCCCCACCTGTTGGTCTGGGGTACGGTCCGGCTGGGGCGGGCTCGTATATGTCCTTGGCTCAGTTGGGAAACGTTATTGGAGCAATCTGTGCTGGCGTTATTCTAGACAGAATTTTCAAAGGAAATATCAAACCGATTGTCGTGGGCGCGTTTTTTATTCTATCCTTGGCCGCACTGTCAATCAGATTGCCAAGTGTTCATGAAAGCGTCGCCGCTCTTTCCATCTCTTTGTTCATTGTTGGATTCTCGTTGGCGGCCATCATGCCATGCTTAGTCACTTTTGTTGCATCAAACATGCCGATTTCAAGTGTCAGTAAGGTATTTTCCATCTCCTTCGGGATAAGCACTATCGTCGGGTCTCTCGGTGTCTCAGCAGCAAGTGCTGCACTGCATATTACGAACAGCTACCTTTGGTCTATTCTCATGGTGAGTCTGGGGTCTCTCATCGGCGTCATTCCCACCGTATTCCTTAACAGGTCTAAGAAGTCGCCGATATGATGTGAGGGAGGGATTGATTCTATATGAGATGTAAGTACCCACACATATGTTTTTCAGCATTCCATGGATATATATCATTGATATCTCTGGATTTTATCTTGAAGAATATATGCTCGGGTACTTAAAGATGTCTGTGAAAGACAAATTATAACAGCTCTTGCATTGGCGGGTTCATAGGAGTTGCACTTATTTATCCAGCCCTTGTGGTATATTTCCGGGGCTTACCCTGTTTCCATCCTGGACTTCTGGGATGGGATTAGGCGCTTTCGGCGGGGCGACAAGCTTTTTTTAGGCGGCATTGCCGTGACCCGGTTCGATAACTACCATGTTACCATAAGCCTTATCTCTCTGGCAGGACTTGTCGGTTTCCTCCTTGTCTTTTTCCTGGATAAACCAATATCTGCAAAGTCGGTTGTATAGATTCAATCTTGGTGGGACGAATGCCTTTGTGGGACGCTATGGAGGTATGGCTGTAAGCAGCGGGGCCTAATTACAGTCCGCGTGATCCTGCTCACTGGCAATATTTCCAGCGTTTGATTCATCTAAATCCCGGGGAGCACCGGTGAAGAAATAGTGAGTACATCCACCATGGTGGCGCGATGTGTGCCAGGGAGCATGAAGCGAAACCTATTACACCGACGGATAAGTCTATAAGTATTGACCTGGTCTAACATATTAAAATAATTTGTTATTTTAGTTGATTTTGATGAATTGTTTTTTAAAAAAATGACATACGTATGGATGGCACATTCCCATTTTTCAAGGTATTTGCAATTTTAGGCTGGCAAAATTTATGCTCATTTTTTATGGTTATAGCTAATAACTATCTGATTATTAAGCTAAATTGCCAGGTCAACATTTGTAGACTTATCCGTACACAGAAATGAAGAAACAAAAATTAAGGGGGTGAATATGATCGAATTTTAAAAAGGCAAGGAGGTCATTAAAATCAAAAAGATAACCTGATTTCTCACTACTATAAAGATTTGGAAGGAGGAATATGATTACCAACAAAAAAAAATCTTTTTTGCGACAGAAGTTCGCTCCATTACTGTGTGTGTTAATCCTTATTTGCGAGTTCATCGCAGTACCGTCAGCAGTAGCCTTTGAAATTGACACAGGAGGGTCTGATTTCAATATACGATGGGATAATACCATCAAATACAGTAACGCTTATCGGATCAAGGATCAAAGTAGCGGATTAACGGAAGGGACATCACTCATAAACCAGGATGACGGCGATCGGAATTTTGATAAAGGATTTATCTCCAATCGATTTGATCTGCTGTCCGAGCTGGATATTGCCTACCACCAGATGGGTGTTCGTTTAAGTGGAGCTGCCTGGTACGATAGTATCTATGAAAGCAGTAATGATCATGATGACGCCAGCCATGCCAATAATTATTCAGTTGCCTACAACAAGTTTACCGATGAGACACGTGATGTACATGGTAAAGATGTTGAACTGCTTGATGCTTTTGCTTATTGGAATGGGGAGATCGCAGGCAAATTTGCTTCGATACGCATTGGACGTCATGCGCACCAATGGGGTCAAAGTCTGTTTTACGGCGGCAATGGTATAGCCGGCGCAATGGCACCGGTGGATATTGTAACAGCCGCGACTGTGCCCAACTCGCAATTCAAAGAGATCATCCGTCCGGTAAATCAGGTATCCGGGATCTATGAGGTAACCGAGGTGTTTTCAATAGCTGCCTACTATCAGTTTGAATGGGAAAAAAACCGTTTTCCGGCAGCCGGAAGCTACTTATCCACCAGTGATACATTTGGTGAAGGTACCGAGCGACTGCTCGCCGGACCCTATGCATTTTACCATACGGATGACCAGGATGCCAGTGACAACGGCCAGGGCGGAATATCCTTCAGTTATTCGACGGATACAGTTGATTATGGTGTTTACGCGATTCAGTATCATTCAAAGTCCCCTAAACTGTATATGGTGCCAGGGGCCGGTTCTTCGGGAGCTGCAGATTCCATAGGGGACTATTACTGGGTTTATCCTGAAGATATACGGATGCTTGGGGTCAGTGCTTCAAAAACAATTGGCGAATTCAATTTTGCTGTTGAAGCGGCCATGTCCTGGAATATGCCCCTCACCTCAAACGGGCAGACAGTCTACTCCGGGATGGCTGCCGACAATGACGACAACCCTCTTTACGCAGTGGGCAGAACCGCACATTTAAACTTTAACTGGATGGCAACTTTAAGCCCGAATTTTATCGCTAATGAGGCTTCTTTTCTTGGTGAAATTGCGGCCCATAAACTGCTCGAAATCACTGACAACAAAAAGGCCCTGGATCCATATTGCAGCGACTATGGTCTGGCCATGAGACTGGTATACACTCCGACTTACCGCCAAGTATTCTCTGGCGTTGATATCAGCGTACCGGTGGGGATAAGTTACAATCCTATCGGAAATTCACCCATAGGCGGTTTGGGCGCCGATGACGGTGGAGACATGAATGCCGGCTTAAAAATCACATATCTGGAAAAGTACCATTTCAGCCTGACCTATACCCATTTTTATGGTGCAGAAGGACCATTTTTGGATGCCGACAACTACTATACTTATCAACAATCGCAAAAAGACCGGGATTACCTGGCTTTTTCCGTAAGTACAACTTTTTGATGGAGGGGAACATGAACTATAAAAATATTCAAAAAGCCGGATTGACATTCATTGCTATATTTGCGCTCTGGGCAGGCTCGGCAGGAGCAGAGGTCAGTCTGGAAGAGGCGGCCAAATTGCAAACGATATTAACCCCGCTGGGTGCGGAGCGTGCCGGAAATGCTCAGGGCACCATCCCTGCCTGGGAAGGGGGCTATACCACGGTGGATCCATCCTTTAAACAGGGGGGTACGCGGAATGACCCTTTTGCTTCCGATAAGGTATTATTCAGTATTACCGCGCAGAATATGGATCAGTATGCTGATAGGTTGACAGAAGGCACAAAAGAGATGTTCAGGCTCTACCCCGATACCTATCGGCTCGATGTTTATCAGACACGCCGTACCGCCTCGGCACCACAGTGGGTATATGCTAATACTGCTGAAAATGCCGTAAAAGGAATAATAGTAGAAGGTAACGCCGGTCCGAAACCTGCGAATGTTTACGGTGGTATTCCTTTCCCCATCCCTCAAAACGGAGAAGAGATTATGTGGAATCACCTTCTCAGTTGGAGAGGCAGCTCTTCCTCTGTTGATTTCCAACAATTTTTGATCGCAGCTGACGGAAAACAAGTCATGGTCGGTGGCGGGACATTCTTCCTGGACAGACCCTACCACCATGAAGACAGCAATTTAGAACAATATTTAAAAGAGTATCCAAATGAAGACTATCGGAAGGTCTACATTTTAACAACGGCTCCGCCGCTTCGTGCGGGCAGTCAGATAGTCGGAGGAAGTTGCCTGGATGCCACCCGGGCCTCTACATATGTTTATCTCCCCGGCCAGCGCCGCGTCCGTAAGTTGCCAAATGCATGTTGTGATACACCCTCCACAACTTGTGCGGGCATTATGACCTATGATGAACTGTACGTTTGGGATGAACGAATTGATCGTTTTAACTGGAAAATCATGGGAAAGAAAGAAATGTATATTCCCTATAATACAAATAGGTATTTTACCCTGGAACAACCTGCCGATGCAATGAGCAAGCACCACTTGAACCCGGATCATCTGCGTTGGGAACTGCATCGTGTATGGGTTGTGGAAGCCGAACTTGCTCCTGGCAAGCGCCACCAGCTGCCCAAGGGTCGTTACTATTTGGATGAAGATACCTGGCTGGCAGTGCTGGGTGATCGTTGGGACTCCAACGACCAGCTTGCAAAGATGATGTGGGGGTTACCCTATGTATTGCCTGACATGCCGGGAGTCTGTACCAAAACGTCAGGTTTTTATGATTTCACATCAAAGGCATGGTTTGTTTTAGACTCTTTCATAGGACTGGACAAACAAATAGAATTTGTTGATAATATTCCAAAATCAAAATTCTCTCCGCGTGCAATGGCTGGACGAGGTGTTAAATAGAATAGAGTTCCATTCTTGAAGCAGTCTGTTGTCGACTGCTTCAAGGTTTAAATTTTAACAATGTGGGGTGCAATGTATTTACTAAAACCAATGCTGGGGCTTGTATTAATTTTATCTTTATTTTTTTTCATTACCATGCCCTATGCAGTTGAAAACAACGCAGTGAAAGATGTTCTTAAAAGTCCTGCACTGAGATTCGAAAAAGCCGTTCAACCCGTGATTATTGACACCACTAAAGCCGGCAATCGTCTGGTAGCTGTCGGAGAGAGAGGAATACTGCTTGTCTCGGATGACAATGGAAAAAAATGGCGTCAGATCATTGTACCTGTATCGGTTACTCTAACTGCGGTCCATTTTGTCAACCCCGATCTTGGATGGGTTGTCGGTCATTCTGGTATTGTTCTGGCTACCAGGGATGCCGGAGAGAACTGGTCCGTGCAATTGAACGGTTTTGAAGCCGCTGAAATTGAATTTAAAGCCGCTCAGGCAGCACTCAGTAACAATAAAAATTCGGAGGACGCCCGGTTTCGTTTAAAAAATGCCGAACGCTGCCTTGCAGAAGGAGCTGACAAACCGTTTTTAGCGCTTCACTTTATGGATGAGAACCAGGGAATTGTGGTCGGCGCATTCGGTTTTGCCTTTAAAACCAATGACGGTGGCGAGACCTGGGAATCTGCAATGGGGGAAATAGATAACCCCATGGCTGCCCATCTATACGCCGTGGACTATCATCAATATCAATGGATTATTGCAGGTGAGATGGGATTTCTTGCTCGATCATCCGATGAAAGGAAAATTTTTGAGAGGATTGAAAGCCCGTATGATGGAACCTATTTTACGGCTCGATTTAATGGCTCAGGGTCAATTTATGTAGGAGGCCTGGAAGGAAACGCTTTTGTCTCTACAAATGACGGTATGAATTTTAAACGCATATCTATACCTGGCGGGTCCAGCTTTAATGATCTTGTTTTGCTTATAGATGGCCGTGTATTGATGGCAAACCAGGCCGGTCGTTTATTTTTAGAAAGCGCAAACAATACAGGTGAGTTTGTTATGCTTGATGACTCACCAAAATCATCAATTATTTCCATTGAGGAGGCTGTTGACGGCACCCTGATAACCACGGGGTTCAGTGGGATAAAAAGCCTTAAGCCATCAAGCGGCGCAAGTGAGGATTAATGTAATGACTTTTTCTAATAATACAGACCGAACCTCTTACGATTTTGACCTGAGCAAAAGCTCTTTGCTGGAAAGAATGGTTTTCGCCAATCGATTTTGGATTATAGTTATTTGCGCAATCCTGACTTTGTTTTTCGGTTATCAGGCAACAAAGCTCCAGCTTAATGCCTGCTTTGAAAAGATGATTCCAACCAAACACCCTTATATATGCAATTATCTGGAGTATCAAACGGAGCTCTCAGGTCTGGGGAATGCGCTGAAAGTCGTTGTCGCAAATAAGGACGGTGATATTTACGACAAATCGTATATGGAAACCCTTAAAAAAATCAACGACCAGCTTTTTCTGACCACCGGTGTTGACCGCGCCTTTATGAGGTCTCTCTGGACACCGGCTACCCGCTGGCTCGGTGTAACCGAGTTCGGCCTGGACGGCGGGCCTGTTATCCCTGATGGCTACGACGGAGGTGATGCTTCCTTACAAAGGTTGAAACGTAACGTTTTAATGGCCAATCAGATTGGCCAGCTGGTCTCAATGGACCAGCGTTCAAGTCTGGTTTATGTTCCTTTGTTATCCTCATCTTCACTGGGCAAACCCATTGATTACCGGAAATTTTCAAAGGAGCTTGAGAAACTGAGAGCCGAGTATGAAAGTGACAAAATAGATATACATATTATCGGGTTTGCCAAGGTTGCGGGCGACCTCCTCGACGGCCTCAGGGGGATACTTTTATTCTTTGTTCTGGCCATCATCATTACAGCAATCGTCGTGGGTTGCTACACCCGCTGTCTTCGCAGTACGTTGCTGGTCGTTACATGTTCCCTGGTGGGTGTTGTCTGGCAATTGGGGATGCTGCCGACCCTGGGGTATGCTCTTGATCCCTATTCCATTCTGGTGCCGTTTCTTATTTTTGCCATCGGCATGAGTCATGGTTCCCAGGTAATGAACAGCGTCCTTAATGAGGTGGGATGCGGAATGCCCAGTGAAATTGCTGTGCGCAGCACTTTAAGGCGCCTTTTTATGACAGGGTTGATTGCCTTGTTTACGGACGCCATCGGGTTTGGAGTCCTCATGGTCATTGAAATTGAAATTATCAGGGAGCTTGCAATAGCTGCGTGTATCGGGGTTGCAGTGCTCGTTGTTACCAACTTGATTTTATTTCCCCTGCTCCTCTCTTATGTGGGGGCAAACGAAGCTGCTGCCTTACGGATGACAAATAGCTGCGAGATAAAGGATATCTTCTCTGGTTTAGACCATCATAGATTCTGGCGTTTTCTGGTCAGCTTAAGCAAACCTAAAGGTGCCCTGATCAGCATATTAATATTTGTATCATTAGGTATATTCGGTCTCGTTGTCTCCCAGGATAAAAAAATCGGTGATTTAGATCGCGGCGCCCCGGAATTACGACCTGACTCACGGTATAACCGAGATAATGCCTTTCTCACAGAGCACTATGGTGCAAGCAGTGACATATTCGCAATCATGGTAAAGACACCGGACGGATACTGTGCTCAATATGACATACTAAGGAAAATAGATGTACTTGAGTGGAAGCTACGCAATCTTCCCGGGGTTGAAAGTACCCATTCTCTTGCCCTGCTAAATCGGGGAATGCTGGTTGCTCTTACAGAAGGCAGTCCGAAGTGGTATGAACTCCAAAATAATCAGATAATGTTGAACACCATAACGGCAGATGCACCGCAAGGGGTATATAACAGTAACTGCAATCTGCTGACTATGTATGTTTACCTGGAGGATCATAAAGCAGAGACATTAACGAGGGTGGTGAATTTTGTAGAAGATTTTGCCGCTGCCAATAACACGGAAGAGGTGCAGTTCATTCTTGCAGCCGGAAGTGCGGGTATTGAGGCTGCCACCAATATTGTTGTGAAAAAAGCGGATCGCCAGATGTTGCTGTTGGTTTACGGCGTGGTTATAATTTTATGCATGATCTCTTTCCGGTCGCTGCGTGCAACAATATGTGCGGTTCTGCCGTTGATGCTGACATCCATTCTTTGCAGCGCACTGATGGTCTATCTAAATATTGGTGTGAAGGTGGCAACGTTGCCGGTAATCGCATTGGGTGTAGGAATTGGTGTTGATTATGCATTGTATGTGATGAACATTATATTAATGTTCAGACAACAAGGATGTAATTTATCTGAAGCCTACTACAGGGCTTTACTCACCACCGGTAAAGTCGTCATACTGACTTCAATTACGCTGGCAGTCGGGGTCAGCACCTGGTATCTATCACCGATTAAGTTTCAGGCAGACATGGGGATTTTGCTATCGTTCATGTTTATTTTTAATATGATAGGTGCTCTATTACTGTTACCTGCATTGTCATGTTTTATACTTCGACAGCAGGATTCATAACTTCGTCCGTAATTACAGCTCAATGTAAACATAAGTAGAATAACTCATATTATGGGACAGCATTTATGATCTACCTCAATTTGATTAGCAAGCTAACAATATACATCTATGAGTAATGAAGAAAAAAAGACAGGGGGCTGTAAATGACACAAAACTGGGTAAATGCTTTCAGAAAAAACGGGAAAAATTATTGTTAAGGAATGTTATAAAAATGAAATTTATCAAAATTGCGCATCATACTGAGGATTTTAAAAAAATTCCGCCAGCAAAGTTAAACGAGTTGCTTGAAGCTCACACATACTGGATGGAGGAGCAAAAAAACGCGGGCAAACTTTTGGGTGCTTATGTTCTGGCAGGAAACGCAGAAGGTGAGCGCAACATTACCATCTGGGACTTTGAGTCGCCGGAAGAAATTGACAAGTGCATCTGGGAGGACCCCATGGGTTTTACTTTTGTTTGGGCAATATACCCTGCCGTTGACGTGTTTGAACATATCAAACATGTCATGACTAAACTATCAAAAGATTAAGGAGACAATCAAGTGAATACCATGTATCCAAAGCTGTTTGGACGCGGCAAGATAGGACGATTGGAGATTAACAACCGAATTGTGAAAGCGTGCACGGGAACTTATTTATCGAACCCGGATAATTCGGTTACCGATCGGCAGATCAGATTCTACGAAGAGGTAGCCCGGGGCGGGTCCGGGCTTGTCTTTGTCGACAATGCAGCGGTATTGAAGGAATACCATATGGGAGTTAATGCCGCTTCAGATGAACATATCCCAGGCTTATCACTGCTGGCGGCAGCAGTCTCCGACCACGGGGCCAGGTCGGGCCTGCAACTCGCCCACCCTGGTAGAGATGGAGTATTTGTAGGCGCCGGGGGGGCGAAGGCTGCCTCCAGAATGCAGTGGGAGGGATGGTATCAGCACGGTTTTGCGGTGCCGCAAGAACTCACCATCGAAGAGATTCATGAGCTTGTCAACGCCTTCGGTAATGCTGCGAAGCGGGCACAAATTGCCGGTTTTGATCTCGTCGAGATGTATGCGGGCTGTGGCACCCTCCCCAGCAACTTCCTCTCGCCAGCACAAAACAAGCGTAACGATATGTATGGCGGTTCCCTTTACAACCGTATGAGGTTCTTAGTCGAGGTTGTAAGAGATATCAGGAAAAAGGTAGGCCCGGACTATCCGCTAAGTGTGAGGATGAGCCTAATCGACTATGAGCCTGATGGGATAGTGCTGGAGGAAAGTATAGATGTAGCCAAGGCGCTGGAGCAGAATGGTGTGGATGTAATTAATGTCTGCGGTGGCAGTCATGCAGAAGCTATATATGCAGCAGGCTGCATGCTTATGCCCTTCGGCCTTCACGTACCAGCGGCTGCGGCTCTCAAAGAGGAAATTCACATTCCGGTGATGGTCTCCGGTTCAATACCTACTCCCGAGCTGGCAGAGGAAATACTTGAGAGTGGCAAGGCAGACTTCATTGCGTTGGGCCGGCCTCTCCTGGCCGACCCACATTGGCCCAGGAAGGCCAAAGAAGGAAGATCCGAAGACATCAGACCATGCATCCGTTGCAATGACGGATGCCACGATAGGGGTATGCTATCACACCGAGCTATTGTGTGTACGGTGAATCCAACCTTATTCAAGCAGGACAGCCTTGCCGTTACCAAAGCCGAGCGGTCCAAGAACGTGGCCGTGATCGGAGCGGGTCCGGCGGGGATGGAGGCAGCCATGGTTTCCGGCTTGCGTGGTCATAACGTAACCCTGTATGAGAAGCGGGAATTGGGCGGTGTCTTGATCGAGGCTTCAGTTCCTGAATTTAAATCTGACATTAAGAGACTTATAGACTACTACAAAACCCAACTGACAAAGCTGAACATAAATGTGGTTAAGGAAGAGGCAGACGCAGACACCATCAAAAAAGGGAAGTTTGATGCCGTAATTATTGCGGTAGGAGCAGCGTTGAAGAAGCTTGATGTGCGAGGTATTGACAATCCGATAGTAACCAATGTATTGGATGTGCTTGGCGGTAAGGTAAAAGTGGGGCAGCGGGTAATCGTTATCGGAGGAGGCGTTTCAGGATCAGAAACCGGGCTGTTCCTGGCCGAGCAGGGCAAAGAAGTCACATTTATTGAGATGCTGGACGAGTTTATGTCTGGTATTGGGCACAATCGGTGTGCGTATAACGAAAGATTATCCGAGAAAAAAGTAACTGTCCATACCGGCAAGCGTTTGGACACTGTGCTTGATAACGTGGCGGTTGTTGTCGATAGATATGGTAAACGGCAGGAGTTGCCAGTAGACAGTATCGTGCTTGCTTCGGGTTTTGTTCCTCAGAAAGGCCTTAGACAGTGCCTGGAAGATGAAACCGGCCTTGAGGTCTACGCAATTGGAGATTGTGTGGGGCCGCGCATGATTTATGACGCCATACATGAAGGGTTCCTGACCGCCAGAAGGATCTAAGGCTCCTGGCAGCGGGTCCAGCTCCATACTGTCTTGAAGATCAGTACTTGTTTCGAGGTCACACATTATTTTGTAATAGGGGCTTGGTTCTAAAC
>CAKZLA010000187.1 GCA_937124525.1 uncultured Desulfobacterium sp.
GTGAGGTTCCGTGTGTCCACCAAGCCCTGTTCAGTGACAATGACATCCACGGAGTGCTCTGAATGGTCCACATGACTCACCATGGGCACAATGGCTGAAATGGCCCCGTTCTTGGCCATGGAAGGGGTCACCATGAATGAAAGCGCCCCATTTCTCTCAAAATCCCCGGACCCCCCAATGCCGTTCATCAGCTGGGACCCCATAACATGGGTGGAATTCACATGCCCATAGATGTCCGCCTCCAGGGCCGTGTTAATGGCAATCACTCCCAAACGACGGATGAGCTCCGGGGAATTGGAGATCTCCACAGGCCGGAGAATAATCTTTTCTCGGTATCGATAAATTTCTTTAAAAAAACGCTCCCGGGCTTTTTCAGATAATGTCATGGCCGAGGCAGAGGCTGCCCGGATTTTCCCCATGTCAATCAAATCCAGCACACTGTCCTGGATCACTTCGGAATAAAGATCCACACTTTCAAAAAAATCATCCTCCATGAACCGGCTCAACACAGCATTGGAAACGTCCCCCACCCCGGCCTGCCAGGGCAGTGTTTTTGGCAGACGATCTTTTTTCATCTCATGGCGGACAAAATCCAGAATCTGCTCCCCAATGCGCAGGGGAATTTCCCCTGGGGGCTGGAACACGGCACAGGTATCTTTTTCTCCACTTTTCAAGATGGCCACCACCTTATCCGGATTCATCTCAATAAAGGGCTTACCAATGCGATCTGCCGTGCGGTAAAGGGGAATGGGCATGCGATAGGGGGGATCTTCGGGGATAAAAATATCGTGGATGCCTTCAAGTCCCCGGGGCTCACTTTCAGACATTTCAATAATGATTTTATCGGCGTACTTAACATAGGTGGGGGTGTTACCCACAGACATGGTGGGCACCAAATGACCATTTTCCGTGATGGCCACAGCCTCAACCACAGCCACATCCACTGTTCCCCAATCACCGGAACGAACCAGGGCAGACAGTCGGGAAAGATGATCATCCTTGAAAAAAATTTTCTCATGATTGATCTTCTTTCTCATGGTGCGGTCACTCATGTAAGGCCGCCGCCAATTAACAAGGTCTGTTTTTGAGAGTAGACCATCCACCAGCTCTCCTGTGGATGCCCCGGCATAGAGGTTTATTTTAAAGTCTTCTCCCTCTTCTGACCGCCGGGCCAGCTCCATGGGAATCATCTTGGGATACCCGGCGGTGAATCCGGAAATAAACACGTTGGTGCCATCCACGATGTGACTGGCTGCGGTTATAGGATCGGTGATTTTATCCCGAAGCGGCGCGTATCTGATTCTGTCTTTCAATATTTTCTCCCTTCTTCCTGGGTTATCATCCATAATGCCCTCTGTATCTCCGGTGGCAAAATATCACAATCATGAAAACCATCACACCTTTTTTAAATGCCGGCAGTATTTCCGCTGCCACAGCCATGAACGAATCGGTGAGAACCATCCTATCCGACCCTGCCGGGAGGCTGTTGGTACCTGGGAAATCGTGACTTAATCAACAGACTCATTAATGAACTCCATAATTACTATGAGGGGGTGCTCATTGTAGATGATTCACCTTAAAAGAAATTTAATATTAAAGATGTATTGATCAAAATTAAGAGCGTAACCCCATGGAAAACCCCTACCTGCAAAGGCCAGATTGCAATCATAACCTCTCCTTATATATCGCATAATATTAATAAAATTGACAACCTGTAACTGAAATTTTAATGATGTATGCAATGGAAAAAACAAATAGTCAAAACACCCCTTAACGATGAAAGCGAAGGAGGTCACAGTGACATCGAAAAAGGACATTGAAAAGGCAAAGGAGAAGGCCGCAAAAGTAAAATTGTTCGGTCATGATATTCACGGAGTTCTCACACCGAACACCTTTTATTGCGATGTTCAGGGTGAAAAACGCTACGCTTTCTGGCACATGGATGGTTTTGGTGACCTGTCCCTGGTTGCAAACGGTATTCAGATCGCCTTTCTGGACTCCACTTCCGTGGATGGAGAAGGTCACTTTCGAGCAAAAGAGCTGAAGCTTGATAAATTCTACCATAAGGTCAGCGATAAAGTAGCCAAAATTGAGGAACTCAAGCAGGAAAAAGGTCTCAGTAACGAAGAGATTGCATACATCGGATGCGAAATCACGGACCTTCAGGCGATGAAGCTGGCCGGCTTTGCCGTTGCCACTGCCGATGCCATTGACGAAGTGAAAGCTGCTGCCGATTACATCACAGAGGCACCGGGCGGTAGAGGTCCCATCAGAGAATCCTGTGAATTTATCCTAAGTGCCATGGACAAGTGGGATACCTGGGTCGAGAAAGTCACTAAAATGGGCTACAAGTAACCAGTTACGAAAGGAGAAAAAGGATGACTGAAAAAGCACTCGAACAGGCAAAACAGGTCAAGTTCGTTATCCTGGATATACACGGCATTCTCACAGACAATACACTCTATTACACGGATAAGGGCACCAAATCTGAATGTTTTTCCCTGGTGGATCGCATCGGATGCAGGGCATTGATGGAAGGAGGCATTGGTGTCTCCTTTTTGACAAGCAAGGTTTCCAGGGCCATGGATGTGGTCGGCGAAATATATAAAGTTCCTCCGGACAAACGGTGGGGAACCAGTGCAAAAATCTCCAAGCTTGACGATTTTGAAAAAGAATCCGGACTGGAGGATAAGGATTTTTGTTACGTCGGAGATGAGATGATTGATCTTGGCGTCATGCGACGGGTGGGATTTCCCGTGGCACCCGCCAATGGAGCCAAGGAGGCCAAAAAGGTGGCGGCCCTTGTTACCCAGGCGGATGGCGGAGAAGGTGTTGTCCGGGAACTGGCCGAATTTATTCTGAAGGCCCAGGGAAAATGGGCGACGGTGATTGAAAAGATTTCAACATCAGGAATTTCCTGATTTCCATTTGGAACTGTTAGCGATTTTGGATTTACAATAAAACAAGGACATCCTTCATTTGCCGGTTTACACTTGTTGAGCAAGAATCCCATTCATTATTCCGGGAACATTTCAAGAAAAGAGTAAGCTACTTTTAAGGTGATATATTAAGGATGCCAAAAAAAGGAGTTGCAATGTCATACAACAGCCCCAAGGATAACAGAGAATTTATTACAAGATTAACAGAAAGTGGAGATCTGGTCACCATCAACCAGAAAGTCGACTGGGATCTTGAGCTGGGAGCCATAGTAAGGAGGGTCTGCGAGCATCAACTGCCCGCCTCATATTTTAAAAGTATTACCGATTATCCGGGATTCGAGGCCTTTGGCGCGCCCCTGTCCACTTATAGACGTCTGGCTGTCGCCATGGGTATGAGTCCTGAAAGCACCATTCCCGAAATTGCCGACGAGTATGTAAAACGAACCCAGGAAGAACCGATCCACCCGGTGATGGTCGATGGCAAAGATGCCCCATGCAAAGAAAATATTCTCCTTGGTGATGATGCCAATCTATTCCATCTCCCCGGCCCCATGATCCATGAAGGCGATGGTGGTCGCTACCTTGCCACCTGGCACTTTGTCGTTGCCAAGGATCTTGATACAAGGGAAATCAACTGGGGGATGTATCGAATCATGGTCTTTGATGAAAAGACCATGGTGGGCCCGGTTCTGCCCTTTTCGGATATGGGGAAAATGTTCCACGGCAAGTGTGTGCCCAGAAATGAACCCCTGCCCTTTGCTATTGTTATGGCAGCAGATCCCCTTTCCAGCATCGCATCATGTGCTCCGTCACAGATTCCCGAAGATCAGCTGGCGGGCATGCTTCGGGGAGAGCCTGTTGAACTTGTCAAGTGTGAAACCTGTGACCTGGAAGTTCCGGCCCATGCAGAGATCATTATAGAAGGGGAAATCCTTCCCAATGTAAACATCCTGGAGGCACCCTTCGGCGAATACACAGGGTACCGCACCTCACCCAGGGAGGGCAGAACAGTATACCGGATCAAGGCGATCACCCATCGCAACACCCCCATAATCATGGTGAGCAATCCGGGTATTCCAACGGATGAAAACCAGCTTCTGCGCTCCTTTTCACTGGGACTGGAGATGCGAAAGCTACTTGAGAGCCAGGGTATTCCCATCACCGGGGTCTTTATGTTGCCCGAATCCACCCATCACATGGTGGTCGTGGGGGTTAAAAACGCCTATACCGGTATTGCCTCCCAGATTGCAAATCTTGCCTTTGGAAGCAAACTTGCCCCCTGGTTCCACATGATAGTGGTGGTTGATGACAAGACCGACATTTATAATAAGGATGAAATCATTCATGCACTCTCGACAAAATGCCATCCCCTGAGGGGCATACGAAAATATGAAAATCATGTCGGAACACCGCTGAATCCCTACGCATCCCCCGAAGAACGAAAAAGGAGTGTCGGTGCCAAGGTCTTGTTTGACTGTCTGTTCCCCCTGGATTGGCCAGAGTCCGACCTGCCGCTAAAGATGGCATTCAGCACGAATTATCCCAAAGAAATTCAGGAAAAAGTGATCGCCAACTGGGAAAACTACGGATATTGAAAGTAAGGAGAAATTATCATGTCAAAAGTGGAATACGATACATTTATACTGGATGATCCTGCTGTCTTCCCCAAGGATCAGGAGGTGGAACTGGTGGTACGCGAGCTGACACCGCTGGACAGAAGATATAAATACCGATCTTTCTATGCAAAGGCACTGGTGTCCGAATCCGAATCAAAATATTCAGATATTTTAAGGGTCAGGCTTGGTCGTGGGCAGCTCCTTGACACAAAATGGTCCATCAAACTTCTTAAAGAAGTAAATAAATTCTAAAGGAGGCATCATGGCAAGGAAAACAGGTGGACTCAGAGAGTTTGTGGAATATCTGGATCAACTAAAAGAGCTCCAACGGATCTACACCACCGTCGATTCCCGATATGAAGCTGCGGCCATTCTTTCCAAAATGAATTATGAAAAAGCCCCGGCAGTGTTATTTGAGAAGATCCGTGGGTATTCCATGCCCGTGGTCGGAAATCTTCTGGGATCTGCAAAACGCCTTGCCCTTGCCCTTGGAATCCATGAAGAGGAGCTCTATCAAGGGCTCCTTCCCAACCGGGAACGGAGGATTGATCCCGTTCTCCTTGATGAAAAACAGGATCGAAGGATTATCCCGGCAGACGGGGCCTTTGACATCCAAGACCATCTGCCGATTCTTACCCATTATGCCAAAGATTCCGCACCCTTTATCACCTGTGGAACAGCATCGGCCAGGGAGCCGGAAACCGGTGGAATGAGAAGGGGGCTCCACCGGCTTGAGGTGAGGGGAAAAGCCGAACTTGGCATCTCACTTGTACATCCACCGCTGACAGGCATCTATGCCACCCACCGGAAAGCCGGTACACCAATGGAAATCGCCGTGGCCGTCGGTGTAGATCCGACGGTTCTCATCGCAACGGTCATTAAAGCACCAGGGGACATGGACAAACTTGCAGTGGCGGGTGGATTGAGCGGAGAATCCGTTCCACTCATCAAAGCCTCCACCGTGGATGTTGACATACCGGCCCGGGCGGAAATTGTCATAGAGGGGTATATCGACCCGACACAAGGAGAAAAGGATGGTACCCTGGGCGAAATCAGCGGTTATTACCTGGCCTTTTCAAGCCCAAGTATCCACATCACGGCCATCACGCTACGAAAACGCCCCCTTTTCCAGGCCCTCTTGCCCCAAAGTTTTGAAGCGGATCACCTTCTGACCTTTATTCACAGGCTCAATGTCATTCCTAAAATGAAGTTGATGTTTCCCTCCCTTCAAGATTTTTGCTTCATACCCGGGACATTCGGCTCCCATGCGGCTATGTCCATTAAAGGTGACAACCACGGGGAAATTCGAAGCGCTCTCACCATGGCACTCTCCTTTGCCAACATTAAAAAGGCCACCATAGTCAACGCCGATGTCAATCCCCGGAATATTCTGGAGGTGGAGTGGGCCATGGCAACCCGATTTCAGGCAGACAGAGACCTCATCGTCATTCCATCACTGGGGGGGCAGGTCATTGACCCCTCTTCCGATTCAAAATTCCGAACCGCCAAAGTCGGCATTGATGCCACACGGCCGCATCAACATGGATTTGAAAAAATTAGTTTCCCCAAAAGTGCTTTTGGGACGGATATCCACCATTAATACACCCGAAGAGGAAGGTTAAAATGAAAAGACTGATTATAGGTATGTCAGGGGCAACCGGTGCCATATATGGCATCAGGCTTCTTGAAATTCTTGCTAAAACGGATATTGAGGCCCATCTGGTCATATCTGATGCCGCATGCAAAACCATAAAAATGGAGACTTCCTGGTCGGTGGACGACGTAGCTTCCCTTGCCCACACCTGCTATGATATTCGGGACATCGGTTCCAATATCGCCAGTGGTTCATTCCTTGCCGAAGGTATGGTGGTGATTCCCTGTGCCATGAAGACACTTTCCGGGATTGCCCATTCATACAATGATAATCTTCTGGTCCGTGCAGCGGATGTGACGTTAAAGGAGAAGCGAAAACTAATCGTTGTGGCCAGAGAAACCCCGTTTCACAAAGGACATCTGAACCTGATGCTGCAACTTTCGGACCTGGGGGCAACGATCCTTCCGCCGGTGCCCGCCTTCTATTGCCTTCCCCAAACCATTGACGACATCATCAACCATCTGGTGGGCAAAGTTCTGGACATGTTTCACATCGAAAACCACCTTTTCAAACGCTGGGGAAGCAGCGAGTTAAACAACGCCATGGACTTAAAGAGGGCTTGATCACAACTCTTCGGCCATTGTCAAAACTACCCACGCATAGGCTGTTAAATACGAAAAACCGTACACGAAAAAAGAGGGGGCATATAATGCGCAGTAATATCGTAAGTATCAAACAGGGAATAGCAGATATTCGTGCCGGTAAAATGATTATTCTGGTGGATGATGAAAACCGTGAAAATGAAGGAGATCTGTGTTGTGCTGCGGAATCCATTACGCCGGAATTCATTAATTTCATGGCCATTCATGGCCGTGGACTTATCTGCCTTACGCTGACCGAAGAAAAAGCCAATGAATTGAACTTAAAGCCCATGGTTGACGATAATAAATCAGGATTTGAAACCGCATTTACGGTCTCCATAGATTCAAGAAGGGGGATCACCACGGGAATTTCGGCAGCGGATCGCTCCTGCACCATCCTCAAAACAATGTCTGAAAATGTGCGAGCATCAGATTTTGTTCGCCCCGGGCATGTTTTTCCGCTCCGTGCACGACAAGGAGGAGTACTTGTGCGCCCCGGACAGACCGAAGGGTCTGTGGACCTGGCAAGATTAGCCGGTATGCAGCCTGCGGGTGTGATTTGCGAAATCATGAACAACGACGGTACCATGTCTCGTATGCCGGATCTGAAAGTATTTGCAAGGGAACATGGCATCAATATTGTAACCATTGCCGATTTGATCCGGTACCGATCTGTCCAGGAAAATCTGGTCAAACAGGTTATGCACAAACATCCCTTACCAAGATCCCCAGGATCTGTGAGTGTGGCGGTTTACACTTCCGACTTTACCCCCGATGATGTGTATATAGCCTTTATAAAAGGTGACATCAAGCCCCATGACCATGTGCTGGTGAGGATACACAGAGAATGTTTTATAAGCGAGTTCATGGGTTCAAAGCTATGCGACTGTAGCCGAAAACTCAAGCGGGCCCGGGAAATCATCTCCAGAGAAGACAAAGGCATCCTACTTTATATCCGTCCAAGGGACGGCATTACCGGTTTTGAAAACAGATCCGACTGCTGCTGCACCCGAAAGCATCTGCTCAAAGAAAGTCAGGGTGCCACACAAACCATGTTAACAGAAAAGCTTTTAAGCTGTGCCATTTCAGCCAATATTCTTTCAGACCTTGGCATCCGCAATGTTCGTTCGATTACCAGTGATCCTGAAGACGATATGAGCTTTGAACCCTATGGATTGAATCTGGCGGAACAAGTGGCCATGTGACGGGGAAAAACCCGTCTGTCATTGAGAAATACAGACCAAGGCAAGTTACTCCATGAAAAAATATGCCCAGTACTTAGCAAAGCAGAGTAAATTTATCAAAACGACATCCAAAAGAAAAATGGAACATATCCGTATTTGTTTGGAGGAAGATGTGGTATTTAAAAAGAGCACTGGCTTCGAACGATATGAACTGGAACACATAGCTCTTCCCGAACTCAAACTTTCGGAAATTGACACGTCGACGACCTTCCTTGGAAAACGATTTAAACTCCCTTTTTTCATTGAAGCCATCACCGGCGGTTCTCCCGGTACGGAAAAGATCAATAGAAATCTTGCCAAGGCGGCCCAGGAAATGGGCATAGGCATGGGCATAGGTTCCCAGCGTGCCATGCTGGATGATCCGGATATGACGTACACATATAAAGTAAGGAGTGTGGCACCCGATATTTTACTCCTGGGAAACATCGGTGCGGTACAACTGGCAGCCTGCCATCAAAGTAAGATCTCGGACATGATCCTGGAAATCGAAGCCGACGGGCTGGCGGTGCACCTCAATGCAGCACAGGAAATGTGCCAGCTCGAAGGGGACAAGGACTGGTGTAATCTCCTGTCCCACATCGGGAGAATCTGTAGAGAGACAAACTTCCCGATAATTGTAAAGGAGACGGGTTGCGGCATCGCCGGAGGCATCGCCATGGGTCTTGAATCGGCGGGCATAAGAGGCCTGGATATCGCCGGTGCAGGCGGTACATCCTTCACAAAGGTGGAATACCATAGGGGAGCCCGACATGCAAAGCCCCTATTTGAATGGGGTATTCCCACGGCGGTATCCCTGGTGCAGTGCAAAAAGGCTGTAAATCTCCCGTTGATCGCTTCGGGGGGAATACGCTCGGGCTTGGATTGTGCCAAGGCCATTTCCATGGGGGCCTCCCTGGCAGGATTTGCCCTGCCCCTTCTGAAACCGGCCTGCCAATCCCACCATGAAGTGATAAGAACATTAAAAAAATTTGAAGAAGAGTTGAAAATAGCCATGCTTTTGACAGGAGCACGCACCATTGAAACCCTTGGTGACACAAAGATATGGGACACTGCGTCATATTGTTTATGAAGCCGTGGGCATGCAAAAGATATAAATTTAATATTTTTACTAATTGTCTTTTTTTTATCTTTAAAGGAGATTTTCATGCAGAAACAAAGTAAGAATTCAGCCCTGTTGCTCACCACCATGGATACAAAGCAAGATGAAGCATTCTATTTAAAATCATGTCTTGAGGACGTCGGTATCGAAACAATGATCATGGATGCCGGTATCCTGGGAAACTCCCCTTTGGACGGAGTGTCCATCTCCCGAAAGGAAGTTGCCCGGGCAGCCGGAAGAAATTTGAGTAAGATAAGGAGTCTCAGCAGTGAAGGCGAGGCCATGAATGTCATGGTGACCGGTGCAACCCATCTTGCCCTTTCCATGTATGGCAGAGATGAAATCAAGGGCATCATAGGCATAGGAGGCTCCATGGGTACAACTCTGGGTGCAGGAGTCATGCGTGCCCTTCCCATCGGCTTTCCCAAAATGATGATCTCATCCGTGGCATCCAGAGACACTCGTCCCTTTGTGGGAACCCGGGACCTTTGTATGCTCTATTCCGTGGCAGACATTGGCGGCCTGAACCGTATCACACGACAGATACTTAAAAATGGAGCACTTGCCCTTGCAGGCATGGTCAACTACAGCGAAGTAGACTTAGACACAGATACGGAAGATAAGACTCCTCTGACTGTATTGTCCGCCTTGGGGACATCGGAGGGCTGTGTTGCGAACCTGCGACAAAAAATCGAAGCAAAAGGCATTGAAGTTGTAACCTTTCACACCACGGGTTCAGGCGGAGAAGCCATGGAAAAAATGATTCGGGAACAAAAACTCAGCGCCGTTATGGACCTGTCCCTCCATGAACTTATGGGGCATCATTTTGGCGGCGATTACGATGCAGGCCCGAAGCGCTGCAAGGCGATTCTCCAGACCGGTGTGCCCACAATCTTCGCACCTGGAAACATTGATTTCCTGGTGACGGGTCCCATCTCAGAAGCGGAAAAAAAGTTTCCAGGAAGACGGCACCACATGCACAACGCCAACATCACCTGTGTGCGCACAAAATTGAACGAAGTCCAAAAAATCGGCGAAATAGTCGCCGATCTCTGCAACCTAAGCACCGGCCGTGCCGCCGTCCTGGTGCCGATGCTGGGATTTTCCGGCCTCGACCGAGAGGGGGCACCACTTTACAACCCAGAGGGCCCCAAGGTCTTTGCCGAAGCCGTTAAAAAGAACCTGAAGGAAAAGGGGGCAACCGCCGTCGACACCTATCTTGAAACCGTACCATTCCATATCAATGACCCGGAGTTTGTCGACGCCGTCGTCACTGCACTGGCTAAAATCAGTAAAATAGACTCACTACTTTCCGACAAAACAATGAAAACTGATGAAAAGGAAAGTGCCGCCTGACGTTCCAGCACCTTTTCGTCCCTGAGTATAACGAATTTGGGGGAGACTATGGTTTCAATATAACTAAACCACTGAAACCCATGAACCTTAACCTTGAGTATTTATCAATTCAGAAGTAAATATTCGGCCAGCACCCCATATTCATCTATTTTGGCCTGCTCACTACGCAGTCCCAAATACGCGAATATATGGCACTGGCCAAACATTTACATACCAAGCCGAATATTTACATTCAGAAAAATCAGATTTTTTTATACGGACAAAAAATCCATGAAATTATCGGGAATTATTCAAAACGGTGTCGGCAGAGGACAATTTTTCACCTCTGTTGCATGGGTGACCCGCCAATGCGAAAACATGCTGGGATATATCCCGTTCCCAGGTACTCTCAACATCAAAATCCTTGACAGGGATATTTCCAAGATAGAACTATTTTTCCAAGGAATTTCCATGAAACTCATCCCTGACGATCCTTCATTTTGCTCAGCTTTGATTAAAGAAGTGACCCTGTTTGGAATTCCGGCGGCTGTTATACTGCCATCTGAAGACGTAAGAATCCATAAAAACCATATTTTCGAAATCATTTCACCCCACAGCATTAAAGACTCTTTTGGTTTGAAAGACGGTGATATGGTAACTATTTTAACGAAACAGAACGAAACAAAAAGGAAAATATGTCACCACGTAACTCCCAAAAGATAGGGTTTTCCGGGAGGGCCCGGCGTATGGAGGCAACCGAATAATTTTACGGTCCGCAATTCACCTGAACTTGCGGACCGCATGGTTGTTAAACCGGCTCAAATCTAAGGATCTAATCCAAGCCAAGCTCCTGCCATCGAGATTTAATACTTTCCAAAACTTCCTCGTTCATCTCGACTATCGGCGGTTTCCGTTCCCATTCAAAGGGGAAGGTTGCATCAATGATAATGCGTGATGTAATAAACTTGTTGTCATGCTCGCTCAGAGCTGGATCCAGTGGCGTAGACCGCCCACGGTTGATGATCTGAGTCCCTTCCTTTGGATCATATCTGGTTGCCAGTGCCCACCATACCCGGGGCAAATCGTCGGCTCTGATATCAGAGTCAACAATAATAAGCCCCTTAAGGCCATAAGTGCAGGTGTTGCTGGCGATCACCGCTGCTGCCACCTGGTTTGAATGGCCCGGATACATCTGTTTTACGGAAACGATCGCCCAAAATCGACCGCAGGCCTCGGGTGGCATGTACACTGACTCAATCCCCCGAATCCCCATTCTTCTAAGCTCGGTCCACAGGGTGGCGTTTCGCACAAATGCCAGCATCATATGGTTATCGTTGATGGGGCGACCCACCGAGGCGCACAGCATAACGGGATTGTTTCGGTGATAGATCCGCTTGACATCAATGGCGGGCTTTTTAATGGTTTTGTAGAGTTCGTCGGTGTAATATCCTGTATACTCCCCAAAGGGTCCCTCGGCGCGAAGTGCTTCCCCGTCAATAAAGCCCTCCAGGACAAGTTCAGCCGTGGCCGGAATGGGAAGACCTGTAAGTTCGGCAGTCACCGTTTCCACGGGCTCGCCCCTCAGGGTGCCGACCACATCATACTCGCTGGCATCCTCAACCATAGCACTTCCGGCAAGCATCAGCAGAGGATCACATCCCACCACCAGGCAGATGGGCATTTTTTTTCCAGCCTTTTTATATTTTTGCAATATACGATCTCCGCGTTTGCCCTTGAGTATCTGGGCACCCACGGTTTTCTCATCCAGAATCTGACTTCGATATGTTCCAAGGTTGATCTCATTGGTCTCTGGGTCCCGAACCACCATGAAGCAGGCAGTCCCGATGTAACGCCCACCATCTTTTTCGTAAAACCGAGGGGCTGGAAAATCGAAAATATTAACATCATCTCCGTCGATTATATTCTCAAATACAGGACCGGTAGACACTTCTTTGGACCGTATAACTTCGCCGATGGACATCTCCATCCAAGCTTGACTCAGCTCACACATGGTCAGATCTGCAGGTTTCCCTAAAATCATGGATAAGCGTTTGGTAGTGCTGTAGGCACCGAAAAAAACCGGACTGTCATGTCCTTTGACGTTTTCGAACAAAATCGAGCGGCCATCTTTCTCTTCCACCAATTTCGCAATGTGGGTCATTTCCAGGTCCCAATCCACTTCGGCAGTAACCCTTTTCAATTCTCCCTCTTTTTCGCAAAGGGCGATGAAGTCTCGAAGATCCATGCTTTACCTCCTGTTTTCAGATTGTGTTCTTTTTAGAATAATTTACCATACGTCTATTCAACTTCAGGGCGAACACGTAAAATTTATCGCCTGCTGTTATTCAATAGAATTATGAAAAAATCATAACTTGTCAAAATCATAATTGTTATGAAATCCATAATATGAATTTATGAATGGTTGAATAGCTATTTTTATCTGTTATGAAAGAGGAGTGTTCTTGGCAGTAACTTCATCCGATTCCAAAATTAAAAAATCCCGCCGGATCTGTTATAACATCTTGGATGGGTCTGTCGTGTTTGAGCAAAAGCGACCTGATTCCCTTGATGGGGCGTTGCCCCCCGCACAATTGATCCAGAATTTCGAGAAAGGCGCGGGTGGGCGGAGACAAGGGTTGATTCCTGAGATACGCAATACTTACTTCAAGGTAAACCTTTTTATCTTTAATAGGAACGGTTATCAGTTCCTTCCGGTACAGCTCTTCCAGCACCGCTTCTCGTACCATAAGAGAAATCCCGTCCCCTCTTGCAACCATCTGCTTGATGAATTGCGAATTAACAGTTTCCATGAGAATGTTGGGAACGCACCCATGCTCTTCAAAAAGTGCTGTCACAAATTTCCTTGTCCCGGAGCCGGTTTCCCTCACAATCATCGGCTCATTTGCCAATTCTTCAACGGTGACATGCGGTCTTGCGGCAAGGGGATGTTTCGGGCTGAAAATGGGAATAAGTTCTTCCTCGGAAAAGGGAATGAATGTTATATCAGGATGGTCAACTACTTTTGTAACAATAGCCACCTCGTTTCGTAATTTAAGCAGACTGTTGATGATATCCATTGAACTGCCCTCATCCAGACAAAGACTGAGCATTGGATATTTTTTGCTGTAAAAATGTGCCAGAAAAGGCATGAGTAAACGGACGTAGGTTTTTGTGCTTCCAATGCGCAGAACACCCTGTTTCAATTGGCGCAGATCATCAATGACTGTTTCGATCTCTTGTTCATACTTAAAAATTTTGCAGGCATGGAGGTACAACATCCTTCCCTCATCCGTAATCATTATACCCCGCCCTTTTTTCTTGAAAAGCTTGAGTTCACACCACTCTTCAAATAGCTTCATCTGGGCCGTAACCGCAGGCTGTGTGATAAAAAGTGCCTTGGACGCCTTTGTATAACTCATATTTTTGGCGACCTGATAAAAAATACGGAGATGATTCATATTGATCATTTGAATATTGTTCCTGTTCGGAGACACATAACATACTGTACCCCAGTTAGCTTCAAAAAAAAACATGGAAAACAAAGGCATGGATTGCCGTGTTACGAACATCGAAAAGCCAGAGGATCAATTCATCAATAGTACAAATAGACAGGGGTTACAACTTAAAAAATTCGGCATACTTTATCCATCGTTTTACACTTGTTGACACAAGCCCACATTCCCCGGACATTTCTTCAAAAAAATGTGTAAATGACCAACTACTTTTGGGGTCATATATTAAGGATGCCAGAATTCTCACCATCTAAAACACCTACGCCAGGAACCTGCCGGGTAAACGGGTACCCACAGACAAAAAACGGCACCATGCCATTGGAGAATCATAATTTATCTTTATACATTATATAATATTAATGAAATTGACATCTTATGTTCAACTCTCCTAAATTATCCTCACCAGGAACCCCAGGTATGAGTCTGTTGACCTGGAATGGAATGGTTCAAAGCAATATTTGGTATTTGGGTGTGAGTAAAGAAAACAACAGACAGCCTCCATTTGCCGGTTGACACTTGTTGGCTCAAAAACTTTATTCTTCGTAGATCATTTTTAAAAAAATGTAAAGTACTTTTGAAGTTAAATAAAAAATGCCAACCAACACAACAATTTTCTAAAAGGAGACCTTTTTTATGTTGCAGCTATTGGAAGGGGTTAAGCCCTATAAAAAAGAAGACGTTGAAACCTACACTAAGCTTCGGTGGTGGAGCGATTTGACATTCGGAGATATCCTCGACAGAGCTGCGGATATTCATCCTGACAAAGAGGCCTTTGTGGATTCTCAAAGCCGTCTCACCTACGGGGAAACCAGAGAAAAGGCTAATAAACTGGCTGTGGGCTTGATGAATCTTGGGATTAAACCCATGGACCGGGTACTGCTTCAGTTGCCCAACTGGAATGAATTTGTATTTGCCTTTTTTGCCTGTCAAAAAATCGGAGCTGTCACCGTGTTACTCATTGACCGGTACCGTCAGTATGAAATAGATCATCTTGCCGGACTCTCCGGAGCTTCCGCCTGGATTGTTCCAACCCGGTACAAAAAAACAGATTACATCCCCATAATAGATGATATCCGGAAGGACCACCCCGCAATCAAAAATGTAATCACCGTCCGGGGAGAAATTGGGGGGGATGGTTTCTCATGCCTTGAAAAGCTGATCGCGGAAAATGAACTCACCACGGAAAACATGGCCACACTTGCCCAACAAAAGCCTGATCCCAACCAGGTGGCCCACATGGGACCCACCGGCGGTACAACCGGTGCCCCCAAAATTGTCCCCCGAACACACAACAGTCTGATCTGCGGAATTAAGTACTGCTCCAAATCATGGGATCAACACTGCGATGATATAAACCTCATTGCCGGTCCCCTGGGTCATGATCTCTCATTCAGCAAGGGATTTATGGGAAGTGTGCTCACCCACGGCAAGGTAGTATTGCTGGATTCAGCAGACAATCAAAGTATTTGCAAGACCATTGAACGGGAAAAAATAACCTCCATCATATGGGTCCCCACCCTTGCCCAGCGGCTGATGGGTTACAAAGATCGGAATCAGTATGACCTGAGTTGTCTCAAAAAAATGCACAGTGCAGGCGGGGCAAGCCATCCCGGACTGGTCAAGGATGTCATGGACGGTATGGGAATGAATTTTTACAACGGATACGGTGGTACAGAGGGAATGACATGTATCACCCGGACCACAGATTCCTTAGAAACCATCTGCGGCACTGTGGGCAGACCGACATTCCCCTATGATACCTACAAAGTTGTTGATATCAGGGGCAACACATTGCCACCGGGAAAGGAGGGAGAGTTGGTCATTAAAGGCCCCTGTGTTTTCACAGGCTACTACAACAACCCCGAAGAGAATGCATACGTCTTTGATAAAGACGGATTCTTTAGAACCGGGGATCTGGCAAAGATTAACGAAAAAGGATATATCACACTTACCGGTCGCATCAAGGAGATGATCAATCGCGGTGGAGAGAGCATCAGCGCAACGGAAATTGAAAAATTAATTGACCGTCATCCAGATGTCGCCGTCGTCGCGGTCATTCCCATGCCGGACCCGCTTATGGGGGAAAAAGCGTGTGCCTATATTGAGACAAAAAAAGGTAGTCAACTTAACTTTGATGAGATCATCTCATTTTTAAAAATACAGAAAGCATCTGTTCTTGAGCTTCCTGAACGTATCGAATTTGTGGAAGAAATGCCGTATACAGGCGCCCAAAAACTAAACAAAAAAGCCCTGCGTGAGGATATTGAAAAAAAACTGAATGCAGAAGGGGGCGGCAAAGCTGCTTAAATAGATTTTAATATACAAGGATGCCAATTTCACCCAGCTCAATTTGGACAAGGCGGAACCCAAAAGGTTCCAGTAATTCGAAAATCAGATATGTAAGGAGTTATCAGGAATGAAAAAAAATGTTCGAATCATTTTGCTAAGAACCTTAGGAACAGGGCTGATACTATTATCGGCACTGGCGGCATCAGCGGACACCTCCGGCTCACACTATCCCTTTGGCACAGAGGGCGTTCTCGCCGCCACCGTACCACCGCCGGGTTTCCATTTTAAATCATACAACATGTTTTACCACCCAACCACTTATAAAGACAATGACGGCGACAACGCCGATATAGGTTTTGATTTAAATGTGTTCAGCTCGGTGGAGCGTTTCGTCCATGTGACGAATTATAAAATTCTGGGAGCAGACTTTTTCTACAATGTCATTATCCCCATCGTCCATAAGGAACTTGATATTGACGCGTCAGGTCTTTCTGACAGTCAGGGGCCAGCTTTGGGGGATATCAATTTCGAACTTTTGGGTTTAGCCTGGCATCGGTCGCGATTTGATGCCGTAGCAGCTATGGCCGTAATTGCACCCACCGGTGAATACGATGCCGACAAACCTGCATCTCCGGGTCTCGGATACTGGAGCGGTATGCTGTCGCTTGGCGGCACGGCATATTTTGATGCGGCTAAAACCTGGTCGATAAGCGCATTGAGCCGTACCCTGGTCAGCACAGAACAGAAAGATACAAATATAACGCCTGGAGCCGAATTTGTAGTGGAATGGGGGCTTGGCAAGGAAATTCCCGTAACAAACAAACTGAGCGTCCGGCCGGGGATCTCCGGCTGCAACTATTGGCAGATCAACGACGATTCCGGCAAAGATTCCAACGATAATCGAAAACAGGGCCATGCCATTGGCGGAGAAATCAATTTTTTCTGGCTGCCGCCGACACTGCTGCAACTCAATCTGCGCATCTTGCGGGAATACGGCGTAGAAAACGGCCCCGAAGGATCCCAGTTCGTTTTCACTCTGACCAAGTCGTGGTAATGAATAGGGAAGGGGGACTTTGGCTCCAGTCAGGTTGACGCCCCGGCTATTTTTCTCAAGCACCAGACAGAATAGGTCATCCCCTCCCCAGAAAAAATTTTTCCAGTCCTGCGTAGCGCCATCAATCAACTCAAGTTTGTGAACCAGCTTCATCTTTCTGACATCTGCCGGGTCCACCATGATCCAGCTGGTATCGGGCAGGTAAAACTCGGTCCAGCAATGAAACCCGCTGGTGACATCCCCAACTTACAAAAAGTGGATTCGAAGATTTGGGCCTTCTTAAAAACTCATTTTTTTAAACTGCTTAAATTTGTTGAAATCAAAAAGCATGCCAGGTTTAATGCGTTCACCCGGTGCCCTCACGGTTCCGCCCTTGTTTTTGGCTAATGCTTGTGTTAACAATAACCATGTTGACAGGACTCGCGTATGGGGGATTTACACCCCATAAGTTCACGCCCATGCCAGGCGTATTGCTACAACTGATGTTTTTCGGTACGCTCAAAACACAGCTGAGCATGGCGTTGATCACCCCTGAGAAAGGGAACGACTCCTTTGAGACCGCCCAGAACACCCTGGGGGGATACGTCGACGAAGCGCTGAAGGGGGCTTTTGGCATCCTTCATTTATCCGTTTACACTTGCTGGGGCCATAATCCCATTAAAATTCTTTTAAGATAATATACAAGGATGCCGTATTTTTTGCCTTATTAAGGCCTTCACATAAACACAGGCCAGGCTCTGTTGCAGAGAGCCAACTGATCTGGGTGCCGAAAATCAACACCAAACTCTGTAATTAAATAAGGATAAATTAAATGGAATTGATAGGGGTGGATACCGGAGGAACGTTTACGGATTTTATTTACAGGAAAGAGGGAAAATGGGGCGTTTACAAGCAACTCTCCACCCCCTCCAATCCTGCCGAATCGGTTTTGAGCGGCATCGCACACATTACACATTCAGGCACTTACAAAATGGTGCACGGTTCCACCGTTGCCACCAACGCCATACTGGAACGAAAAGGGGCGGTCACGGCCCTGGTCACCAACAAAGGGTTTGAAGATATTTTTGCCATTGGCCGCCAGAATCGCACGGAATTGTACAACCCGGGATACCAAAAACCACCCATTCTCGTACCATCACATTTAAGATTCGGGGTTAACTGTCGCACCCGAAGCGATGGACAGATGGAAATCGCCTTTGATGAGGACTCCGCCGCTGAAGTGGTGAACAAAATTGAGCAGGCCCAGGTGGACTCCATAGCCGTATGTTTTCTTTTTTCCTTTCTCAACCCCGACGATGAGATCAAAATGAAAAAAGCCCTGGAAAAGCTGAACATCAATACCTCCCTTTCCCACAAGATACTGGCGGAATTCCGGGAGTACGAACGCACCTCCACCACCGTGGTCAACGCCTATGTTTCCCCCATCATGAAGCGCTATATCAACCATATCATTGATAATATTGGCGGCAATGAACTGCGCATCATGCAGTCCAACGGCGGCAGTATTTCCGCTGCCACTGCCATGAATGAATCGGTGAGAACCATCCTTTCCGGCCCTGCCGGGGGGGCCGTTGGTGCCTGGGAAACCGGGAAAATGGCAGGGGTGGACAAATTGATATCCTTTGACATGGGCGGCACCTCCACCGATGTGGCCCTCATTGACGGTGCCCTGCCCCTGACCTTTGAATCTGCCATCTCAGATTTTCCCGTGAAAGTGCCCATGATCGACATCCACACCGTGGGAGCCGGTGGTGGTTCCATCTCCTTTATGGATGCGGGGGGTGCCTTAAGGGTGGGGCCGGAGAGTTCCGGTGCAGACCCCGGTCCCATCTGCTATGGCAAAGGAGAGCAAATCACCGTCACCGATGCCAATCTTTACCTTGGAAGACTGGTGCCGGAACATTTTCTCGGGGGCCACATGACCCTGGATTTTGAACGCCTGGAATCTTACTTTGAGAAAATGTCCCGGGAATCGGGCCTGGGCAAAAAAGCCCTTGCCGAGGGCATTATTGCTGTTGCCAATACTGCCATGGAAAAGGCCATCCGGGTTATCTCCGTGGAGCGGGGATTTGACCCCTCGGAGTTTGCCCTGTTCTCCTTTGGCGGTGCCGGGGGGCTCCATGCTGTTTCTCTTGCCCGTCTTCTTAATATGCCCACCGTATTTGTGCCGAAAAATCCCGGAATTCTTTCTGCCGTGGGCATGCTCATGGCAGACGTTATCAAGGATTACTCCCTCACGGTCATGCGAAAGGCCCATGACACCGACGATGCAATGCTTGAAAATATGTTCCTTCCCCTGGTGAAAAACGGCGTTAAAGAGTTAATTTTGGAAGGAATTGACCGGGAACATGCCACCGTAAAAAAATTTCTTGACATGCGCTACAAGGGTCAGTCCTACGAAATCATGGTTCCTTTTACCCAAAAATATCAAAACGCCTTCCATGCATTGCACGAAAAAAGCTATGGATATTGCAGCCGGGAAAAGGAGATGGAGATTGTCAACATCCGCCTCAGGGTCAAGGGAACGCCTGAAAAACCGGTGATCCAACCCGAACCCCATGCCGGGAAAACCCCGCCAACCATGGCCTTTGACGAAAAACATCCTGTGATTTTTAACGGTATATCCTGGGAAACCGACCTGATTCACCGGGATCATCTGCGCCATGGCAATGAAATCAAAGGGCCTGCGATTATTCTGGAGTACACCTCCACCATCGTCATGCCTCCAGATACCTGGGCAAAGGTGGATCAATTCGGCAATCTTATCATCCACACCCGCAGCAAAGGAGAGAATTGATGTCTTCTTTAAACCCTTCCGGTTCTCCAGAACCTCACACAGATCTCCAGACAAATAAAGATCTCCCTGGCAATAAAGATACCCATAAAAATATGCCCAATCCCATTTTACTGGAAGTTTTCAAAAATCGTTTCACCTCCATCTGTGAAGAGATGGGCGTTACCCTGAACCGCACGGCCTTTTCCCCCAACATCAAGGAACGGCGGGATTTTTCCTGCGCTCTGTTTGACGCTGATGGCAGCATGATCGCCCAAGCGGCCCATATTCCCGTACACCTGGGGTCCATGCCCATGTCTGTGAGGGCAGCCATTGAGGCCGTTGAATTTGAAGAGGGGGATATGGTAATGCTCAATGATCCCTACAAAGGGGGAACCCATCTGCCCGACATCAC
Source organism: uncultured Desulfobacterium sp. (assembly GCA_937124525.1). Next base: position 20,512 of record CAKZLA010000187.1, read on the forward strand.
CATTGTGGCCCCGGTGTTTATCCGGGAAGCGTTACCCCCAGAAAAGCATGATGCAAGGGGAAAAAAACTGGAAGGAAATAACCACCGGGAAATAAAAGAAGAGAAGGTGGGGTCATCCCATGGCAAAAAAATGCCCAAGCCTCAATTTTTTGTGGCCAACCGGGCCCACCATGCCGATGTGGGTGGCATGACCGCAGGCTCCATGCCCCTGTCAAGCTCCCTGTTCCAGGAAGGGGTGATCATACCACCGTTGAAAATCATAAAAAAAGGTCAACGTGACAATGATTTAATGACCCTGTTTTTAAGCAATGTCAGAACCCCCCAGGAGCGGGAAGGTGATTTTGCAGCCCAGATCATGTCTAACCTCACCGGCATCCGCCGGATTCAAGAGCTGGTGAAGAAATACGGACTGCCAAAGATGAAGCGTTACGCCACATCCCTCATGGACTATTCGGAAATCATTACCCGGAACAAAATCGCCGCCATACCCGACGGGGTGTATGAGTTCCAAGACCAACTGGATGATGACGGAAAAGGAACAGAAAATATCCATATCAATGTTATCCTGACCATCAGCAAAGATAGGGCCACCCTTGATTTCAGGGACTCCCATGCCCAGGTCACCGGCAGTGTCAATGCCGTCTATTCCATTACCATGTCTGCGGTGATCTATGCGTTTCGCACCCTGATCAAGGAGAATATCCCCTTTAATGCCGGCTGTTTCAAACCCATCACCGTTATCACCCAAAAGGGAACCATTGTGGATGCACTGTTTCCAGCGGCGGTGGCCGGGGGCAATGTGGAGACCTCCCAGCGGGTGGTGGATACGGTGTTGGGTGCCCTGGAAAAGGCACTTCCCGGACAAATCCCGGCGGCCAGTCAGGGTACCATGAACAACCTCACCGTGGGGGGCCTGGATCAACGAACCCATACCCCCTTTGCTTATTACGAAACCCTGGGCGGTGGCATGGGTGCCACGGCCACAAGCCACGGCGAAAATGCCGTTCATTCCCACATGACCAACACCCTCAACACCCCGGTGGAAGCCCTGGAATACAGCTATCCCTTTCTGGTGACAGAATATTCCATCCGTAAAAATTCCGGGGGAAAGGGCAGATTCTCCGGGGGGGACGGCATGGTGCGTGAGATGCGCATGCTTTCCGATGCCGAAATGACAGTACTCTCGGAAAGAAGGGTTCATCCCCCCCATGGCATTGACGGGGGTGCTTCCGGCGGCTGTGGCAGAAACTATGTTATCCGCAACGGGAAAAAGGAGATCATGCCGGGAAAATTCCATGCTGAATTAAAAAAAGGGGATATCCTTCGCATTGAAACACCCGGGGGTGGGGGATATGGCAAACCTTAATCTTTAGAGTGCGTGGGGTCACGCAGGCCTGACCTCAAATGATCTATCCATGTAAAACAAATTTATATCTGCTCCAGCCCCTTACCCAATCATTCCCATCACTATTTTGGCATCCTTCATTCCTGCTTTAGACTTTCACAAGGTGACTGCCCATTTTACGGTGCTTGTCCTTGAAAAAGTGTAAAGTACTTTTGGGATGATATGAAGGATGCCACTATTTTTTAAAAAAAATCATTTTAATGTTGAAATCTGTATCAGGCTACTATATGCTACACTAACTATAACATATAAAAATCGAACAAAGGAAATCAGTTATGAATCAATCTGCCCCTAACCGGATGAGTCTAAATTTTATGGTTTCATGGATTTTATAGCCATAATAAAAAATGACACAGCAGCCTTGATTCACAACCAACAACCCAGCAATGGGTATGGACGATATTAACAGTGGATATGCTTTTTCAGGCTCATTTTCAGCAAGATTTTTTTAAAATCAACGGTTACTTGCTGCCTATCATGATCCATGACAGACCATAATCACAGTGAAAGTCGTCATGGAAAGGAGTATATATTATGAAAGGATGGATCGGTAAAATTCTTCGTGTTGATCTGACAACCGGGGAAATAAAAGATGAATTACTGAACCCCAAGGTTGCCAAGGATTACATCGGTGGCAGGGGAATTGGTATTTATTACCTGAACAAAGAAATGGATCCAATGTGTGATCCTTTTGCCCCTGAGAATCTCATGATCATGATGACAGGTCCCCTCACGGGAACCGGTGCCCCCACCGGTGCACGGTATATGGTGATGACAAAATCACCCTTGACCGGGGCCGTGACCTGTTCCAACTCCGGGGGAATGATGCCCCGGGAGATGAAACGAACCGGTTACGATGGCATCATTTTCAAAGGCAAATCAGACAAACCGGTTTTTCTCTGGATCAACAAGGGTAAGGCAGAGCTGAAAAGCGCCGAGCACATCTGGGGAAAAACAGTGCCGGAAACCACGGACATGCTTCTTGCAGAAACCGACCCCAAAGCCCGGGTGGCCTGCATCGGCCCTGCCGGAGAGAACAAGGTTCTTTTTGCTGGCATCATGAACGAAAAGCACCGTGCCGCAGGCAGATCCGGTGTGGGGGCCGTAATGGGTTCCAAAAACCTCAAGGGTGTTGTGCTGCTGGGCAGTGATAAAATTGAACTGGCAGAGCCCGACGCGTTCAAGGAATTCAACCAGAAAATTCTGAACCAGTACACCAGTGATGCCAAGGTAACACCGGTGGGCCTCACCATCAACGGTACCTCAGGGGTTGTGGCCGTCACCCAGGAAAAAGGTATTCTTCCCACCAAAAACTGGCAACAGGGCACATTTGACGGCTGGGAAGATATCCAGGGTGCCACCCTAACCGAAAAATATCTGGTGAAAAATCAGGGCTGCTTTGGCTGCCCCATTAAATGCGCCAGAATCACCAAGGTTACGGAACCAGGCTTTGAGGGAGAAGGCGAAGGTCCCGAATATGAAACCGTTTATGCCATGGGCTCCAACTGCATGATTAATAACCTGGCCGCCATCACCAAGGCCAATTATCTATGCAACGAGCTGGGTCTTGACACCATCACCATGGGTGCCACAGTGGCCTGTGCCATGGAGCTTGTGGATCGCGGCTACCTAAGCGAAAAAGAAATGGGACGATCCCTTAAATGGGGAGATGGCCAAGCATTGGTGGAGCTGACCCGTAAGACCGCCTATCGTGAAGGATTCGGGGATAAACTTGCCGATGGCAGTTATCGCCTGGCCGATGGATTTGGCCACCCGGAACTTGCCATGGTCTCTAAGAAGCAGGAATTTCCGGGATATGAGCCCCGGGGGGCAAAGGCCATGGGCCTTGCCTATGCCACATCACCCATAGGCGGGTCCCACATGCGCGGCGATCCAGCTTATTTTGAAATCTTCGGCACCACCTTTGCTATGGATCCTCTGACCACAAAGGGAAAAGCAGGTCCCACAAAACGCATCCAGGATCTGTCTGCCATTGTGGATGCCGCAGGGCTTTGCATCTTTTTTGGAGCCAGAATGCTGGCGGAAAAGGACAGCACCATGTCCCCCACCGGCATGTTGACCTATCTCAACACCGCCACCGGGGCAGAGTATACCATTGAAGACTTGCTCCTGGCAGCCGAACGTATCACCAATGCAGAGCGTATGTTTCTTGTAAATGCAGGCTTTGACAGAAAAGATGATTCTCTGCCCAAGCGTATCACGGATGAGCCCTTACCAGCAGGCCCTGCCAAGGGTCAAACCTGTGATCTGCAAAGCATGCTGGATGACTATTATGAGGTTCAGGGCTGGGACAATAATGGAATTCCCACGGCTGAAACACTTAAAAAACTTGACCTTGCTCCCATAAACGCATAACAAAATCTTGCCAGTGGCGGTGTGATCTTCTTCGAAGTTAAAGCATCGCCACTTTTCCCCGTCCTTATTCTTTTCCACAACAATTCCCCCGTATCCCGGTAAAGTTTGATGAGTTTCCCGTGGAACAACATTTCAGGGATATACGCATCCACCCCATCCATGAAGGCACCACAAGTATCCAGGCCATGGATTTACTGGATAAGAAAGTGGCCATGCAAAACGCCAGGGCATTGATGGTGTTGAAACAGGAAATCAAGGCCACTATTGAAAAAGCCCAAAAGCATAAAGGTCTTGGGAATATGGCCGATGATCTGTCCGCCAATATCAAAATTCTTGAAAAATGAGCCCCAGAATGTATGGGGGATCAATAAGAACTCCATTTTGCTGGGAATCACTTTAAAAAGAGTGTAAACTACTTTGGAAGTAATTTGAGAAATGCCGTATTATTATTGATTATAAGGGGTTTGGATGTCTTGGTATAACTTGCAACGAAAATTGAAACCAGAACCCCACCAAACTCCGTTATAGTCAGTTTTTTTTTAACAAAAAAAGATTAGGTAAAAAATTATGAATGAGTCCTTGAATATTTCCATGTCAGTGGAAGAAGCGCTCATAACCAGACGTTCAGTTCGCGGTTTTTTAGACAAACAGGTACCTGAGGCGTTGATTCTCAAAGCCTTCGAGTTGGCCCAGCTATCGCCATCCAACAGCAATATTCAACCATGGCAAGTCTTTGTTGCCTCTGGAAAAACATGCCGGACAATAAAAGAAGAATTATTCGCCCTGATAAACAAAGGTGAACCGAGCCATACGGACTTTAATTATCCCACAAAGTTCGAAGACGTCCATCGAAAACGGCAGGTGGATTGTGGTATGGCGCTATACAAGGAAATGGGAATTGCAAGAGAAGATAAAGCTGGCAGAATCCAGGCATTGCTACGCAATTTTAAATTTTTCGATGCCCTTCACATGGCTTTCGTCTGTATGAAAAAACAATTGAAAGGAGTTCTTCCTGTTGCCGGTTAAACAAACCCATGACAAATTACAACAAAGAATTCATGAATTAGAAAAAAAAATTGAATCTTTTTCTGAATTAGATCAAACCGTCCATAGAGAGTATGAAAAACGCTTAAAATTTGAGAAACTGCTAACCGAACTCTCGGTGACCTTTATCAAAATTCCAGCAGAAGAGGTTGATGATAAGGTTGAGGAGGTTCTCCAGCGTATCGGAGAAATACTGGAATTTGATCGAGTCGATTTTGTACAATATATAAAAGAAACAAAACAATTTAAAATTACTCATTCATGGACGATGCAGGGAGGGGAACGCTATCCCTCTATAATTGCGGACGACTATTACCCTTGGTTTATTGAAACGACAAAAAACGGTGAGAATTTATATTTCACCACTGATGATTTGCCGGTGGAAGGGTCCATAGATAAGAGAACCCTTAAAAGTATGGGTATAAAATCCGGATTGCTGATTCCTTATGTCGTTAAAAATAACTATTATGGCACTATTCTTTTTGAAAGCCACACTCATCACAGAGGCTCCTGGGGTGATGAGTATGAGTATTCCCAACGACTTAAGCTGGTTGCAGAGGTTATTATCAATGCACTGCTCCGAAAGCAGACGGAAACAGAACTGCGAAAGGCGTTTTCCAAAATTCAATTATTGAAAAACCAGTTGCAAAAAGAAAATATTTACCTTTGTGAAGAGATAGAAACCATAAAAAGGCAGAATGAAATCGTTGGGGACAGTAGTGGAATTAAAGAGGTATTGAAAAAAATTGAGTATGTTGCAGAAACAAATTCAACTGTTTTAATTCTTGGTGAGACGGGCACAGGAAAGGAACTTGTAGCCCGCGCCATCCATGATATGAGTTTACGAAAAAAACGTGCAATGGTTACAGTAAATTGTGCGGCTCTGCCTGCTTCCCTCATTGAGAGCGAACTTTTTGGGCGGGAAAAAGGGGCTTATACCGGGGCCATCTCAAAGCAACCCGGCAGATTTGAGATGGCAGATGAATCAAGCATTTTTCTCGATGAAATCGGTGAATTGCCACTGGAACTTCAGGCGAAACTGCTTCGTGTTCTGCAACAGGGACAGTTTGAAAGACTGGGAAGCAGTAAAACAACAACCGTGAATGTGAGGGTTATTGCCGCCACAAACCGAAATCTTAAAGAAGAGATTAAAAATGGAAAATTCAGAGAAGATTTATATTATCGCCTGGATGTGTATCCCATACGGGTACCGGCTCTGAGGGAACGACAACAGGACATTCTTCCACTGATTTGGTTGTTTGTTAAAGAGTTCAGCGAGGCCATGGGAAAGCCTATTGATACAATTTCAAGGACCAGCCTTGAGTCCATAAAGAATTATTCCTGGCCTGGAAATGTCCGAGAACTTCGCAACATTGTGGAACGTTCCATGATTGTCTGTAGAAATAGATCCTTGAGCCTGGAAGCACCGAAAAGCGTTACAGCTAAAGAATCTTACAATCCTACCCTTGAAGAGTATCAAAAAAGGTATATCCTTAAAATATTAAAAAAAACCGGCTGGCGAATAAGGGGTGAAAAAGGCACTGCAAAGATATTGGGGATGAAACCCACCACTCTTTATTCACGGATGAAAAAGCTTGGTATCAAACGCCCGGACTGATCCGCCAATAAAAACATCCCAGTTTGATTTTTTTATAATCTACGTGGCAGTAACCACCCACCACGACGGAAAAATAAAACTCAAATAATATCAGTGTCTTGGACGGAATTTCATATAAACCCACATGGCAGATTGGCCTGCCATGCAGGTTTTAGAAGAAAGTCCGGGCAAACTATAGTGCCGGTCACTTGACTTGATACCGAAAAGCAATCTTAAGCTATTGTAAATATATGATAAACATCTCAAAATCAGTATCAGTTCATATGACCGGCACTATATGAGGGACTTTCAATCTTCGTTGTGGGCATGCCGGGTCCAGAGTATGGTCTGCCCGTGGCAGTTATATGAAAGGCTTATGATCTTTTCTCTTGAGCCTGCTCTTGCAGTTCCCTCCACAATATTTTACCTGTGGCGGTTTTGGGAAGCTCATCAACAAATTTTATCACACGCGGATACTCATAGGATGCCATGTTCTGCTTAGACCAGGAGATAATATCTTCCTCGCTTGTCTGGTCTTTTTTGTTTTCATTTAAAACAACAACCGCAGCAACTTCCTCACCCACTCTTTCATCTGGAACACCAATAATACATGCTTCTTTTATAGCAGGATGCCTGTACATGGTTCCCTCAGCTGCGGTGGGCCATACCTTGAGACCGGCACGATTCACCATTCTTTTCAACCGGTCAACAATAAAAAAGAATCCCTCGTCATCCATATACCCAAGATCACCCGTTCTCAGCCATTTTCGACCGTCATACTCAACAAATGCCTCTACAGTTGCTTCGGGTTTGTTCCAGTATCCTTCAAACATGGAGGAAGATCTTAAAATTAATTCTCCCTGCTCGCCCTGGGGCATAATCTTGTTTGTTCCCGGATCCATAATAAGAGAATCCACATTGGGCCCCGGCAAACCAATGCATTGTAATTTGGCATTGTTAACAGGATTCATATGGGTGGCGGCCCCGGCCTCTGACAGCCCGAATCCTTCGGCATATTCGATCCCCATAGCTTTAAGCTTTTCCCCTATGGCAGCCGGAAGAGGAGCCCCTCCCCCGCCAAAAACGATGAAAGAACTGATATCTCTTTTTGAAATATCCGGGGAGGCAAGCATATCGACAACCATGGCCGTGATATTTATCCAGTGGGTACAACGGTACTTTTCAACTGCCTGAATAGCTGCCTCCCTGTCCCAACGCGTCAGAATCACCATTGTTCCTCCGGTATATACTGAAGCGGACAGGATGACATTCAGTCCGGTCACATGAAAAAAGGGCAAGGCCGTTAAATGAATTGAAGAAGAATGGTAACTAAGCCATTTGCTGGTACGTACTGTTGTTGCAACTTGGGCTTTATGGGTATGCAGAGCCGCCTTTCGTTTGCCCGTGGTGCCGGAAGTATAGACCAGCAAGGCATTGGAGTTGGAATCAACCTCAACCCCAGGTGGTTCAAACTTTTGGTTAATGATCGTGGTCCACTTCACTATTGCCTCATCATAGTCCCCCTTAGTCAAAAGGAAATCACTTATCGGCAATTCCAGGTTTTCAGGCAGATAGTCGATAAAATCACCGGCAACGATGGTCCCAAGGCAGGTCTGATCCTTGATCTTGTTGATTTGCGGCAATGCATACCCCATGGTAATCAATACCTTGCTGCCACTGTCGTTAATCAAGTAGGCAAGCTCCTCTTCACTCAACATGGGATCTAATGTCACCACCACTGCGTTTGCACGTAAAATCCCGTAAAAACCAATCACGTAATGGGGAGAATTGGGAGCATAAATAGAAATCCGGTCTCCTTTTTTTACGCCTGCCTTGTTCAGATATCCTGCAAAATTAAGAGAGGCCTCCCACAATTGCTTGTAGGAAATACGGGTTCCGTAATAGATCATGGCATCTTTTTCAGGATACCTTCGAGCTGAAGTCTCAAGATTTTCAAATAAGGGTATGTCTGGATATTCCAAACTCTTAGGAATATATTTCGGCCAGGATTTAAACCAGGTTCTCTCTGGCGGAACTATGCTGCTATCTATCATTTCACTCTCCTTTTTCAGGCATGATCATAAGATGGGCCACCAAGATAGTGCCTTGATTTGTATCGCCTTCAAAGGTCTGTAATTACAAAGCTTATTTATCCCGTTGAAAAAGATCAACATAAAGTGGCCGTCCTTATGGTCACCCACCCTTTTTTCGATCTAAACAAGTTTTAAATTCTAATCTCTGATTTTCGTATTAAGTACCTGAGCAAAATAAATCCGGTGTTTTCGTCAGACGAGTTTCCATATTTCATCTTACCCACAGATGTCATATGGTGAATAAAAGCTGTCAGTGATTTATTATGATAATTTCTTGTAGGGTACTTATTTGGACAAAAAAATCAGAAAACCTTTTTGGTTCTGGCATGTCCATGTAAGGTTACAGACGATTCCATCTCAATTCCACCGAGTTGACGGTACCATGGTTACAGGCAAATCGGATCTTTGAAGAAACGATCTGCCTTAATAAAGTATCGTTACTTTTTATCTGAATCTATTCCCGCAAGGTTTTTTACAATTTCCTTTTTTGAATTAATGTCATATTGTGATGTAATTGCAATCTGTTCCATGATTGGAGAGCCTCCGCCGTGGTAGCCTCCATAGTTCAGAGAGCCCCCCAGACCGGACACGGTCATATCACTAAAAAACATCCAGAATTTAATCTGGTCTTCAATGGGGATTTTGCTATTCCGTTTTAAATACTTTTCCATGAAAGGCTTGAGTTCTTCGCTGACAAGATCCGCTTCGTAGGGTAGTGTGGAGGGCATACCGCCGGCAACATCACATAAAATTTCCTGTTCATGAAAAACCGATTCCCCTGTCATGCAGCGGCCTACATTGGCATAGATTGAATCGGGAATATAAGATCCGGGTCCAAAGGGAACTTTCCCAAGCCCTGGAATCAGCAGTTCAGGGCTGCCCTTTTCCGAGGCGGTAAATCCTGCTGCATAACCCAGTTCAGCAATTTGAATAAGCTCGGAGAACTTGGCGCGGACATGGGAGCTTTTTTCGACCCCGTTGACCTCGGCTGCAAGGGCTGCCATACCCAGAATAATGTCACCCACAGCCGGCTTACATCCAGAATAACTGTGGCGATGATATAATGCAAACAACATGGCACACAGGCCACCGTACAGATGTTCTCCGCAAAGAAAAACCCGGTCCCAGGGGATAAACACATCATCAAAAATAACATAGGAATCCACAGCACCAAAATCAAAGCCCCGCTTATAATGCTGACGTTTCCGCATGTTATGGACATTTATAACCTGCTTCACGCCTTCGGCATCTGCAGGGACGGCAAACGCAACGGCATAATCACCTTCATCAGGCCCAAGGGCACGGGTGGGAAGAACCAGAATTTCATCGGCAACAGAGGCAAAGGTGATATGAACCTTACAGCCACGGACAATGATACCATCCTTTTTTCTTTCCACCACGTGGAGATAAGAATCTGGATCAGGCTGTTGCGATGGGCGCAACATGCGCTCTCCCTTGACATCGGTTTGTGCACAAGACCCTACGAGATCGTTCTTCTGAAAGTTTTCAAGCCATTTTAAAAAATTTTGGTGATAGCTTGTCTCCCCTTTGTTTGCCTTGTCAGTTTCATATGAAACTGCATTAATTGCGTTAATTGCGTCGATCCCCATGCAGCGCCCGATACAATACCCGACCTTCTGGCAAAGAGCCCGGGTCATGTCCTGTTTTTTGTGAAGATCTTTTGTACTTTGATGAACATGGCAAAATCGATTGATGGTGTCATTGGTCAAATGCGAAGTGGCAGTGCAAAGATCCTTTGTTTGAGGGTCATTGGCAGCATCAAAGGTCTTTCCAATCACATTGATTGACTGTTCCAGCTCTTTGTGATCTCGACCAATTTTTTCACCGTTGAGGTATAGATTTTTCTTCATTTTCATAAGACCATCTATATATTGTTGTTTCGTACGCATAAATTAGCTCCTTATTTTGTTTTTATTGAAGCATGGAAAATCTGACCCCAGGGCCACAACTCAGGACTGATAGGTTATTAAACTTAATCTGCAAGTCTCATACCTCTGACGATGTATGCCTCTGCTGATTTCATGCTGACCGGTGGGTTATGGATACATAAATAATCTGACCCAAGCCGTTTAACACCATAGATTTTGGAGCTTATTGTGCGACAATCGACCCAATCAACAGGCTCATATATTATTTTAAAATAATTTTAGTGGCCTGTTATCCAAATCCTTAGACCAGAAAAATAAAAGGGAGTATTCCATTTCTTTCCCACCCCGTAAGTTCTCAATAACCCGGGGTGATAAAGTATGCTTAAGGCTTTAAACGCTGGTTGATATTCAAAACGAATCCCTGAATACCCGAATTTATTGAGAACTTAGCCCACCCCTATCTAACCAACTGTTTTTATTTGATTAACACTCAATAATCATATTTTTATAGATCAAATAGTTAAAGAGAGATCAGGAAAATTGAAATACGCCCAACTAAAAGACTTGGGTTAATTTGAAAATACCCATAGCTCTATATATCGTCGATATATAGACGCTAACATATCTGTTAACCATTTTAATTGTGGATTTTCATAACATCAATGGCGTATAAGTTTCTGAAAATTAAGCTAATATAAATTTAAAAATTGCAGTTTTAAAAGCCATCAGGTGACAAATTGTTGAATGTCCGTTGGATTTTCCAATTCAATTGTTTTGTCATGTTTATTGAAGCGGAATCCAAAAACAGACCTGCAATTATCTCAAGTTTTGGAATTGATCACTAAAGTGTTTCCATACAGATTCTAAATTATTATCATCTTCAACCATATGTAATTAAAGCGTTTATTTTTAGTTCAAAAACGAATCGGTTCAAATTGCCCAAAGTCATGATCAAGTTTCAAGCATTTAATTTTTTACACGAAACTTGATTCAACATACTTATATCATTAGAATTTCATTTTTAGCAGTGCCAGATGGCAACTTCCATGTATGTTCTTTGCATAGACGCAAAAGCATTATTGTCTATATATCGACGTTTCGTCGATATATCGAATAGAATAGCCCATCTTTTTAAGAATCCAAGACTATGCATGATCACAGTACGGGCTAATTTTGAGTGATTGCTCTTTATCGCAAAGATTTTAACCAAACACTGGCCGAGGTTATGATCAAGCCCCCAATACCCATAGAGATAACCCCAAAATGGAAATGCACCAATTCTAATTATGGATTTTCATGTGACATCTGGGGTGCGTAACAGGCTGAAATTACCCTGAGCTAAGCCGTCTCTCTGCTGTTTTGAAACCCATTCGGTGGCATCATTAGAATTATGGACCTCCCGGCACACCCCTCCCGGCACACCCCTCCCGGCACACCCCTTGCAGCTGAAATAGCTATAATTTTTATAACAGGAGGATAGAAATGGAAAAGATATGGATGAAATACTGGCCCCAGGATCTACCCCAAAAAATTAATTTTGAACATGGTCAAATTCCACTTCATGACTACTTGCGATTTCAGGCAGGAGAAATACCGAATAAGGCTGCCATTATTTTTTATGGCCGGACCATCACCTATCAGGAACTGAATGAAGCCTCGGATCGGTTTGCCGCTTATCTTCTGTCCAAAGGAATTAAAAAAGGAGATCGGGTGGGGGTCTTTTTGCTCAATTGTCCCCAGTATGCCATTGCCCACTTTGGTATTCAAAAAATCGGAGCCATTGTCTGCCCCTGCTCTCCTCTATTCAAGGCATTGGAGCTTGAATATGAACTCAATGACGCACAGATTGAACTTCTGGTGACGCTGGATCTTTTTATGCCCATTGTAAAAACCGTTCTTGATAAAACCGGACTCAAGCAAGTTGTTGTCACCAATCTGAATGATTATTTGCCGGAAAATCCTTCCCTTCCTTTGATAGAGCAGATGAAGGTGCCCGGGAATTTTGTTCCTGGGACAGATGATTTCATGGCGATCATGACAAAAGGTGATCTTTCCCTGCCCAGGGTGGATATTGACATGGAAAATGATATCAGCCTGTTTCAATATACCGGAGGTACCACTGGGCTTCCTAAAGGGTGTATGCTCAGTTTCAACGCTGCATTGTTTAAAACAGCATCAGCTGTGGGGATTACAGACATGACAAGGGATTCTGTATGTCTGGTAACCATGCCTATTTTTCATATTGCCGGCATGCTGGCAGGCATGAACTCCTGCATCTATGCCGGTGCTACCCAGGTACTTTTGTGTATGTTTGACGTAAAAACCGCTGTCCAGGCCATTTCAGCCTATGGGGTAAATTTTTGGTACAGTGCGGTTCCCATGAATGTGGGGATCATGGCAGATCCAGAGAGCAAACAGCACGATCTCTCCAGTCTGAAGCTGTGTCTGACCTCATCCTTTGGTATTCAGCTCACAAAAGAGATTGCCGATCAATGGCAGGAATTTACCCAAGGCGGCCTGTTGGTTGAAGGGGCCTACGGCCTGAGCGAAACCCATACTGTGGATACATTTATTCCACGACACAATATTAAATATGATACCTGCGGTATTCCCGGCCCTGATGCGAATTTTAAAATTATGGATCTTGATGGTTCAGGAAAAGAGCTGGAACAGGGCCAGGAGGGTGAGATTGTATTGAAAAACCCCGGTGTGTTCAAAGGATATTGGAACAAGCCTGAAGAGACTGACAAAACCCTCATAGACGGCTGGGTTCATACAGGAGATATCGGTAAGTTTGACCAGGACGGCTATCTCCATCTTCTGGGCCGGGTTAAGGAGATGATCAAGGTTTCCGGATTTTCCGTCTACCCCGAAGAGGTGGAATTTTTACTCAACGTCCATGTGGAGGTGGAACAGTCTGCCGTGATCGGTGTACCGGACCGTCAAAAAGGAGAGGTGGTCAAGGCCTATATTATCAAGCTACCAGGGTCTGATCTGGATGAGAAGGGATTAATAAAATGGGCAAAAGAGCATATGTCTTCCTATAAATGCCCTAAATATATTGAGTTCAGGGAGTCTTTACCCACCCTTGCCACGGGGAAATTATTGCGAAGAAAATTAAAAGAAGAGTTAATGGTTGGTTGAAAAGGAGGGTGTATGACATTTGAAAAGACCCTGAATATCCTGGAAGAAAAACAATGCAAGGTATTGGCCATGGGTGGCCAGAAAAAAATTGACCGCCAGCATGATAAGGGGCGATATACAGCCCGGGAACGTATTAATAAATTACTGGATATGGACTCCTTTTTTGAGGTGGGGCGATTTGCCCATTCCGATATTCCCGGCATGGAGGATAAAACCCCGGCAGACAGTAAAATTGCAGGCTACGGTAAAATTGATGGCAGACCAGTGGCGGTGACGGCCAATGATTTCACAGTCATGGCAGCCACTTCCAGCAGGGTGGCTGGGAAAAAGGAATATCAGGTTAAAAAATATGCAACAACCAAAGGGCTGCCCATGGTTTATCTGGGGGAGGCTGGCGGTGCAAGGATGCCGGATATAATGGGGGCCAAAGGGCTGACGTCTTTTGGTGGTGGTGGATTTGACTCTTTTATTCAAATCATGAGCCGGGTTCGGAAAAATTTGTTTATAACGGCCATAATGGGAGAATGCTACGGTATGCCCACCTGGATGGCCTGTTTGTCTGATTTTGTGGTCCAGGTCAGGGGGACAGCCATGGGCGTATCCGGTCCCCGGGTGCTTGAAATGGCTCTGGGAGAAAAAATATCAGACGAAGAGCTGGGGGGATGCAAGGTTCACAGCGAAATCACCGGTACCATTGACCGGGTGGCGGAAAATGAAGAGCATTGTTTTGATATTATCCGGCAATATTTAAGCTATATGCCCTCCCATAAGGATGAGCCTCCACCAGTTTATGGGGTCTCCCATGGTTCAGGGGCGCAAATGAACGACATCCTGTCATTGCTGCCGGAAAAGCGGAACCGAACCTATGATATGATGAAAATTCTGGAATGCATTGCAGACAAGGACAGTATCTTTGAGATAAAGCCCGAATTTGGAAAATCAGTGATCACGGCTCTGGGGCGAATAAATGGTGGATCCGTTGGCATAATTGCAAGCCAGCCCATGATGGCGGCAGGTGCCATGGACACAATGGGGATTGACAAAGTTATCAGTTTTTTATGCCTTTGCGATACTTATAATATTCCGCTTCTTTTTTTCCACGATATCCCTGGATTTCTTGTGGGCAGGGAGGCAGAAAGAAAAAAAGTGGCTGCCAAGGTCATGAATTTTATAAATGCTCTGGGTCAGGTAACGGTTCCCAAAATTGGTGTAATTATCAGAAAAACCTATGGCATGGCATTCTGGAACATGGCAGGCTCAGGGTGTGGCACGGATTTTCTGGTGGCCTGGCCCACGGCAGAGATGAGTTTTGTTGATCCGCTCATTGCCGCCAACGTGGTGTTCGGCTCCACAGATGGTGCATCAGAGAAAAAACAGTGTTTTATTGACGATATGCTCAATGAAACCTCTCCCTTTGGAGCGGCCGGTATGTATGACATTCATGATGTGATTGATCCGCGGGAGACACGGGCATATATTATTAAAGCCCTGGAGATCTCCAGGAATATGACCCGGAATGGGATCGGGGAACACCGGCTTGCCAACTGGCCTACAAAGTTTTAGAGAAAAGTAAACCATTTTTGAGCTGGTATGAAGAATGCCGTAATTTTTACATTTTTATGGAGACTGAACGATATGAACGATTTTGATCTGCAAGGAAGAATAGCTGTCATTACAGGTGCCAGTAGGGGAATAGGGCTGGCAATTGCGCAGAAACTATCCCAGAATGGAGCCATATGTATTCTGGT
>CAKZLA010000188.1 GCA_937124525.1 uncultured Desulfobacterium sp.
TTAAGCTCAAGGTTCAGGTAAAGATATTGATCGAATAGTTTGGAGAAAAGGTGAATAGCGGTGGTTTTGCCCACCTGTCTTGCGCCTCTTAGAATCAAAGGTTTCCGATCCTTTTTTTGGGCCCAGGCTGACAGTTTTTTTAAGATATCCCTTTTGAACATGATGTCCTCATTTGTTTATAAAACATAAAGTCATGGATATCTTCTTATTTTTTTGTAATAAAGTCAATGATAAATTTTAGTTTTCTTGTAGCATAGTCAAGCATTTCGTTTGCGGTGCAGTCGTCGTGAACGTAAACATCTGCGGCTTGTCCGCAGAATGTTTTTGTTGGGGCCTTATTTTCTTAAAGGGTGTTGAAATAAACAGGTACTTTTAAGCATTATTGATAATAATTTCAGTGGGTTAGGTTCAAATACACTTTTTAGGTTAACCCACTGATTTTATTCATAAAATCCAAACGATTTCAACACCCTTTCTTGGAAGCATTTGTTTGGTGGGCAAAATGCAGGTTTAAGACCATTTCGGGCCTCTGTATATTTTCTTTTGATTGTTATTTCTGGTTGTACTGCGGCCCGCCCCCATTGAGCCAGCCGCGTAGAAATATAAATTGCCAAAAAACATGTCAGAATTTCTGGGACGGAGTACTAGTAGCGCGGAAAGATATTTGAAAAATCTCGGTATTGAAGGCGTGCGAGATGCTCTATAAGATTTGTCGAAGGGAAAAAATCCTCCATTTTGGAGTGGCGAATAATCAGCTTTATTGATAGCGGTTAAGACAACAAAGCCGTCCAGGAAGTCGTCAGTTCCTTGGATGGCCTTAAACAAATAGTGACACGGATATAAGCGATAGCTATTTTGTTGGAGTCAACAAAATTGAAACCATACCTTTTATTTTACAATAGGTTAAATAGTTTTAGTGGGGGGGTAAAGAAAAACGTGATGCTAATTTTTTTGGGTATAATTATCACATATTATTCGCACCTGTATTGTATTTCATTAAGAATAGTATGCTGAATTTACAATTGATAAGTTATCTTGGATGGTCATTTCATGTTACTTTATTGGAATTAATTGGCATTAATCCAGAAATTAGATGACCACCCCTTCTTTTGACATTTTACAAATTGAAAGGAGTATTCAGACTCGATATATCAAAACTGCGCTCTTCTTTCAGATAGTTCACAAGTCTTTCAGAGGTATCGAATGCATCAGCCATATCTCGTTGTCCTTCGAGTGATCTCACCCATTCTGAAACACGCTCGGTAATGGTTATGTTTTCAACTTCCTCATTCATTATTATCTCCTTTTGTAATTATTTCTTCGGGGACTTTGCCCCTTGTTTTAATGTTAATAGCTGTCTCATATAATATTATTTAGATTAAAAAGCAATATTATTCGGATAAATCTGTTTGCATTCAAACTTTTTTTGTTTCTGAAAACCATTTCAAAATTTTCCAAATAGGTTTTTCTTTTATTGCAGACATAAGAGTTGAATCTCTGCTAACTTCAATAAATTCATCAAAGAGCTTTTGGTCATAACCTATGACCCTGTGCAGAAACAATCCTTGTTCAATATCAGTTGCATCGAAAAGTAATTCCATTACTTCTAACTCATCAACTATAGCAATTGCTCTCCAAATAAATCTAGGTTTGTTTTCTAATAGAATCCTTCTTCTAATTTTTTTTGAAAGCAATTTAGCGCCTTCATATTCCTGTATTTGTAGTGCTGTTTTGAATTGATTGGTTGTTGTAAGAAAAATGTCCCATTCAAGACGTTGTTTTATATTAAGAATTCCTTTGACTCTCATTTTTTCAATAAAACTATCGAATGTAATAATTAGATCAAAAATTGTTTCAAATGGAATCCTTATTTTATGGTAAAGAGGGATAAGCAACATGTCTGGAATAGCCCTTATGCTTCCTATTTTCCCATCGCTACCAACCCACGATGTATGTAGAGACCTAAAAGGTCCTCTTTTTTGGTTCCCAGCTAAGTATTCTATTTCCCTATCATCGAAGACCATTCTGGCAAAAGGACCTACTTGATCATCATGCGCGTATATCTTGTCAATCCTCGTTCCTCTCAGCAGGATAGGGCTGAGTTCAAATGGCTTTGGGTGCGAACTGTCTATACTGTAACCAGTAATAGCAACAGCATGTTTACCTTTAAGGAGACCAACATCGCCAGGAGCAGACATATCAACCAAAAATAAACCTAGCAACAGAGGAACTCCTCCACTTAAATAAGCATAAAGGGTTGATTGTAATACTTCTATATTGGTCCCTCGGATCAAAAAAGGTTCGAGGCCGACATCTTTAATAGCATGAGCCATCTGTGGTAGCGTCAAACCATTATTAGGGAAATAACGAGTTTCCAGCATAGAGTGATCACAAGCAGTCTTTGTAATATCAACAGGTGATGGAATGGGGTGTTGAAATAATATCCCACTACCGTGAAATACGGACCACAATGAGCTTGTTGCACAGGCAGAAACCACATGGTCTTGTTCTTGAAAAGCTAACGATTTTACAGTCAAATTTATACCAAAAAGGTTAACCTCATATTTTCTGACAATTGGAAAGTTTCTTCTGCCGTTATCTTTATCGTAAGTTATTAGGCACGTTTTCCCTATTATGGTTTTTGGTAAAGGTTTTAAAACAATGAACCCAAGATAAGAGTCTTGCAGCTTTTTTCCTGAAACAGCTGATGTTTCTCCCTCAATAAAATTATTGTAATCGTCTTCAGTAAATTCCATATTGAAAAAATGAAGACGGGTACACTTTTTTTTATATGTTTTGTAGCAGGACACATAGTAGCCAGCATAATCCTCTAAGAAGTCTCTATCAATATAATAGTTTTCTACGATTATTACTTTGGCATCAAGAGCCTTAAAATAGCTTTTAAAATAAATTGTATGAAGTTTAGCATTAATAGTTGCTTCATCAGTTTCTGTTTTTTCGATTAAAATACGAATGAGATTATCGATAGAGTATACAGTAAATTCAAAATGTGTCATTTGATCTCTCGCTGAATGATTTACGAAATTTGATTCTCAAAGAAACCATTGAATTATCGTTTTAATTTAATTCGTGACAGAATCACAAATTTCATTAATATTTCTATATAGTCGGCAGCATTTGAGGTCAAGTATATTTTCACTATTTCGAAATGTTTTAGCTAAATCATCAAAACGGTCATTCATTTCTTATCGTAACTTTTATTAAATCTTAAATATTTTAAATATTTAAGAAGTTCATTTTCTTCAGCTGTAGTTAAATCTTCAGAATACAGTGCGTACGATGAAATAGATTTCGATGTTCTTTCTTCAACTTGTCTTTCTATTATCCCAGCCCTTTCTAAAAGAAGGTCGAAATCAATACCATAAGCGATTGCTAATTTGTAGAGAGTGTTGGCTGAAGGTTTTTTGATTTTGTTATTTTCTAATTGGCTTAAATAAGCGTTTGAAACTCCAGAAAGCTCTTCTACTTCTCTTAAAGTTAATTTTTTTGTTTCTCTAATATTTTTAAGTTCATCTCCGAATTTGTATGGTCCTCCCATGGATACTCTCCTTATCTTATGAAATCCAGTTAATTAATGTATAATGATTTTGCTGATTTAGTCAAGCAGCGTTTGAAAAAATCAAATATATCAAGCGTTGCTAAGAAATTGCTTGACACAACAAGCAATGCTTCCTATATTGTGCACATGATAAATTTCATTAAAAGATGTGCAATATGAATTCAGAAAAAAATTACAAAACAAACTCAAAATCATCGTTGATCAAAAACCATACGATTGGTTTGCGAAATTCATTATAGGGTTTGGAATTAAAGAACTTGCTTCAGTGGATTCAAGTTACAAGGAGCACCTAATTATTTGTTGTCATACTCTTTATGGAAGCAAATGGATGATCGAAACGGAGCCAGGCGATCTCAGTAAAAGGTTATGTGAAAAACATAGCAAAATGGGAACTACACATTTGAAAAATTGTTCCAACTGGAGGTGGACCATGAAAAGAAGCGTTAAATACAAACCAATTATTGTGAGGAACGGGAGAGAGGCAAACGGCGAAGTCGAGATCAACAAGAAGCCTCGCCATACTCAGTACATCTTTACCCTTACGCGCTGTTGTACACAGAACTGTGATTTTTGTGCCGTTGACGCACTGTATTGTCCAACGGTTGCCGGGTGTGCTGAACGTGCTCATAAAGAGCAACTATCAGGTAGAGAACTCTCACCAGAGCAATGGTGTACAGTTGTTGAAAAAATATTGGCGATTGATTCATTTGCGGAGTTTGATCTTTCTGGAGGTGACTGTTTATCCTTACCTTGGGTTTCTCAAAAGTTAATACCCTACATCTTACAACGAGTTCATAATAGAACACAGTTGTCCGTGACTTCAACTGCCGATTCACTTGTTGCTTGGCTGGACAACATTAATGAGAGCTGCTTAAGCACGATGCCTGGTGCCGTACATGTGACATTTGATGGTTATCGTCAGTATTCTTTTGATAATATCCGTTTGGCTTCTCAGGTGCGTAGGCTCGGGATGGAGTTCCATATTGAATGTCCTCTCACGGAAGGAAACTGTTCTCTTGATAAAGTACATGATATCTATTATGCATTGAAAGATGCTGAGGTGAGAGAAATCCTTCTCATGAGGTTTTTCCCCGTTGGACGAGGGGCTGAGGAAAATGGACATTATGAGATGGAGCCATCCACGGGTATGTACCAGACTGCAATTGCAGAGTTTTATCGGCTTGCGGCAAAGTACCCCAATGGTCCCATCATTAAAGTGCAATGTGCACTCAAAGAATTCGAACCCGAAAGACTAATGACAGTTCCGTGTAAAATGGGAGACTCCACCTGGTGCGTTATGCCTAATGGTATTCTTCTTATATGTCCATGGGCTTATGGTATGAATGGTCGCCCTTTGGATGGGAGTTTTGTTGCTGGAAATATATTTGACTGTGATTATGAGATATGCCGCTCAAAGGGGCGTGATCTTCGGGATGCCTTACGTAAAAAATATTCTCGGAAATGCAGGATACTCGCGTTCATTGAGGACTCCAGGTATAGGGCTACAATATGCCACACCAATTCAGCTGAAGGGGGGTATAAACATGAGTTTGTTATATAGAGATTACAGAGTCGGTGCAATGACGCTGCCTAACCCCATTGTTGTTGCATCCTGCCCCGCCACCGAAGACTGTGATCGGCTACTTCGATGTGCTGATGCTGGTGCTGGTGCGGCCATTCTGAAATCCTGCCACACCATTGAGAATTCCCCAAATGATAATGGTTGTCGTCGTTTCCAGGTTTCTGATCGTGGATTGTGGGGAACGTCAACCATGGCTCGAGAGCTTCTGCATCCTGACAGTACATGCGTGATTTTAGATGAAGTGAAAAAACGCAGTGATTTCAATGTGATACCAAGCGTAGCTGGATTCTCCTTGGAGCCTTCTATCTGGCTTGACACCCTTCATCTTCTCAAACAGCACAATCCTAAATACGTTCAACTTGATTTATTCTATGTCGAGGAGGATTTGTCTCTACCGATTGTACAAGACCGATTACGAAAACTTGTGCTCAAATTGCGGCAAGAATGTAGCCTTAATCTATTGCCTAAGTTGAACCAGGAGTTGCGTCCAGGAGCAGCATTGGAGGTGTTCAAAAACACTGGGATTGCAGGGTGGAATTTGTTAGATTCTATAAGGACACATTTACCCATGGATTTGTTGTCGCGCAAACCAGACTTTCCAATTTTCCAATTTGCTATGGGACTGGATTCAGCATCTCTGTTTGGCCCATGGCAATTACCGTTTATCTGTGAATATGTGTTCCGCTTGCGAAATGAATCGTCTATACCCATTTTGGCTGGTGGGGGTATAAATAATGCCACCGATGTTGCTCGTTTGTTGTCACTTGGAGCTAATGCTGTCCAGGTTGCAACAGCTATCCTTCGAGAGGGCCCGGGTTGGATCAAGCGTACTTTACTTGAGTTAGAGTCCTTGATGATAAAAGAACAAGTTAGCTCAATAGTGTCGCAGCCTTCTTTCACCAATGCTCAAGTACGTATTGACGAGTCACTGTGTTCATCTTGTGGATGCTGTGCAGAACAGCTCATGTGCAACTCAATCGAAATGACTTCAGGTGTTCCACAAGTGAATTTCGATTGGTGTGATGGGTGCGGTTTCTGTGTCAGTCTTTGTCCCGCGGAAGCCATTTCCTTGTCCGTTGTACCTGAGCAGAAAACTGCAACACCTTTTGAAGAGGAGGCAACATGCTCCGAGAAATAAAAGCAAAAGCCATTCTCCAGAAAAGCAAACTCCCAGCGTCCCCCTACTGTCTCAATCCGTATGTGGGATGCTCTCATAATTGCTGTTACTGCTACGCACGTTTCATGCGGCGTTTTACGAAACATTCCGAGCCCTGGGGGGGCTTTGTTGACGCTAAAATAAACGCCCCAGAAGTACTTGCAAGGCAGCTTGAGCGTGCTCCGGTTAACGGCCCAGTCCTTCTGGGCTCAGTTTGTGATGCCTATCAACCCATTGAAAAACACTATAAGATTACACGGAGATGTATAAAGGAACTTGTGGTTCATAAAATTTCCTTCTCGGTGCTTACTAAGTCCTGTCTGGTCTTGCGAGATCTTGACATTCTATCCCAGAGTGGCAATGTCGTTACGGTCGGTATCAGTATGTCAACACTTGATGATTCTATTCGACAGAAATTCGAGCCAGGGGCCTCGTCTGTTCAAGATCGATTGAACACCTTGAAAGAACTTCATGCAAACGGCATACGAACATATGTGTTTATTGGTCCGATACTTCCGTTGATAACAGACCCGAAAGCTATAGTTGAGGCCGTTGGGCCTTTTGTGGATGAAGTGTGGGGAGAGGCTCTGAATACACGTTGCGGTAACCGTGGGGACCTTGTCCGCACATATAAAGCGTGCAAGTTGTCAGATGAATGGCAGTCACTAGTACGATCAGAAGATTATTGGAGTGACATGGCCCATATGATAAAGAAAGCATGCCATAAAGCTAATTGTGATCTGATTGGTTTTTATCGGCATTGAGCTGGTTAACAAGAGGAAATATTATGGATAAGAGATTGCATTCAAAAAAACAACAAATCGAGAAGGAGGCCGGGAACTCGGCCCTCTACCTTCTTCTTAGCTTTTTATCTGGAGTACTTGAAACAGGGATTTTTACCGCTGGCCTAATGCAATTCAATATCTCTATAGGTCTTGTACTTGCACTTGCTTATCAGGTTGGTTGTCTGGTACGTAACCCATTGCGTCTTTCTCTTAAAGGCGCTGCTTGCGTCTTATGTTGCTCTGTTCCTGTGTTACCATATATCCATGACAGCATTTTGGTTTTGGTGGTTGTCACTTCCTTAGTGAGCTCTGGTGTCCAGAGTGCTCGAGAATGTTTGTTGCCAACCATATCCCCGGTTTCTCTAAGTATAAAGCGTATTTTTCGTGTTTCGGGTTTTATATGCGGGATTATTGGAGGTTTCATGATTGAACTTGATCTTCTATCTTTTGTTTCTCTCGCAACTTGTCTTACAATTTTACCCGTAGCCTTAAGGCAAGCAAGCAAGGTATCATGGACCAATCTTAACAGGCGATTCGAATCTGATGGTTATGGCTGGATCATGTTGCTTCATCAAACCCACTATTTTGCCTATGCATATGTCCTTCTGGCAATTTTATTAACTCATGAGGACCATAGTTTGGGTGTGCACTTTTTGTGGAAGCCAGTCCAAGCATCCGCATGGTTCGCGCTAGGATGGTTCAGTTATATTTCGGGACAATGGCTCCTGAAAAAAAAGCTCAAAATAGGAGCGTTACATGCAGCGCTTATTGGGCATGCATGGGTTGCTATTTGTCTTTTTTGCATGGCGCTATTCCTTGAGCATCATTTTATTCTTGGATTTGCATGGGTGTTTGGTGGTTTTGGTGGAGGTAGTGTCTATGCTATCAAGGAGTTATCTAAAGCAAATGAATGCCGTGCCGATATTGAACTTTGGGAACATTGGGGTCATATTGTTGGAGTATCCTTATCTTTATTATCTGTCGTTATTTTCCCGTACCGTTTGTTTTTACCATTCGTTATAGCATTTGTGGCAGCTTTGGTGACGTTGTCATTGATAGCATATAGAAACAGTTGCGTTTGTAAAAGGTAGGCTGAATTGATATTGGTTCAAGATAAAAAGGCCCTCCGAGGGGCCTTCTGCCTTTCGGAGAGCTTTTAAAAGAGTGTGCAACTCATTGTTTTTAATGGTGACCCCACGGGGAATCAAACATAAAGTGGCCGACGTTATGATCAACCCCAGAAGGTGAAACACTATAGTGCCAGTCACATGACTTGATACAAAAATTCAGCATTATTTTTATTGAACTGCCTTGTTTAATTGAAAAAAATGTTTTTCAGTGAGTATCAGTTCATGTGACCGGCACTATAGTTCCAAAATAATACAGGCAATCCAGAATTTGTCCGGAGATAGGAGTCAGTGAATCCCATATTGAGTCTGATCACAAAAAATTTAAAAATTTGCTACAGAAATGAGCATTGACATAAGAAGCCGAATATTTACTCAAAACCGACGGTTAATTCAATGATATCTTTAATTTACCCCAATTTATATTATCAAAAAGCCCTCGTAATGTTGTTGCTCTTATTGCAGTGGAGACATCCCATAATGATTTCATAACCAAAATACGACGATGTAAATAGAGTTTACGTAATTCCGGGTCTGCGGAGAAGAAACCGCTTTCAAATTTATCTACAAGAAACCTATTAGTTTCAGAATAATTGTCCTGGTTTCTTAAATAGTAATTCGTTTTTTTATTATTAAATACCGAAAAATGGCTTTTTAAATGTATATTTAATATTTGACGAACAATATAAAAAAGTTCGGTTTTATCCACAGTGTTTTCAGAGTCAGTATATGTTTTTTTATACTTTGCAAAGGGGTACCCTTCGTCAAAAGATTTTGCAAAATAATTATTCAAGACGTTGTGCTTTGATGTATCTTTAGGCAGTTTAATCAAATCGTTAACATCCGTAACAATATTATTTGCTAAATAAAAACTACAACAAATTTGACGAAACGATATTTCGAAGACCTTAGTGAAATGTTCTAAAACAAATGTTTTTGCATTTTTATTTTTCCAAAATCGAGAAAAATCATAGAATAATGGGCCGGACATTTCTGCCTGTTCAATGAAACGCTTTTTTGCATTCTCGATATCTTCCTTGGACGGCTTTTTAAACTCCATATGGTCATATAACAAACCACTATTGTCGTAACGCTGAGGCTGAATAAAAGGATCCGATGTTAGAAAAACTCGGATTAATACTTCAGCCAAGCGCCAGAGTGTAATCTTATCATCCCGATTCATGCTCATCGGATCCATAGTATACATGACCATGAAATATCTTGTATAAGCTTCTATTCCATCTTTTATATTTTCATCCTTCCCAAAGACCAAAGAAAATGCAAACATTTCTGCAAATATTTGTTCCATCCTTACTAATTTTTCTAAATTTTCTCTATTATATTCTTGTTCATCGCAAAGCCAAAAACAATCAGTTCTTTTACATTTATCGATACATTCCGTATTTTTTTTAAAATTAATCGCTGTTGGATTTCCTTGAAATAATTGAAAAATCAAGTATCCTGTTTGGCTTAAGTGTGAATAAAGAGTGTGCGGGTGAGTAAGTTGAGCAATATTTATACTTAAATCGACTATAAAATCATTTTGATTATGGCCAACTTTAATCTTTTTTCCTTCGACTCTATGGTTTAAAGAGACTCTTAAAGCCCCACCTACATTAGTTTGAGATATGCCGCTCACGTCAATTTTTTCATTTGGGTTATAAGCATCAAAACGATTAGCAATAATACAACGAATAATTTCTAAGCTGCATGTCATTGGAACCGAAGATAAGGTAACTAATTTATTTAAAATGCCTTTAAAATTAAATGGGATATGCCATTTCTGAACATCATTTACTCCAAGACAAGTCCTGTGCTGCAAGGCATTGCTAAGCAATTTTACCAGGGAAGTTAATTCCTGGATATCAATCTCATCAAGAAAAGATAATCTTTTCAATTCTTTTAATCTCTTGTCATGTTCATATTCCTTTAAGTATTGATTCAACTCATCAATCAAATCCCCAGAAATAAGTTTGTGCAAAGCTTTAAAAATTTCGAACAAATCAATAACATTTGCAAACAAAAAAGGATCACTTAAAGCTTTTGAGAAGTCAGAATACAAATAGGCCAATCCGCTAGAAAGTGGGGCCGGAATTCTAAGCTGTTTAATGCTTCCTCTTAAAATTGAAATTGATATAACCCCATTTTGACTTTCAAAAAGAGCTTCTTTTAGCGTAGTCAAAATAGGTCGTAAATTTACATGAGGGTGGTTGATTATATCTTTTTTTAATGAGTGATCAAAATAAAATGGTCCTTTTATTATAGGTAACGTTAGAATTGATGTTATTTCCCTTAGCGGCCATTGCCACTCTAAAATATTGACCGACGATCCAAACCCAAGTAATATTTTAATTTTTTGTATTACACTACTCAAGCTTAAAATTTTAATATCAGGATGATCATAGGCAGGACTTATACTACCATCATATAAACCCATTTGAATCCAACCTTGATTCTTTTTAAGAGTATCAAGAGAATTTAATTCATTTTTTTTAATTCCGGTTTTTAAAATGTGGTTTTGGAAATCATCTAAATGGCCAGCTGACACATTAAAATTAATATTAGCATTTGTAAAACCAAGGGTACAATCGTTTCCACTATCGGAGTCCTCAAAAAAAGCGTCTGAAGTTATACCTAAATTTGTCACTGTGGAAAAAAGAGCATGGTTCCCAAAAAGTGGTTTTTCAGAACATATTTTTTCCAAGTTAGGGGAACATTTATTTTTTATTAAACTATCAATTTCTTGAATTCGATTATTGACCCCATATGCATCTAAACAAGGTAGAACCTCTTCACATAAAGGTCCATCTTGAAGGGCGATGCTAATATCATTTATGGTTAAACTTTGGAGTGCATTTATCACAGTTCCAATAATGGAATAATTGTTACTATACATGAGAATGATAACATCCGGCCACCCTACAGGGTCTAATATAAGACACTTAAAAGTGTCTATATCCTCAACTCTTGTAAATTCAGTATTCCAGTCAACTAAATTTAATGTTTCACTTACTTTTTTCGCTATAGATTTAAAAGTAGCCTTTTGTAACAAAAGACCGTTCCCTAACTTTGCCAAACCATTTAGCCGAAATGCGGTGTATCCAACCAACGGTCGGCTCTTGAAAAAAGGATGAACATTCAAACCGTAAGAGTTTTGGTCGTGCCTATTCATAAATAGTTCATGGGGTTCTGCAAAAAAACGCAAATCCTCCTCATCAATTCCTATTGTATCAATTTTAGGACAAAAGGCTATCTGAGTTTGTTTGTTGGAAAGTTTAACATTGGAAGTAATCTCGACAGCTATACCAAAATCATCAATTACAACCATCCCTAATCCATCAGTTTCTCCAAAAGACAGAAATGTGACAGGATTGTACAAATACGAATCAAAATCAATTTTATAATCTTGATCTTCTTTTTTAAATTTCTTGGCATTTTTTACTAAACCATTTAAATACCCTTCACAATTATCCTCAAAAAAAATCATAGGTGATACTAAACAGTCAATTGGCTTATTCTCCACAGATTCTTTAGATAAGAACTCATCACTTTTTTTAAATTGGGCAATTAGCATAGCGTAGTCATGGTATGCGACCCCTTGACAATACCCTTCTAAATCTGTGATGTTTGACATATTTTAACCTTGTAGATAAGTGCTCGATTCGATCAATTATAGATTGACATAAGTTTGGGGAATGAAATAATTTTGCATTTAAATTCGGCTTACGTCGCGTTTTGGGCTTTTACGTTATTATCAGCTCAATCATCGGGTGAAGCAGGGGATTTTCATGTTTACCAGCATTATGAACGAACTCAAAGAATCCGAGGTAAAAAGAAAGTGCTCCTTTGAGATACCCCGGTATATACGAATCCAGCTTCGGTGTAAAGGCCAGAAGTCTTCCATTATATTCACATGGACTTCACAAAATTCGTCTCCATCATCGTCTCTGGCATAATCACTGGCCCCATGATTCACACTTTCATAGCCACCCCATTAAAACAACCGGTTATAAATGGCATATTCATCGGTGTAGAGCAATGTTTCAGGTTGTATAGTGCCCCTTATGAGAGGCTCAATGGTGGCCTGCTGGATATTGGGGAGCATTTTTGAATCACCACCTGCCCGCATCGTTGTCTCATTCCGAAAATGGGCGGCTTCTCTTTCTCCAGTGTACCACGATCTATGGCACCCTTTAATCGATTACGGCCCACCCTATACTTTTTTTGAGACAGTTATTAGGATTGTCTTTATGCCCTGCAAGATATTAACTTCATCGCACTCGACCTCGTCCCAAAAAGGTGTTTGAGGCTTTTTTTACCACGCCCACGCGTAGCTGAGTAGTCATATTGTGGACATCACCACGATTAAGGCCCAACTTTTTGGAAATTTGCTTATTGGATAAGTTCAATCCCATCTAATAATTTCATAGTTTCTAAATCAGGATCAAGTATTGTCCCTTGTGGACTTATAATATTTTTCTTTATTATCATTCTTCCATCAATTTCAATTCCTATATTACAACCCTCGATACAATCTTGATATTTTTGAAAAAACTTATTTTGAATTAAGTCCCTGTCAGAATAAAAATCCATCTGGCTTGCAGGGAAAGCAACCGGAGGAGTTGTGATATTAGGGGCTAAACATTTTTCATCCTTATCACTTCTCTTCTTAGTTGAAATCTTTGCAACGATATCATGAGCTAAGTCTAAATTCTCTCCAGCGAAAGTATTATAGGTTTTAACTGGATCCAAAACACACTTTGCTGATAGCTCTATATTTATATTAAACATGGTCTCCATATCCATATGGAAACATTTCTCAAGATAGTTAATCTGCTCGCTTTCTGGATTATCTAAACACAAAAAACAATATCCTACTCGGTAAGCAGTCACCATTTTTAAAGCACTCTCAAGATTTGCTTCATTATTTTCCTGAGAATTGAAAGATATAGGGAGTTCACTTCTTATTTGGGCTATGAACAATAATAGCCGGTTAAAATCAATAGAAATCCCCTGATGAAATTTAATATCCTCTAAATCTTCCCGTAATTTTCTTCCAATGTTTGATAAACAATTCATTATTAGTAATCATTTCCTATTCTGGCCACATATTCATAATATCAGGCGCTCTATTCAATGTACTGACGATTTGATTGCAAACCTCCTCCGCCTTAACTTTTTCCAGTTTTTTAAAAAGGTGACGGGCCGTATGAGTAATGCTTTTTATATAAATTCGTCTGAGTTCATAAATAAATAAGTCCAGTAACTGTTTACCTTCTTTGAATTCGACCTGGATTGATTGAAAGTTAAACTTTGCAGTCATCTGCTTAAGTTCGTCCTTATCAGAACTAATGTTAAAAGTGTTAATACGGCCGTTCATTTGGTTGCACAATTTTTCAAGTCCTTTTAACGATTTGATAAGTCCTTCTACTTGAAATTCTAGATCTGAGCGGACACGCTGTTCTAAATATATCTCCAAACGTTTCCAAACGCTGAAGTTTTCATCGTAATCATTATATTGAGAATGCTTATCAAATTCATCGTACTCATTTACAGAAGGTTTTTTGGTATCGGATGGCTGGAATAAAAATTTAATTTTTTTAAATGCTATATCTATAAAAGATATACTTGTTAAAACCCTTGAATGATCATCCTCTTTAGATAATGTATCCAATATAAAAACCAATTTTCCATGAAGCTCAATCAAGTAATCACTAAGCTTCACAGCTTTTAAATTACACATTAACGATCGATTATGCTCAGCCATTGCTAAAAGATTTAGCAATGCCATATTACAAGTTTTAGAAGTTCCTTTTTGTTGAGCACAAACAGTCAATTCTTCAATGTTTAATTCTTTTTTCAATAGGTTATTTAATTTTTTTTCGGTTTTTATTAATAACTCAAGATTTTCTTCGCTTTCCAAACAATTTGTTTTGCACTCAGCTTCTAGTTCGACTTCTGATGTTTCCTTAATTTTTTTAGCCTCTATATCAGAAAAAAAATTTTCACCTTCCTCACTGATCAAGATTTGGTCAAAAGAAGCCTTTTCGTTTAGATCGACATCAAGAAGAGTTTCAATGCCCTTAGGACAAAGAATAGACTCCATTTCTTTAATCAACTTTCCGTATTTGGATTCTGATCCAGTTCGATGTGTTCTACCGTTAAACTTTAAATCTTTTTTAAAAAACAGAAAGATTTTATTATCTTTTCGATTAATGGAAATGTCTTGATCTAATATTTCTATTTCCTTATCAGTTTTTTGACGAATTCTGAATTTTGGACGATTCCACATTTGAAGCATATCGACAAAGCACAATAAATACGCTAAAGGTTTTGCATTTATATCATTGTCTATATCTTTCCAGCAAATTTTAAAATTCAAATTTAAATCTTTATTAGCTACCTTATATTCCAACTCTGAATTGTCTATAAACCCCGCCAAGTCAATATTATGAAGAGATATTGCAGCAGATGCATAGGCTATTGTATCTTCATATTTGAGCAATTTCTTGTTCATCTTATCTAAGCGTTTTGCTTTGTCTTTGAGAAAGCCCCCTTCTCTTGAGTTAGTTTTTGCTATTTCGTTGAGTTTTGCAACATAACGTTGATACGTTTTCCAAATTCTTAAGAGCATAAGAGAACTTGCAATCCCATGATCGTAATATCCTTCCCGCCCAATAGATTCGTCTTTTCTAAATCTATAATATCTCTCAAGTACACTTGATTCATTACGCTTATTCACAGGATGCTCGGGACCCAACTTTGTATCTATAACATAGTTGTTAATTAATTCGTTTTCAAAAAGATTCTCTCCAGAATAGGTGCTCAATTCTTTAGTTTCTTCTAATTTTGAAAAATGATCAGCATGATGATTGTTTGATTTAAAAAGCATTTTAGCGTCTGAAATTCTAAAATCGCTCTTGTTATTAAAAAAGCCAGGTGTATGTGACACTGGGAATTCTTGAATTTTGTTAATTTCTTCTAAAATTTGAAAAGATTTGTCATGATTTTGTGCCTCTGTATTTGTTCTTTGAGTCTCAATCAAATACCCTAAATCATGATAAAGGCTTGTTATTATCCAAGATGTTAGGAATGCAGTACCTCCATCCTCTGTCCATTTTTTTGAATAGATTAAAGCTTCTTTATTAAGTTTTTGTTCAAAATCATTATTTGAGCAATAAACGTATAGACCAAGAAAAAAAACATATAATTGGTGGGAAATATGATCCCTGTATTCATCATAAAAAATTTTATCTTCTTGATATTCTCGAAAAATATCAAATAGCGGGATTGGCCCTATTTCTGGATGCTCCGTCCAAATTTTTTTCATCAATTTAATGGCTTGGATACGTTTTTCATCGAGCTGTCCATGACCAAAGATTACAAATAATTCTCGGACAGTTATCCCATGCCGTAACAAAAAATTCTTAATAAATTCAGATTCGCCGGATGTCAGCCAAAGCAATAAATCAGCATTTATTCCGAAAGCAACTATATTTTCTTTAGCCTCACCATCAATAAATCGTTTTACAATTAATTTCATAAAGAGTTAGCCTTAATTATAAAACAGACAGAAACGCCAAAACGCATATTCAATTCTATTTTACAACATAATAGATTATTTTGAAATTTTTCACGACTCATATCGAGCCAAATAATATTTCTATCAAAACTACTCAAAAAACGATACTTTAGTCGCAATTGGAACTCAAGAGATCTACTTCATGCTGCTTACTGAATTTTTTTTATCTCCAAATTCATTGAATGCCTGATTTGGTTTGTCATGACTTTCAGCCTAAAATTGTCCTGAAGCTGAAAAATATCCCATCAATGCCGCTGTTTTATCTGGTCTTTGCAATCTTGCTCTTTGAAAATTATCAAATCCCAACGCATTAATTGGTAGCTGAACCCAATAGTTCAGAAAGGCACAATATCCTGTGATGGTGCATGCAAAAATCTCATTATTAGTAATATCAATTAGTTATGTATTTCCCACACGGTAAGTTCTCAATAACCAGTGGTGCTAAAGCCTGCTTACCCTTTAAACGCCGGGTGCTATTCAAAAAGATTGAGAACTTACTTTACTACTTAATTCGTTGGAATCTAAAAATTAATTCCATAGGCCATCTTTTTTAACAAATGGAAGTTACTTGCCTCGCACCTATTCTCGGCAGATTGGCTACGATAATTTTGGCATCCTTCAAAAGTACTTTACACTTTTTTAGAACATTCCCCATTTGCAGGAGCTTTTCCCAAAAGACTGTAAAGTACTTCTATGGTCATATGAAGGATGCCATAATTTTGATACTCTTACTCCTATATCACATCTTTTTCGCTAAAAACAACCGTAACTTCTCCGATGCACATGTGTTAAATGCTTCAACCATTTCCTTTCATAAAAGGAACGGGGCAAATGCTTAACAAAACATCTTATACTTTTACGTTACATAATAGAGTATACCATGCTAAAAACAATTTCTCAATTTTTTTATATAATTTTAATACTTGATGAGCCAGTAAAAAGTCAGCCCATGAAATTTTGGGTACACCAAATTGCATTTGTAACACCATTACCACAGTATAATGTGGGTAAAAAATGAGAGTTGGACTTTTTACAAGACCATCAAAGTTGCCACGCAGTTGTTTGAATCCGTTCAGTTTGCTTGATACTTAATTGTAGGGCTTGGTCATAAGATAGGCCACTATACGGATACCGAATATGTACCATCGTCAAAAACGTTATGAGCGTCGAGACCAAGGCGTAAAAAGGCTACCGCCATAAGCCGGGACACTTTTTGTGTTATGACGCGGTAATGACGCGAACATGACACATTTTTAAAATTTCATGACGCACCCATGACGCATCCAACTTATTGATTTTAATTGGTATATTTACATGGTCCCTGCAAGTTCAATTGAATTCTGCTATGGTGGCAATTTAGACTGTCCCGGCTTATGGCGGTAGCCCGTAAAAAATTACCAGGTAGGTTATCAGGCCGCTCCAACTTATTGTTACATTAACCGAATCAATACCCGAACATCAGCTCCTTGGTGTAAAGTAGCAAAATGCTGGGATTCATTTGCGGTATAGCTCCAATTTTTTACCCGGCTTTCCCAATCGATACCAGTTCACAGAGGGTTGATAATTCAGCAAATTCTCTTATGAAAGCGTAATCCTCCCATTTAATTGAAATAGCATACCTATATATTGCGCTGCCAATGTTCATTCCATGCCTATCCGGTTGTCGCACACAGTAAAAATTTGTACCAGCATAAATTCAAGGCTGAAGTAATATTTGCAAACTCTGGCTAAAAAAACTTCTATCATTGCTAAGGTTTTCTGTGAAAATGCTTCTAAGCTGGTGACAGATAAAACAAAAGGCTGATAAGTTCATTGTGATTGATCGGTAAATAAGCTTGGCAGCGGAAACCATCAGCCTAAATTTTTTTCCAGCCCGGTTGTGTGCAATATCCGGATAAGCATGGTTCATTCTATGTGCTATCCAGAATTACCGGAACTTTCCGATCCGTTTCGCTATCACAGTTGTCAACGATGACGTTCCCGTATCCGTCCATAACAAGAATTATCGTCATGGTGCCTTCCTCGCAGTTGGGGCATGCCATACCTTTTTCCGGTACTGTCAATGCCTGTACGGATTCAACTGCCATATCCTTACGTATGCTTTCTATGTTGCTTCTGGCTTTGCCGTTGGCCAGAAACCCGTAATACCGGATACGGTTAAATTGCTTTGCCAGCACATGGTACAAAAAACGCTCAATAAAAGTGTCTACAGGCAGGGAGGTGATTTCCCACCGGGAATTCTTTCGGGTGTTCTTGAACCAAAACTCGATCTTACCATCTTTGTCGGAAATGATCCGGTTGTTGCTGATGGCGCTTCGGTGGGTGTACCGTCCTATATACTTTACGACTTCTTCAGGGCCAGAAAACGGAGGTTTGGAAAAAACCACCCAGTCTTTGGGGGTTTTGTGGTAAAGCCATTGACTGAAGGCATGCGGATCAGCCAGGGTTTTTAAATCATCCGGGAACTTGAGTTGATGATGAATTTTCTTCAGGCCTTCAAGGAACTTTGCTCTGAATACGGTTGATAAGGCTTTTACCGGAAAGAGAAAGGTGGCATGATATTTAGGGTCAACCCACTTTCCGGTATTATTGATTCCACCGGCGGTCACGATGTAATGAACATGGGGATGGGGCCAAAATTGGCCACCCCAGGTGTGAAGAATACCGTAAAAACCAATGGTAGCCCCAAGACGCTTAGGGTTATGGCCAAAATCCAGCAGGGTCTGGGAAGATGCTTCAAACAACAGGCCGTACATAACCCGCCGGTTAAACAGGCATAGGGGATTGAACAGATCGGGCAGAGTAAATACGCTGTGGTGATAAGATACCGGCAACAATTCATCAATCCTTGCATTGACCCATTTCTTCTGCGCAATATGATTACAGCCCGGGCAGTGACGGTTACGGCAGGAATTATATCTCTTTATCATGTGCCCGCAACTGTCGCAAATTTCCCAGTGAGCACCGAACTCTCCGCATCGGCAATGTTCGATATCATACATCACCTTGTGCTGACGGGGGTGCAGAGGGTGGGTAGCTCTGAACACTTCTCCGTACTTGCGGAAGATGTCTCCGACCGTGGGGCTCGTCTCAGGTTTTGTTGGCAAAGACTCATGCGCTTTTAAGATTTGTTTCATACTTCCATACCATATAAGTATCTGGAATAATTTGACCCATAAGTGTGTCGCGTTCTGAGTATTAGTTTGGACTTGCTGGTCCACCTTCCAGGTTTAATGTAACAAGTAGTTGAACGGTTTCCGTATAGTTGTGGTATCCATTGTCAGATATCATTCAAAAAAAGTTATTTGACTCACTTTTAATTATATTTATATTTACAGTCGCATATCATTCAAATCCAGAGGATATCTAAAATTGGATATCATAATGAAAATAATACCACAACAACTTTTATTACAATATGATTCACAGCTAAATGCGAAAGGGCTTTCAATAGAGTTCCAGGCTGTTTACCGAAAATGGTTGCGTGATCAGACTCAAGTGAAGAAATCAAGATTCGACATTACTCTCCTGAAACACTAAAAGCATATAGCAACTGGACACGAAAGTTTCAATCTTATGTGAAAAACAAACCACAGGAACAACTAACTATTGAAGATGTAAAACTTTTTAACATTTCTGGCTGTTCGCTCACAGCCATAGAATTTTTACATTCCCCGGGCGATTCCGGGGAGAGGATGGAGTTACTATATCAACATCAATGATCACGTTTTTTTAATGGCCGCCGCTTCCAGATCCGCCAGTAAGCCATCCAGATCCAGTCCATATTTTTGTGCCATGTCACCAATAGTTTCAAAAAGCGCATTGCAGCAAATGCATTCACCGGCAAGGGCATCGTAGCGTTGAAAAATCGCCTGGGTTTCTTTCCAGGCGGCCACCGTATCCAATACTGTCATATCAGCCGTAATCCCCTCTTTCCGGGGGGAATCGTTTTCAGTCATTTTATTATCAATCCTTTGCCCGTTTAACACACAATACGGAAACATAAAAAAACAGGCAGAAAAGTCAGCGACACCTTTAAAGAAACAATGCGCCTTGTCTTCGATGGAATTTTGCCTAACTGGAATTATCGTACTATTTCAGTTGATTGTTGAAAATGGGCAAGTTATCTAAAACCCATTCCTTAACAAAAAGCAGGTTCTTATCCCACATATCCCACATCCCAATCCCACGAAAATAGTCAGAACACTTCTCGATGAGGTTTAATCGTTCGGCTCATGACTATCCACCAGGCCAATCGCCATGTTCCCCATGACGCAAGTCGGGCATTTCAGACGAAAAGTGTATGACTGAGAATCCCCCTTGTGTTAAAGTTGGCTTATTATCGCAGGACATTTGCTCCTTGGGAAGATGGGGTTAAGCGCTTACAAAATACAAAAGGTTTATCTATAAAGCCCATCCAGTGAATTGTTGGCGGTTTAATACTAAAACGCATAGTCTATATAAAGTCGAAATTCCCTCCCGGTCATGACATTGTTTGGTTGAGCAGAAACAAGTGCTACAAAATCCTCATTGATTCTGTAATCAATAAATGCCATTCCAATAGAAACTCCTGAGTATTTTTCTTCATCAAACCGATAATAAGCGCGGTATTCAGCCTGCCTTTCTTTTATGTCGGTCATGATTGGAATCCCGCCGGAAAGCAAGGGAAGAGGATTCAAAGCATCAAAAAATCCTTCTTTATAAATGAACATAAATGTTATGTCGTCCAAAGGGAAAGGCGTAATATTTTTTCCCAAAGAGCTTGGTAAACGATACTCTACGGCAATCTGCCAAGCTTGCTCACCTTCATTATTAAAATCGTTTCCCGATATTGTCCAGGCTTCCCTTCTGCTTGCCATGTTTTCCGCATGGTCCAGATATGCATAACCAAGCATCGGTGTGCCGAAGCTGGTAAAAGTGCTCAGTTCAGCATCACATTTTGTATATGATAAACCGAAGCGGAATTTTCCGAATGAGGACTTGTACGAAGCTCCCAGATTGACATTGTACAGCTTCGCCTCATCATCATAGGCGGCGTCACCGGCTACCAAATCCGTCTCCCAAATTTTCCCGTTTGCCTTATATTTGAATAGTTTGGTATCCAGCATGATACCGCCGTTGTCCCCCAAAGGTGCCTTTAATGTTAGGCCCAGCGAAGTATTGATGTTGAAATCTTTTGCAATACCTTGGGCTAAGACTAATTCCACCGCCTTTAAATCCAGAATGGCGCCATAGGTCACGACAGAGTCTATTGTTTGACCGCTTTCACTGTAGAGATATTCGAACTTATCGGTATCATAGTAGGAGGTCCGGTTAATATAAGCCCCTTCAAGAGTAAAATTTCCCGGAAATTTCCACACACTAAAATTTTTAACGTTAAAATGGGCACGCATTCCCTGATAGGAACTGGGGGCCACACGTGTGTCAAGAGTGCTTATGCTTGCAGCGTCGAACCTGCCTCTTCCTATCTGGGTGTCCACACTCCAGTTTTGTGCCTCGTGTTTCATTTTGATGTATAGCTGTCCGATTTTGGCAAAACTTACGTTGTTTCCATCGGACTCTTCTTTTAAAATGCCTCGACTTTCCTTTTTCGAATCCAATTTGCCGACGGCGTAGATGGAAGCATCCACTCCGATGAATCCGCCGTAATATTTCGAATTGAAATCAAACAGCCCTCCGATAGCCATGGCACCTAGCTTATTCCCTGTAGGCAGCTCCCCAAGCAATGCTTCAACGGCTTCATTTTCGACTTGTGTGTCAAACCAGCAGTAGCGAAGATAAGCATTAAACATATTTTTATTTTTCTCGAAACGATCGGGAGAACTGATTTCCGCGGCCTGACTATTAACAACTATATAGAACAGTAGCAAATTAAAGAAAACAAAGATTTTTTTCATATTTTTTCCCTTTCGCTTAGAGGATTACACTGATAAACAAGGTTTCTATGGTAAAACGAATTGCAATAAAAATTTGTAAAAAGATTTAAGCAAGTATTGGACCAACTAATTTGTTGCTTAGAAAATTGTTTGAAATATATTTTAATTCAGAAGGTTAAAGTGATAGGGGATAGTTTTTATGTTGGTAGGTAATCAGCTGGCAATGCACGATCTGAACAATTTGTTAATAATTGTTCAGGATTTATTGTTGTTTTGTTAAGAGGCTTATGGCGGGTTTCAATTGTGATGCTTAAATTATGGATTTGGTAAGTCGAAACGATTTTCAAGCAGTTGATGGGTGTAGATCTTCTGTCAAGACAATCCGGCTTGTTTCAGCTTTTTCCAAAGAGTTGTCCGCCTTATCGTTTAATCTAAAATTGAGAGGTACCGGTACGGTAAGCCAAAGTATCAAAGCTTCCGTACCGTTTCCTATTTTTTTGCGGGCATCATCAACTCTGAAATGCGGCTTATCTATCTGAACAGGCCATTTTTCTTTTAAAACAACTCTGTCTGTTTTAATCTTTTCCAAAGAGTTGTCCGACTAATACCAAGTATCTTGGCTGCTTTTGTTTTTGAGTATTTAGCTTGTTCTAACGCCTTTTTCAGTTCATCTACCTCTTTTGATTTTTTTTTCCGTTTCAGTTGATCGTATAAATTTTCTGATTCATTCTTCTTTTCTTCAGGTCTTATAATTTGCTGTTCATATTCCATAAGCTCTGAACATAACGTTTCAAATTCATCAAGTTGAAATCCCCTGGGGGACAAAAGGAGGATGCACTCTGCAAAATTTCTCAATTGCCGAACGTTGCCCGGCCACCTGTAGTTCATTAATTTTTCAAGACAATCATCAGGAATGACGATGGGATTGCTCCTCCATTGTTTGGACAACTCATTTATAAAAACATGGATTAGTATTGGAATATCAACCAGGCGTTTACGCAAAGGCGGCAGATGAATCCGTAAAACGTTCAGGCGAAAAAACAGATCTTCACGAAACCGGCCTTTATGCACCTCTTTCCCCAGGTCTTTGTTGGAGGCGACAATTACCCGTACGTCAATAGGCACAAGCTGCTCACCCCCAAGCCTCATGATTTCTCTTTCCTGTAAAACCCGGAGCAATCTGATTTGAACGTTTTCAGTCGTCTCTCCGATTTCGTCCAAAAAAATGGTACCCTTATGTGCAATTTCAAACAACCCTGGTTTTCCCCCCTTTCTTGACCCGGTAAACGCCCCTTCGTCATATCCGAACAATTCGCTTTCCAATAAATGGTCTGGAAGTGCCGCACAATTAAGAGAGACAAATGGCTGTTTTGCCCTTTTGCTCAAATTATGGATTGATTGGGCAAGTATTTCTTTTCCAGTACCTGTTTCTCCAGAAATCACAAGATTGGAATCTATCTTGGCAAACCGGATGGATTTAGAAACAACATCATGCATAACCTGACTTTCATAAAGGAGATCTTCAATGGTGTATCTGGCGGTATGTCCCTTGGCTAAAGACCTCCGGACTTTATTTTCTGTCTTTATAAGGTTTGAGGTCGTACTAAAGGAAGTTACACAGCCGGATGTAAGGCCTTCAACGAAGATAGGGTGAAGGTTGCAAACAATTGATTTCCGGTTAACCTTTTCCAGACTGTCGTAAATAGGGGTGCTATCCGATATGACCTGGGCGACCCTGGCTGTGAGTTTTTTGGGCAGACAGGCGTTTATGGATTTACCAATGATGTTTTCCTTTTTATCCAATGTTAGAAGCTGCGCTGCAACGCTGTTGATTGATGTAATCATTCCACCTCTGTCCGAAGCGATGATTCCTTCAGAAGTGGCATTAAGAATACATTCGTAGCGCTCGGTTTTCTCCTGTTCTTTTCTTTGGGTTTTAATAACGGATACAGCTGTTTCCAAAGCTGCCAGAGCAGAGGCACCGTCCCAGCCTATTTCTATTGTAAATAGACTGTTTTTAAGGGCATATTTTACTGTCATGCCACCACCTATTGTTGCATCAAATCCGTTTGCGGATGCATTTTGAATGATGTTTTCAAGTTCAGTCACATCCTTATAGGAAATGCACTTAATATCAATTCCGAAAAACCTTTCCAAAACATCAGCATCTTGTATCGAAGTGTTGTATAACGGTACCAGAATCTTTTGTTTGCCGTTTTCAACTAATTTTAAAAGCCCTTTGATAAAATCTATCGGATCTCTGCCAAAGGTAACAATGGGGATCTGAAGCCATTTCCTGAGAAGCCCGCCGGTTCCATGACCAGTAAGAACCACTTCAATCCCATCTGACTCCATTTTTTTTGCTGGGCCGATTGCATCATGAAGTAGCGTTTCAGATACTCGAAGGTCAATATTATGTTCTGAGCAGTATGTTAGCGAATGATCAATTATTAATGGGCTGGCAGAAATCAAACCAATTCTGTATCGTTTTTTGTTCATGGATCTCCCTGAAATTTGCACTGTTAACATTTTAGATAGATTGCAATACATTCCTAAACAAAATGTTAATATTTGTCAATATTATACTGCTGTCGCCTAATAATTTTTAAAAGAAACCGGGAATCTTATTTTAACACATTGATTATATTGAATAGTTTCTCGCTATCAAATCTCTATCTATGTCTGGCACAGCTTTTGCTTATTTTGATATGTTAAAGTTTATATTGGCAAAAAAAGAAGAAAAAGGAGCGTTTTATATGAAAACCTGCAAAATATGGGTTCCGACAGGAGCGTTGGGGGCTCATTTCCCTGATGAGTCTATTGAGTATGCCATATCCCGTCAAGTCGATGCCATTGCTCTGGATGCTGGCTCTACGGATTCTGGGCCTTATTATTTAGGAGCTGGGGCAACGTCTAAGCCCAGGGAGGTGATAAAGTCGGATCTGCTCCGACTTATGAAGGCTCGCCAGAAACTGAACGTACCGTTGATCATAGCCTCCTGCGGAACCTGTGGCACTGACGGAATGCTGGACTGGACTAGAGATATCTGTCTTGAAATAGCCGGGGAAGAGAATTTAGATTTCAGACTGGCCCTGATCTATAGTGAGCAGGATAAGGTATATCTTAAGACTCGATTAAGGGAAGGGAAAATAAAGCCTCTTCAGAACGCATCGCTCATTTCAGAAGAGGTGATTGACTCTTGCACCCATATTGTCGGGGTCATGGGAACAGAACCAATAATTGAGTCCATTGAGAACGACGCTGACATTATTTTGGGTGGGAGAGCAACAGATACAGCGATCATTGCGAGTGTACCGATTATGAGGGGGATTTCACCGGGATTGGCGTGGCATGGCGCCAAGATTGCAGAGTGTGGTGCTCTGTGTTCCCATAGTCCAGTTGCCGGTGGTGTGATACTTCATTTTGATGAAAATGGATTTGAGGTGGAGACTGCAATTCCTGATGGTATTTGTACGCCTTACAGTGTGGCGGCTCACATGTTATATGAAAATGCCAACCCCTATGAATTGCGTGAGCCGGCTGGCCTTGTCAAAACCCGGAACGCTCACTATATAGCGATTGATCATCGCCGGGTCAGAGTAGAAGGATCTGAATTTGAGCCCCTTCCGATTACGATAAAGATAGAAGGATCCGGTGTCGTAGGATATCAAACCATTATCATGTCCGGGATCACCGATCCTGAATACATTACCAATATCGATCAATGGCAGACACAGCTGCTTGACTTTATTAATGCTAAGGTTGCGAGCATTTTAAAGCTGCCTCAGGAAGAGTATAACATCGAAGTCAGGCGTTTCGGATTAGATGGTCTGATTATGAACAATCTTTCAGTGCGGGCTTCCCTGCCTGCGGAAATTTTGATTATGATCACGGTGACAGCCAAGACCCAGGAAACAGCTTCAGATATTGTTAAACTGGGAAATCCATACGTGCTTCATATGCCCCTGTCCTTAGAGGGAGAACTGCCCTCCTTTGCTTTTCCTTTTTCTCCACCACAGACAGAGCGAGGTCCAGTATATGAATTCAAGCTCAATCACATTGTCGAGCCGGAGAATTACAAAGAGATGATAAAAAATGTTTACATGAATGTGATGGGGAAAAAGGTAGAAAAATATGAAAAAGAAAACATTGCGTGATTATGCACTATATGTTCGGTCAAAGAATGCAGGGCCTTTTTATCTTACTTTTGAGATTTTTCTTCAAAATAAGGAGGATTACGAAAACCTGGTTGCTATGAATTTGATCACCCGGGAGCTGATCAGCACCCTCTACGGAGCAAAGCAAGGTGAGGTTCAGATTTTCCTTTGTGAGGATATCTATACAATTAAGATTACTATTCCCCGGCCGGTTATCCAAGGCAGCCTTCAAGATACTGACAGTCATGGCGGTCAGCAATCTGTTCTTCTATCTAACGTCGCATTAAATGGCTGGAACTCATCCAATGCTAAGGGTACAACAAATGCCGAGTAAAGAAATGTTGCTAAAACCAATTTATGGAAAGCTTAACGGCATACCAATTCCCATTTTTTTCATGATGGCTGTGACCTCCACCACCATCATGAGATCAGGAGCAATGGCAAAAACAGGACTTATAGGATCGTTCTGTTTCATGATGATTTATGGACTGATACTGTTTGCTATCGGTGAAAAACTACCTATATGGAATCGATTCTTTGGTGGTGGGTATGTAATGGCTTTTTTGGGCGGGTCCTTGATAGTCAGATTCGGTTTGATACCTTCCGCTGAAGCTCAAATAATGATTTATGATGCCATTGACAACAGATTTCTATACTTTTGTCTGATCTTATTGATCGGAGGCAACATTTTATCTGTTAATCGCAAAACATTAATGAAAGCATTGGTTGGATATATCCCTTTGATTTTATTGGCATTCGCCGGGGCTTCTGCCATGGGGGTTCTTGGAGGCCTACTGTTTGGCATACCCCCATCAGAGATAATCACCATGTATGTACTGCCCATTATGGGAGGAGGCAATGGTGCCGGCGCAATCCCAATGGCAGAAATTTATGAATCTGTAACGGGTATTCCTCAACAGAGTTACTATAGCTTTGCCATTGCGATTTTAACCCTGGCCAATAGTATTGCCATTGTTTTCGCTGCTATTTTAAATATCCTCGGGGAAAAATTCCCCTTTTTGACAGGTAATGGGAAACTGATGAAAGAGGATATTGATTCAGATATAGACACTGAACTTGAAAAAGTCAGTGTTACCCAGAGCGACTATTTTGGAGCAATTTATTTGGGTTTCGCAGTTGCCTGCT
This sequence comes from uncultured Desulfobacterium sp., assembly GCA_937124525.1. The sequence goes on from CAKZLA010000188.1 coordinate 26,992, forward strand.
TGTCATTTATTTTATACGCCCTATTTGATTCCATTCATGTATTTGCTTATGTCGTTTTAATTTTTTTAATTTTTAACTTTCTGGATATTTTATCAATAGAGTTAAAATTGGCTCTAATACAAGTGATGAAGTTTGGTTTAAAATTATTTATTCCGATGGTCCTTTTCGCAATTGGATTGGGAACTGACATCCAGGTGTTACTTAATGCAATATCATTGTCAAATCTTGTTCTGTGCACATTTATTATCTTTGGGGCAACTCTTGGCTCATTCCTACCTGCCAGATTGTTTAAATTTTATGAAATTGAGGCGGCTCTGACCGCAGGTTTGTGTATGGCCAATAAGGGCGGTACCGGCGATTTAGAAATCCTGGGGGCAGCCAAGCGGATTGAACTGTTTCCATTTGCCCAGATTTCTTCAAGAATAGGAGGGGGGATTATTTTAGTATTGGCAGGGTATCTGTTTTCTATTCTACTATAACCTTAATTTTCGGGGTTCTCCGATGATTTCCGGGGTTGCACTTTGAGTACTGTTCATGGATAATACTCTGCTTTTATCTTGTAACAAAATTGTGAACGGAGGGCTTATGGGAATTGAGTTAGATTTAGAACTTCCCGATGTTGAAATTTTGAAAGTTTCTCGTGACAGCAAAGGGAATTATGTCATTGACCTCCGCAGCACGAAGAAAAGCGGAGTCTGCCGAAAATGAGGGAAAGAGATTCGACACTTCAGAGGATATGATGAATGGATTAAGATCCGACATTTACCGATTCTTGGAAGAGAAGTGTATCTGAAAATTCGGCCACACCGTTATCAATGCTTAGCTGGACGGAGTCAGCACCGCGTTCACGCCGCGCAGCGGCGTGAACGCCTAAATGAGCTGACACAAAAGCCGCCTAAACCTTTAAATTAACGACAAATCGGCTCGGCTTTTGTGATCAGCTCTATTTTTTGGTTAGGTTTTTTATGGTATTCATCTTAACCATATTATTAGCGCCACATTTGCTCTGAGCTCTAAATCTCTATGACTGTTTGGTGTGATTGGTAAAATCATCAAATATGAGCTCTGCTCACGTCAGTTTCTTTTCTCACCAACTTGATCTCTAAATCACAGCCAACAGCTTTGGCATACTTACGGAGTGTGGATACTGAAGGTGAGTGTTTTTTATTTCCACCTCCCGCTTCCAATCTGGCTACAGCCGGAGTTTTTGTTCCCATACGGGTGGCAACTTCTGTCTGGGTCATACCAGCTTTAACTCTTGCTTTGAGCAGCTCATCAAAAAACGAAAATTCTTCCTCAAGGGCATCATACTCTTTTTGTACTTCTACATTTTGTAATAATTTTTTGGTAAACTCTTCATGCGTCATCATTTTTTGACCTCCTCCATGCGTGAGATGGCAATTTTGAGTTCTTTGGAAGGAATCTTGTTTGTTTTTTTGATGAAAGAATGTAGCATCACGATTCTCTTGCCGACAATAGTGCAATAAAATATTCTTCCAATTCCCTCTTTTGATTTCATCCGAAGCTCAAAAAGGCCGCCTTTCAATGCTTTTGTGTGAGGCATTCCCAGGTTTGGGCCATAAATAAGAATTCTTTCTGCCAGACGAATATATCTTGCCTGAATTCCTGAAGGTAGCTTGCTAATTTTTTCCTGGATAGCCTCATTGTAATATAATATTTCCCATTCCATAAAACCTATATTAACGCATTTGTTAACTATTGGAAAGTAATTTATATTTGAATGGCCTGAAAAGTTTCATGAAAGAATGCACTAACAAGGAGCTGGACGGAGTCAGCACCGCGAATCGGGTCAGAGGGAGCCCATCGGCTCCCGTCTGCCCACAGAACCGTGCGTACGGGTCCGTACACGGCTCCTCATGTAACCTTTATCCATTGACGAACATTAAACCAATGCTTCATCCTGTCAGTCGACCTTATCGCTTGCCCAAACCGATCTATGAACCACCGATTCGGATATGCGCTATGTAAGGCATTCGTCCTGGATAATGCCCAACGTCCCTTATTTGAAAATACCGTTTTTGCTGCAAATTTCCATGATACGCCTTGTTTAACAAGCTTCCTGAATAAAAAACGACGCTTCTTGTTTTGATCCACGAATCGAGCTCGCAACCGCCGCCTCACATGAGCTTCAATATGGGCAAACTGGCTTGGGTACTGGGTCATCAAATAATATCCAGACCATCCCATATACCAGCTATTTATCCTTTGAATTGTCTGCTCAAGGGTTATGTTGGTTCCCCGAGGTGTCAGCTCTTTCACTTTCTGCATCGCTCTTTTCATGGACTGGGATGATATCGCTATCGTCCCATTGATGATCGTCATTCCAAGAAATTTGACATCACAGGATCGACCGACCCTGCTTTTATCCTGGTTAATCTTCAGCTTGAGTTTATGCTCGATAAAATGGCTGATGCTTTCCATCACCCGGCTTGCCGCCTTGGGTGACCGGACAAAAATATTGCAGTCATCAGCATATCGGCAAAACTCAAGTCCACGCTGCTCAAGTTCTTTGTCAAGCTCATCAAGTACTACATTACTCAACAGAGGACTCAAGGGGCTGCCCTGAACCGTTCCTTCTTTGGTGAGTATCATCGTTCCGTTTATCATCACGCCGCTTCTCAAGATGATGCCAATTATGCGCAGAATGCGCTTATCTGGCACATGACCCGAAAGCAAACATATGAGTCGGTCGTGATTAACTCGGTCAAAAAATTTGGACAGATCAATATCCACCACATACTCTTTCCCGCTCTGCACTATCTTCTGTGCCGCTTCAACAGCCTGTTGTGGGCTGTAGCCGGGACGGAAGCCATAGCTGTTGTCGGAAAATGTGGGATCAATTATCGGTTCCAGGAGGTGTTTTATTGTGGCTTGCACCACCCTGTCACGGATACAGGGAATGCCAAGCAGGCGAACACCGGCATTACCGGGCTTTGGTATTTCAACCCGTTTCACAGGGCTTGGTTTATAACTCCAGCTTTCCAGATCCATCTGGAGCTGAGCCAGCTCTTCGTCTATTTGGCTTTGAAATTCACCAACGGTCACGCCATCCACTCCGGGTGCACCGCCGTTTCTTTTCACTGCTTCAAAACCGGTCAACAGGTTTCCCTGATCACACAGTTGTTCAAAGAGACTTCGTTCTTCAATGAACAGGCTACGTTGCTTCATTTTGCTTTTCATTTTGGGTTGTTTTCTCATCGTTCCGCATTTCCTTTGTTGTTACAGGATATATACGTTTCCCTCCAAAGGTAACTCCCATGGCTGAACTCCTGACAACCGCTATTCTGAATTTTACGTATACCAGTTACATGTTCCACCCTTCGGCTCCAACATCACTGTCACTTTCCAGCAGTTTTATCCTCAAATACGTCACCGCATCTTCATCGGCTGCCGGTTTTACGCCTACTATGGCTTCATCTGAAAACCCTCTGTCCATAACGGCTACATTCCTGCACCGCTTAGGGCTTGGCTGTCGCAGTTACAACGGCCCAGATCAGACGGCTCTTCACCGGGTAAGATCATACACTTTCATTGCCCACCCACCTCCTCTACCCTGCACAATTACGGAAAGGATATAGGGCTTCGATAGTCGAAGGTATCTCGCCCATTCCGCAAGGCCTACCAGAGGTTCACACCAAGTTTGGGTGGCAATTTTGACGCAGGCTTCCTTCAGATCCCTCATTGGCTCTCCTTCACCGGGTATTCCCTCTTCGGGCAGATCCGGAAAGTTTCTTCGGGCACCCTTGCCGTTGTCTATACATTCCCTCCTTTCAGGGCTGTTGCTGGACTTTCACCAGCAAGTTTATGACCATGCCGGTCACACTTCCAGGCGGCGCAGCCGCCTGGAACCTTGAACATTACCGGTGAAATTCGGTGCATGTTCGTTGTTGGACATTTTTCAAAGATACACACCGGATCCGCCCTTCAATCTTGAACGTGATGCTGTGTGCTCTCAGTGCCCAAATAGCTGTAGATCATTTGATCCAATATTTCCCCATCCTTAAACACACTTGAACGAAGCCGACCTTCGCAGGTAAATCCAGCTTTTTGGAGAACCCTATGCGATGCTAAATTTGTGGCATAAGGCTCGGCAGATATCCTGTGTAGCCCCAGATTATGAATTGCCCAGGCTGACATGAAGCGAACGGCTTGGGTCATGATGCCTTTCCCCCAAAATGGCTCTGCAAGGAAATATCCCATTTCTGCTGTGAACCGGTGGACATCACTACCGAGCATCAAACCGATGCTTCCGATAGCTTCAGCCTCAGTGGCTATTGCAAAGACTGTTCTTTGTGTGGATTCATTAACCTTTGTAATGAATGCCTCTGCATCTTCAATAGTGTATGGATGTGGAAAACCGTCGCGCAAATTTAACCAGATTTTTCTGTTGTTCGCATATTTTGCGATTGGTTGCGTGTCTTCAATTTGCCAATCACGCAGTATGCAATTTTCAAGTTCTTGAAACATAACTCCCTCAGCACACAACACCAGCATCACCGGACTGCCCCAGGCGTTAGCAGCGGGGAAGCTCCAGTGTATGCATTCGTTGGGATCTGCAACTACTTAAAATTAAGCCTATTCTTCATATTCAAGATTATTGTCAATACACCAAGAAATCACAATTTCTTTTAGAGCTTCTTTTTTGTATACGTACCAATGATCTATGACGTTAAACCGGTGGCACGTGTCTTTAAATTTACGAAATGCTCCTTTACCTTGAATCGCGATTTTAAGAGCCTCTGATATTTTTTGACCATCCCAACGTTTAGCTCACCTGCCGCGCCTATGACTTACGGAAAGGCTCACCCGTTCTCGCGGTCAGGTGGAGCGACATGTTGGGCTTAAACAGCAAAATTTAATCATCATAATCTTCATCTATGTCATATTCAATTGGCTTACGGTACTCATAATCATTTTCTATATTGCTAAGCCTTTCCTGAAGATGCTTTGCATAATCGTACTCACCCGTCTCATTCAGAAACCTAGAATAAAAAGTCAAAGTATATTTGTGATAATGCTTGTCCTTCAAAACTTCTTCAAATAGGTCTCTTGCCAGACCAAAGTCATCTTGTCGCCAATGCATGTAGGCCAATGATGATTTAATTGATGGGTCGTCAGGTCTATTATATGAAGCTTTCTCAAAATATTTTTTCGCATCATCAAAATAATTATAACGAGCTTTTATATGGCCCCAATCTCTATAGAGCCACCATACTTGCTGGCCAGTCCTTCTTGCTACCTCAACAGCAGACTGAAAAGCTTGATCACAACTTTGCCATTGCCCTAACCTAGCGTTACAGCGACCTATATAGGCAAGTACCTCGACATCGTCTGGTACAACTTTTTGTAGCAACCTATATAATTCAAAAGCTTTGCTGTACTGTTTTAACTCTTTATATAATTTCCTTGCAGTTGGCTTTATCTCTTCTACAATTAGTATCTTTAACTCTTTAGCTTTATCAATTTGTTCTGATAGGGATAGATGATGTACAAATTCTGCAACAATACTTGGATTTTTATTTATAAGGCCTAATTCATATTCGTATTTGTGTTGATAATAATTTGCAGCTACACTATGAAATGTGTCGTTATCTTTCTTATCGTTAAAAGAAGTAAAATATCGCCTAACCGCTTCATTTATCTCCAAATACTTACCATCGTAATTCAAAATACATCTTGCGGTTAATTCACCAATTGTTTTTTCTAAATTTGCTTCTGATACTTTTGCAAGTAAATTTAATTCGACAGGTTTTCTAAAAACAGACAAAAGTTGCATGCATCGTTTTTCATCTGCTGAAAGTGTGACATGTTTAAGTAATTCGCTAGCAACATAGCCACTAATTGTTTTTACACTTTTTGATAATTCACTTAAATCTTTATCTTTAATAGCATCGACTGCAATTTTAGCTGATAAAGGATGCCCCTTTACCAAATCAAGTAAATCTTGAGGAGGCTCAGGTATTGACTCATCTTTTATAAGTTTGCAGCGGCGCATGTGGAATTCAATAATTCTTCTTACGTAAATATCGTTGATTCTTTTCAGTGGTAAATGGGCAACCCCTGACTGGTTTACCCATTTCCAAGGAAGCCACTGACTGCTGACAATGAATACTCTACCTCCCACATATTGTTTGCAGCTTGCTGCTTCTTCTACCAAAATGGATAGCTGATTGTGATCACGAGTCGTACCTGATTTTAGAATGTCATGAAGATCATCAATCACTAATGCCCTTTTCTGTTTTTTAAAAAATAGTCCAAATATTTTTCTAACAATTTGACGAAAGACATTGCTTGTTGCGGTAGAAAGGCTGTCAATATCAAGTGCAGAGCCAACTAAATAACCAATCTCGGAGATGAGCCTTGGTGCCCTTGCTTCTTTTGAAATGTAAATTCTTAATACTTCCCAATCCCCAAATTGTTTCTTAAACATCCAGTTAATAAAAGCACTTTTCCCCATACCTATAGCGCCGGTTACAACAATTACTTTATTCTCTGGATTGCCCAAAAAGTTACGAACCTGATCGATATCAGCCCCACGATTTTGGAAAGATTCAATAATTTCTAATTCTCCGGAAAATTCTTGTTGATCAAAAGACTGTGTTGAAATTAAAGCTGTTTCTGTTGATAAATCATCAGGTATAGAGGGCAATTTTTTACTATTTTTTCTTTGATCTCTTAAACATGAAAATAAATCATCAGCTAAATCATCGGGAATTTCTTTTATAAGCTTAGAAAGAATATCAATCGTATCATTTACTCTAATTGCCCATAGTAAAATTGTATTTTCTACCCTATTGATAGGGATATTTGACATTGATTTTTCAACAGTTTCAATACTGCCATCGTATAAGGGCAAAATACTATGCCTAATATATTTTAAGTTTTGCCCAACAAGATTAGGCAGTTTTGATAAATTTTCTGACAAAAAAAGATCCATCCACTCTATAGCTGAAGCTATGTCTGATGATTTCAGCCATTCTATGGTATCATTTTTAAATGCTATAACATCATCTAACCATTCACTCTCTTTTGTATAAATTATTGGATACGGGAAAGGATGATAACAATTTGGAGAGTTGTCTAATGAACCTTTTTTGGCATAAAAACAATTTTGTTCTGCTACTAATTCCAGTATTGCTTCAGTATTTGATGGTAACTTTTCATAAAAATGTGAATGGCCTTTTAGGTATGCTCCCCAAGCTTCTGGAATATTATAAAAAGATCCCCCAGTTTCGGCTGTATTGACATAGCAAAAGAGTGTTTCACTAGATCCAAGAAGATTTGCTATTGATTCAAATAAAGATGTCTTTGGTGATTCTGAAGGGCTAATTATTATATTAGGCTTTTGTTCCTTGTTGGATAGAATTTTACCAATAACGTCTGTATGAAGACTGTCAATACAAGGAATTACAGAGATTGATATTGATTCCCCTTTGCATTCAATACGAAAAGATTTTGGTTCTTTTTCCGGCGTACTTAGGTTGGGTTCCCATTTTGATTTTTTAATTTTTTTAGCCAGAAGGACTGTCCCATCAGGACAAATGATTGGGCTACATGCACAACCAACAAAATTTGAATCTTCATAAATATGCAAATCACGGTAAATTGATTCCACATTGGAACCAGCTTGGACTCGATGAGTCCCCGCAACAATAATCATAGAATATTTTAAGGCTAATTTTTGCAAGTCTAAAAGTACTTGCGGTGGTACAGAATACTCTGGAAAAGCAAGAATGTGACATTCCTTTTTTCCTGACCAATTTGCAATATCCAATAATTTAGAACGAATATGTTCAATATATACACTTTTGGTCTTTACGAGGTGCTCTTGTATCTCATCAATTGAACGCAATTTACCCAGAGGAGTATCTTTTCCATTAAAAGCGATAGGCTCCTCTAAGTAGTCAATTGGGGGATCATAATACGACGTATTGTAATAAATCTGTGCAAGATGAATTTTGATCATTTGACTCCTTTATTGACGAGAACGATCTTTATTAATGCTCATTGAGCCCAACGCGGTGCTGACCGGCACCGTGAACCTCACAAGCAAACGCAGTTTGCTTGTGAGGTTCACGGTGACCGGTCCAGCTCCTTGTTCCGAAGCGTAGCGCCGGAACAAGGAGCTGGACGGAGTCAGCACCGCGTTCACGCCGCGCAGCGGCGTGAACATGAAAATCTGCGGTTTATCCGTCAGCATTTTCCTTGTTTTAATTAAGTATTTTCCCTTATCTATGGTTGAATTTAGGTGAGTCATCGTATTATTAAGGTTTTTTTAGATAATTTGTAGTCTATTTTTTAAACTTTACTAAATATGTTGTAAAAAAAATATTTTGTGAATTCCTTTTCGAAATATTTTGGTGAGACTTTTAAATGCTCTTTAAAATACTTGGCAGATGTTAATTTGTCATTTTTTATATGATACGCAACAGATTTCCATAGATTAATACGGTAATCTTTCTCGTTTTCCTTTTTCACTACTCCTGCAGAGAAAATTAAACGATCAGCTGATTTCAGCAAATCCACTTTGGATATACAATTAGTATTTGAAATAATAAGGATAGATAGTGATTTGTATAAATAATCTCCAGCTTTAAAATAGTTCTTGTTCTCATAATTTAATATTCCGGCACGGTTTTTTAATAAAATACTCTCATGATTAAACGCCTCTAATTTGCCACCCCTAAGCAAATTGCTAATTTTATTGAGAATTTTACTCTGATTTTTTGTGTCAAGGTTGCTTTCACAAATCAAAAGCAGGCTTTGGACTTGTATGTTCTTTTTGTAATTCTGTTGTAAGTTCTCCAAAATATTTCGAGCTGTGCGGGTAATAACCTAAATAAATTCAAGTGTTTTTCATTTTTTAGTTTAGACTTAATTGGAGCAAGA
>CAKZLA010000189.1 GCA_937124525.1 uncultured Desulfobacterium sp.
TACTCCGGGGTCAATGAAAGACTCTACAAATCCGCCCACACCTGGGTGGGACACATCCGGGGAGGGCTTGCCATGGCAACGGTGATGGCGTGCAGTGCCTTTGCTGCCATCTGCGGCTCCAACACGGCCACCGCCGCCACCATGAGCACGGTGGCACTGCCGGAGATGAAAAAATACGGATACGCACCGGGCCTGAGCACCGGTGCCATTGCCTGCGGCTCCACATTGGGAGTGGTGATCCCCCCCAGTGTGGTGTTGATCATCATCGGACTTGCCACGGAACAGTCCATTGCAAAACTTTTTTATGGGGGGATTGGGGCCGGGCTTCTTCTGACATTGCTTTTGACCCTGTCCATTTCAGTGATCTGTAAAATACGACCGGAATGGGGACCTGTTGTGCCCAAACGCTCTTTAAAGGACAGAATCAATTCCCTCAGCGGCGGGGCTGAGATGCTGATTCTGTTTTTGCTCATCATGACAGGTCTCTATTCGGGATTTTTCACCCCTGCCGAGGCCGGTGCTGCCGGGTCTTTTTTTGCCCTGGTGATCAGCCTTGTGAGACGCACCCTTTCCCTTGAGAATTTTATAAAGGCCATAAAAGACACCCTTCGCATATCGTGCATGGTCATCATGCTGGTGGCCGGAGCCATGATCTTTGGCAGATTCCTGGCCATCACCCGGATTCCCTTTGATCTGGCGGATTTTGTTGCAGGGCTTAATCTTTCCGATTGGCTTATCATGCTCACCATCAGTCTTATCTACATTGCCGGAGGGGCCATCATGGATGCCCTGGCACTTCTTTTAATCACCATTCCCATATTTTTCCCCCTGGCTGTTCAAATGGGGTATGATCCGGTGTGGTTTGCCGTTACAATTACAGTGATTACTACCCTGGGGGCAGTTACCCCACCGGTGGGGGCCACCACCTTTGTGGTGGCCAGCGTGGCTTCGGGTGTGCCCATGAAGGAGGTATTTAAGGGCGTGTCCCTGTTTTTACCCGCCTATATTGTCACCATCATGCTCTTGATTCTCTTTCCCGGAATTGTCACCTGGCTGCCGGGGCTTCTCCATTGATATCACTTGATACAGAAAACATGGATGTAAATTTAATGAGTATTCAAAATGAATGTAAACGATGCGGTACCTGCTGCGAAAATGGTGGTCCTGCATTGCACAGCCAGGATCTGCCTTTAATAGAAAAGGGGTTTTTATCCTTTGACAACCTGATCACCATCAGAAAAGGGGAGCTTGTTGATGATCCCGTCACAAAATCCATTGAACCTGCAAAAACCGAATTTTTAAAAATAAGAGGAACAAAGGGCTCATGGGCCTGTGTGTTTTATGATAAAAAGCAGAATGGATGCACCATATATAGCCAGCGCCCATCTGCCTGCGGGGTTCTCAAGTGCTGGGATACAAAAGACATTCTTGAACTGGCAGGCAAAAATCTCCTTTCAAGGCTTGATATTGTAAAGGAAAATAATCCGTTGAGACAACGATTGATTGAGCATGAAACGCTGTTCCCATTGCCCGATCTAAAAGCCATTTCCCGGACTATTTCCCGTTCATCCAAAAAGACCATCAAAAGACTTGAACGGATGTGCAATAAAGACATTGCCCATCGCGTTGAGTCCGTGGACCTCTTTGAGCTATCTGTGGTATTGGAACTGTTTTATTTTGGCCGCCCGATTTTTGAGATGCTTACCCCCCTTGGGTTTGACATAAGGGAATCCGCTTCGGGCATTAAACTCAAGTTTAAATAACTGCCAAAACCGTTATTTGAGGATGGAAGTGCCGCCATCCTCCTTCTGTACCTTTACTTTGCCCCCTTCCAGCATCTGAACAACAAAGGGAAACCACAAGCGTTGAACATGGGGCTGAACTGCAAAAAAATTGGTGGAAAAGGCCCCCATGATTTTACTGTAAAAAAGGCTGGCAGTCCCCTCTTTTGCCTCTTCATTAAAATCAATGAGATACTGCACCCGGGCCACCCCCTTGTCGGCATCATCCACACAGGCCGCCATAAAAGGTGCAGAGGGTTTTTCACCGGCAATGGTAATCCTGGAAAAATCGCACGCCGCATAGGCCTGCAGGTATTCCATCACCTTTTCCCGGCCAAGCTCCTGGAAACATTTGTTAAGCAGAGCCCCTCCAGCCACAATAAAATTAAGATTCTTCTCTTCAATATAATAGGCCACCCGGCTCAGCAGTGCCCCCCCAAGGGTCATTTCGTTAATATCTTTTAAATCCAGCATGATTATTTAAACTCTCCGAAACTATACGTGCAATTAAGCGTTTGAATATATTTTTATTTTTATATGAAAGAGTAGGTGTGCCTAATATTCTTTCATGCTTCGTTGTGGGCAGTCCCGGGTCCCCCCTGCGGTCTCCCCGTGGCAGTTATATGAAACTCCGTCTAAAAAGTTGCAATTATTAGAGTTTCATTTTTCGTTGTGGCAGGTCAATCTGCCATGTAGGTTATAAAAATCCGACAAAAAAACTTCTGAGTCTTTAGCTCAGTGATTGTTGGCTATTATCTGGACTGCAAACCCTGTTTCTGCCCTGTTCCTTGGCATTGTACAGGCAAGAATCCGATTTTCCAATCAACTCTTTGGGATCATTTCCTTTTTGGGGAACAGTACAGGCAAGACCTATGCTCACCGTTACCAGATCCGATACATCGGACATCTCATGGGGTATGCCCAATCGTTTGATGTTATGCTGCATTCTTCCGGCCACTTCCATTGCTCCGTCCAGCCCGATGTGAGTCATCACAGCAACAAACTCTTCCCCACCATACCGGGCAATGAAATCCCCGGGCCGGAAAAGGGCATCTTTCAAGGCATGGGCCACCTTTTTCAGGCAGTCATCTCCGGATTGATGACCATAGGTGTCATTGTATAATTTAAAGTAATCGATATCAATCATGGCAATGGAAATGGGAAAATGATCCCGCATGACCCGGCGCCACTCCTTGGCAAGGATCGTGTCAAAATATCTGCGATTTGAAATGCCGGTGAGGCCGTCAAGGTATGAAAGTTGCTCCAGCTCCCGGTTTTTTTCTTCGAGTTCCGCCATCAGTCTTTGCTTTTCCAGGGCCAATTGGGAATGATCCCAGGCATGGTCAATGGCCTGGACAAAAGTGTCCTCAATGTTTTCATCTTTTATAAGATAGGCATTGGCCCCCCCGTAGATGGCACTCACCGCCGTTTTAATTTCAAGGTTACTGGTAAGGACAATGATGGGAACATCCTGTTTTCCATCCCTTAACTGCTGAATGAGTTCCAGCCCATCCATTTGTGGCATATTCATATCTGTAATGATAATATCCACATCATTGTTTTCATAAAATATTTTTAAGCCCTCCAGACCATTTTCTGCCGTTTTGACCCGGTACCCTTTATCAGAAAGGATCTGTTCCAGCATGGCCCGGGCAAAAGGATCATCTTCCACCAGCAGAATGGTTAAATTTTGGGTAGACATATTACATTCCTTCTTTGGTAATAAACGGCCATGGGCAGATCTTTTTTTCATCTGGATTTGCCCGCAACAAAAATAAAAAAATGAATTCTTGATTTACCAGCATTTTCATAAAAAATATTCAAAAATATATCACATTCCCAATAAGTTTTCGATGGTTTCCAACAGATTGTTCTTATCAAAATCGCCCTTGACAATGTAGGCGTTGGCACCGGATGTAATTCCTTTTTTCATATCTGCCTGGCTGTCCCGGGCCGTGACAATAATAATGGGGGTATGGGCATGCATGTCAGTGGATCGAATTCTTTTTGTCATGGCAAATCCGTCCAGGTTCGGCATATCCACATCAGAAACAATGAGATCATAGGCAAATTCGGAGGCTTTTTTAAATCCATCTACGCCATCCGTTGCCAGGGTGACCTCATAGCCGTGGGATTCCAGAATTGATT
>CAKZLA010000190.1 GCA_937124525.1 uncultured Desulfobacterium sp.
AAATCCGTATAAAACGACATCCTGCAACGTTCTTGCGCCTTGACATACTGTTATGTGCTGATTTCTCAATTTGCTTGCAGAAGGCGGATTGATTGAATCAGAGCAAATCCACTCATACCCAAACTGTTTAAATTCCGGAGACGGATACCAGAATTCATGAAGCTGATAATATGGGAAACCATATACCGGAATATTTTTTTTGATTTTTGAAAATGTTTTTTTGCTGGCGTTATATTTAACGAATGGATAACAGACTTCGCCTGATTCCCGGAAAACTTTTGCCCATCCGGTAGTCCAGGCCGCTATCACTTCGATATTCTGTTCCTGGGTTTTGGATAATAAATCAGTCCAATGCCCAATGCGCCATTTACGATGATCCGGGTGGATGCGTTTGACGGGAGTTACCTGGAAGCCAAAAGCGAAGGATAAGTTTTTTTTCAGCAATGTTTTACTCCCGATTAGATTTAACTGGATAAACCATTTATCACCTTTTCTGATCAGTTTAAGCTCATTTTGCCGGGAATCATTTTTCCAATTATAACTTTCTTCCGCTACAAACTGAATACCACCTTCGGCATTTCCTACCCAAAGCGGACGGATAGCCCCCTGCCACTCTTTAATAATACCAGTAGTTTTCAGGGTATAATCATACGTTATTTTTAATTTCGCCATTTTTGCGTCAAGCGGTAGTTCCAGAATTAACAAATCTATTATCACTGGTTTCCGAGGTGTCAATAACATTTCATGCCACATGAAACCATCATATTCTGTTTTGGTGGCGACGGAAACGCTTAAATTATCTTTTTTCAGCTCTCTCCTGAAGCTGATTTCAGTATCAGATGCTTTTAAATTACTTTGCTGGCTTGCTTGTTTGTTGAGGTCGATAGTACCTTGTCCGGTTGTTAAAAGCAACTTAAAAGGGCTAGAAATAACATTTTTACTTTGCGTTGTTAATTTGGTTGGGAATAGTTTGTTGTCAAAGCTATAATCGCGTCCCCAGCACGATATTTTATTGTTTTTATATGTCATAGCTATCCACGGGGGGGGGACTTTATTAGAAAAGCCAAGTTTATTGTGGAACCATTCAGGCAATGGCAAATGCCGGTAGGTCATGGTTCTGGAGGAAACAAGCTGTTCTCCTGAAAAAATTTCTATGTCGAAGGTATAATCATTACTGACTGGCAATTTTGCAAAATCAAACTGGCTCAGGAACGTGGAATGAGGAGTTTTGATCTCTTTGACATTCAGGGTTTTATTGTTTTTATCTTTTAGGGCGATCTTTACATTGCTTGATTTTTCAGAAATATTCAGTTGCGAGAAATCCCCTTTTATTTTTACAATCTTCTTAGATGGAATCGGCATTATCTCAACATTAAAACTATTTTTTGAAAAAACCGGTGTATCCTGATTGAAATACAGCTCACGGGTCTTTTTATTTGTTACAATCAGAATCAGCCTGGCCGGTTTTTTCAAAAACTCTTTATGTATTCTTATATCCTTTGTCTTGCCAGGGGGAACTGTAACAGTTCTTTTGAAAACCGGTCTGAATGATGTTTTGAAGTCAACAATAACCTCCTGGTCTTTTGAACTGTTGTTGAATAATTTTAGGGAAAAATCAACCTTGCTGTTGTTAAACGTTTTTATTGAATCCAATTTTGTGATAAGATTATTTTTACCTCCAAATGTAACTATCCCCCCCGAAAATGCTATTTTTTGGGGAGTCGCTGGACGATTGCCTATTGCCCACATATCCTGTTCCTGTTTGAGAAGTTTCCATATTCTATTGAAATTCATTTCCCAACTGACATTCTTGGCCGGCATACCTTTCAATGCACGCCATGGAATAGCCCCTTCCGCAAACCAGCCTTCTTCCTGAATTGTTGATTTAACTTTCCAATCCGGATTCCACCCCAGGATTGCCGGTATGCCACCGTTAGTCAAAATATAATCGTAACGCACATCAAGAGTATTAAGCGACATGTGATAGACATCTAAACTATTATGGCGACGAAAAGTTAGTTCAAAAGAATCATCATTATCAATATCCAGATCTCTAGTAGTTCGTTCGCGCAGGAAAAATCCGTGCAACAATCTTGAGTGTGCATTATTAAAAAATTGTTTTCCTAATGGAGATTTTAGAAAAAAGTAAAGGTTTTCGGCGTCGTAAGTTAAATATAGGTATGCGGGAGTGGAAACTACAGTCTGACGTTTTTTATCAATCATCAGTGGAATTACGACGGCATCCTGCCACTCTTCAAGAGATAATTTTCCATCGACTTTTATTTGCTTGTCAGTAGAACTGATCAAAACTTTCTGTGGAGTGAAAAGGTTTGACTCTTTCACAAATAGTTTAAAAATCTCAGCTTGGGACAGGGCTTTGTCATAGACGGTAAATTCATCAATGACTGCAGATTCATTACCGGCTCCCCAGTTTTGACCTACAGAAAAAATTCCACCTTGTTTTTTTGATGGCATTGGCTCTTTCAGAATCATGTTACCAATAAATTCTCCGTCAACGTAAAGATTTAGCGTTCTATCTTTCCAGGTAAAAGAGTAAGAATGCCACTTGTTCTCGTTTAACGTTTTTTTGTTTGGTAAAAAAACTGTTTTCACCTCTCTCGTCCCTTTGCAAGTATAGTGCAGGAATGGTCGACCATATTTGCTATACTTATAAAAACGCATGATCATTCCTCTTGCCCGCCACTCAAAATAGATGCAGAATTTATTTAATTTCTTATGCCAACGGTGCCCCTCTTTTAACTTCAGCCAGAATGTCACAGTTCCTTCGGTTTGGCTGATATTGTTTTTCGCTTGAAATTGTAATGCCTGACCTGATTTTCCAGTCAGCATTCCCTTGCCCTTAAATCCTTTAGTCAACTTTAATTCTTCTTTTTTGCCTAATAATTTACCGTTGGGATCTCCCAAAGCCCTGATTGCTTTATTCTGTTTATCAAAATCGAGCTTAAAAGTCACTCTTGCGTCCTTTTCCTGGGCGAGAAGATTGGTGAAAAGAATTGTAATCAAGCCTAAAAGAATAATTTGTTTAAAAAACATACTGGTTACCTTGTTATGGGGGGTATAAATTATACTATTTTATACGCTTGTAGAGCCTTTAATAATTTACCATCTTACCCAATGCGGTTGAATCAGGCGATAGTTCCACGGCCATTCAGCGGCATAAGCCGGATAAGGTTTAATCATGTCCCTGGCAATAAATAATGTTTCAGCATGACTGTCCATAAAAAGCGCATTGTTCCTGTTGTTGTTATGGTAATCCGCCGGCCCCCACTGAGTTCCGGGGCTGGTATATCTGACAACCGGATAGCTCCAGGCGGAGCCTCCCCCGACACTATTATTATATTCCGCCACATATAAACAGACGCTGGGCTTCTTCACCCGGCTTACCTTTAAAACGAATGTAAGGTGCGATAACAAACTCGGTATCGGCAGCCTCTAATTTACTTGCCAGTGCTTGCCAATCGTCCATGGTTAGCACAACGCCAAAGTGCGGCACCGGCACAGCATGATCGTCTACCCCGTTATAGGCAGGCGGCGACGGCATAGCCTCTACACAATGGGTCACTAATTGATGGCCGAAGAAGTTCCAATCTATCCACTGGGTGTCACTGCGGCCCTTTTCACAACCCAACAACTCACCGTAGAACGCTTCTGCGTCGGTTAAATTAGTGACCGGAATGGCAAGATGAAAAGGTTGAACCATGAAAACTCCTGTTATAAAAACTTCTTAAGCAACGACAGCTTAAACTTAGAAAAC
>CAKZLA010000191.1 GCA_937124525.1 uncultured Desulfobacterium sp.
CTATACATGATGGCCAAAATCAGGGCCGGTTTGTCAGTGCTAGTGATCACAATATGAGGTGTGGTGGATTTGAGGTAGAGGGCGTCGCCTAGTGACAGAATCTCGACTTGATCTTCAACTACAATTTTCACCTCTCCATCAATGATGACCTTCCGATCCCAAACCCACCACTTCACTGCATACACCGGGCATGGCATACTTTCCATAAGGACGGGTGGCGACACCTCCATTATTTTCGGCCAATCCTTTTCGTTCCCTTCTTTCTCGCCTCTTTCCGGATATAGATCCTCTCTCCAGACAACCGAGACACTGATATCGTCAACCTGGTCTCCGTGCAGATAGGGGGCAATGTCGATCTTTGCCCGGGGCAGTGTTTGTCTGAGTCGAAGGATATCCATCGGCGTCAAGGGAACACCATCATCAACTTTTCGGAGAGGAGGCTGTATGGCGTTCATGGACTTTTCCATGGCAGACAACCCGAAATCGACAAATTTATCTCTCCCTTTGCCTTTCTGGGATTTATTGAGCCAAGTGAAGGTCTCTTTCAGGATTTTTTTGCCATATACATAACATTCTTCATTTGCCGATAGAGCCTCATGAACAATAACAGCAACGCTTTTGCCCAAAGCCCCTACCCGGTCCAACCGCCCAAATCTTTGCCTGAGGACATCAAGGGGGGCATTTTGAGTGACCAGAGCGTCAAAATCCAGATCCGCACCGACCTCAATGGTTTGAGTGGCCACCACAAACATTGGTTCCCGGCCATCTCTATTTCCGCAAAGAATGGTCTCCAAATATTCTCCCAGGATTTTATCACGGTCATAGGGTCTGATCCTGCCGGTCAAAAGAATTTTTTTCCCGGATAAAGCGTTGAAAACCTGTCTGGCATTTTGGACGTTATTGCAGATCACTCCAACAACTCCACTCACCTCTTTATGAAGATGCCCGGCTTTTTCCACCATCACCTTAATCAATTGTTTTCTGGTGGTCTTCACAAGTTCTGTTTTTTTACTTGCCAATAGCCGGCGCTTCAGTACCTCATGGGACCAATCTTCTTTAGAAAGCCTGATGGTATTGCTCTTATCTACCGGGGTTGCGGTCATCTGCGTTACATGCCAGGGAGATGATTCCCCACGCAGTTTTTTGATGCTCTCAAGGGTGTTGGCAAACGGGGTGGAGATATGGGCCTCATCCAGCACTATCAAAGCATCATTGCCTATAAGAGCTGCATGAATAGGAGCAGTCCTGTTACTCACGCCATACCCTCTGAACAATAATCGGGAGCCTGCCTGATCCACAGTTGAGACAATGACAATTGGTTTATCAATTTCCACCATCCAACTGTCATCAATTGTCATACCGCCTTTCATTTTGACAACAGAACAGTCTATTCTTTTTTCAGCATATTCCGTTACACTATCCACAATCAAGCGCCTGTCTACGACATATATAAGGCGTTTCGGACAAGGCAGACCTTCTTCATGCAGCCAGGCAAACACCGCTATGATTACGGTTTTCCCACAGCCAGTCGGCACTGTTATGGACGATGGGATAATCCCTTTTGCCATCCGATCAGCCAAGTCAATCTGCCATGGGAAAGGTTCATAGCCATGTTTCTGCTTGTACCAGTCAATAAAATTCATGCCTCTCTCCCTTCACGCAAAGGCCTGCAAAGCCCCCCGCCAAAATAACGCTCCGCTCCTATCAGCAATGGCCCCTCAACAGGATATTCCCATTCCATTTGAACATGGCAAATGTACCTATTTTTTCTGCGGCAGGCATATCTCCTAAAATAGCCTGTAGCAGAGCCCGTCACAGGGGAATGGGACGAACAAATCACATTCAAGGGCTCAGGCAGGCCTCGTTGTGTCAAATGTTTTCTAACGATGTTTTCAGGGGATTCTTTTTTCGGCCAGCGATCAAGCGCCATTGGTGTGACCGTTGCCCATGACCGTGATTTCCTGGACCATGTTTGAGTCTGAAGGCCTTTGAGGTTCTGACGATCCAGACTCATCTTTATTCCCTGAACATCCGTTATCCGGGTCGTCAGATCAACAATTAACAGACGTTCTTTTACACTGATATCTTTTGGCAGCCAGCAGCCGATCCCGAGCACATCACCTTTTGCGTGTTTATGTCCAACATCTGGTATGACAGCCCAGGCTATATGTCTGTGACAGCCATGTCCATGGATCAATCCCGGCACATCGTCACCCCCAACAGACAAGATAGCCTTACGCATATGGTCTGCCCATTTTGCTGTGTCATGGATATCAAGGGTTCTGTTTGGTCGCAGAGTGATCAGCTCTCCCCATTCTGTCGAGACTATTTTATCAGCAACATTGCGATACCTTACTCCGGGGGCCGGGGTACTCCTCCGGCCAGCCTGAAAAGCTGTCTCCAGATCGTCAAGTCTGCCGGGGTAAGGAGCCCTCAAGAGAGTATCCCCCTGTTGATCCGGTTCGTAAGTAATTTGAACCGATTCTGCAGGGACAACAGTGCTTCTCACAAAGCTCTTTGCGCGGCCGATATGTGTTACCTGCTCGACAATATTTTTAATCGGTTGAGCGGCATCCCTTGGAACATTGCGCCATACATATGTAACTGTCGGATTTTCCGGGAATACGATTGGAGAACGTCTCAGAGCGCCTGAATGATATTTCCGGCCCCGCCTGAAGTTTTCAGGTACATACCGATCAGGCGCAGCCCACACTCGATATGGACTGGCTTGAATTGCTGGAGCGGACTCCAGGCAGGACAGAATAAAGAAGTCCTGGCCGGTCTCGGCTCCGGCACTCACCATGGCCTGAAAAATTCGGTCTGGGTTTGGAGGGTACTCCCCGAACCTTGGATTTGATGGTTCGGAGATCCTGGGTTTAACCAGAAACTCGAACTGAATACCAATATCCATTATGCCACCCCAGCGATCTTGGAAAGAGCTTTCCCAGCCTCCAAGAGTACCGGTTTTTTCGCAAAATCCAGGCCCACCGTTGCGGCCTCTGCTATAGATTGGTGCAGTTCTTCTTCAATGTTGGAGACATCCTGATCTTCCCTTTGACCGTCGCAATAGATTTTCTGGGTTTTTCGTGATGCTGTATACAACTCACACCCGGATCTGAGATCAAGGTGAGCCAGCGCCCCCATGATGCCGAACAAAGCCAAATTGGCGAGAACTTTCCTGCCGGCATTGTTTCGGGTTTCAAGATCACCATCTCCTGGGAATTGATATCTGTTCAGCCGGGACAGAGAGATGCTGCCCGTAAACTCAATGCGGTCAACAAAGCATCCTTTTGGATCTCCAACAAAGGCTGATCCGTGGCCACATTCAGATAATTTCTTATAGGTCTTATTTTTTTTCGCCTGCTTGATATCCTCATCCGACTCAAGGACTCTGAATCTATTGTCATCCAGTGCAAAGTCGCCCTTTTCAGAACCCGAGGGGAAGGGATTAATCCGATGTGCGCTGTGCGTGGTGGCCTGCACACCATACCCCCAAATCTCGCAGGTTACTGATCTGGCGATCTTAACGCCTGCGACGGCATCTCCCCCCATAGAGTCCCAACCCCCAAACAAAAGAACCAAAGGAGCGTATTTAAAGAGGGCCGTGGCATCTTTAATGTTACTCTTGAGAACCTTTTTGCCGATCTCCGAATCTCTCCAGGGAACGCCATTTAAAAACGAATCACGCATGACCGCATCATAGATGCGATGCGGAAGTTCATTCATGGAGAGCTTTCTGGCTCCTATGGAAATCTCCATTGCTGGCAACAGGCCGGTTGAAAGAAGATATGCTTCGATCCTGTTGGCAAAAGACCCGACAGAATCTATCTGGACCGCTTCGGCTTTGCCGCTCTTTAGATCCAGGCCAACAAAGTTATGCTTGTAACCCTTATTTGAATGTTCGGTGGCCCCAAAAGTAGAGGGATAGACACGTTTAGGGCCTTCTTGACCAAACTCGTTGATTGATCCCAGACTGGCAGTAGTTGATAGTGCTGCTACTTTTTTCATGAAACACCTCTCTTGCTGTTGTCTTTAAATTGAACTTGGTTAGAATATGAAATTTTATAAGAAAGTGTAGGCATGCCTACTCTTTCTTATAAAGATCTATCAATGAAAAGGCAAATGATTTTTGACGTTTGTTTATTATTAAACTATAATCATAGGAGTTTATCTCGGATAGTTCTATAAATGTTGACTTGATTAATCGTATTATAGTTCCGGTCAAATGACTTGATATTAAATCTATACTTTAAATTCTTAAAAAACAGTTGGTTAAGGTTGAAAATCGGTTTCAAGTCATGTGACCGGAACTATAGTAATCAGGCGGTTATGGCTATGCTTGATCAAAGGAAATGATGTGGTTTGGAAGTCTTTTATTCTCCGGTGCAATGGCTCATGATGACGATGAGGTTGTTATTGTTTCTCCTTTTGGCTATCATCGCTCAGAGTGATTTAAATCTGGCTTTGAGGTGGCAAAACCCTTTAAAACCAGAAAAATCGAGTCAAAAAAGACCGAACCCTCCGCCGGTGATCAAGCCGGCGTTCCCGGACCCGGGTTTCTCATAAATAGGGCCGGATGTCCGCCTCCAAGGGTGCCATTCTCTCCTTGCTGCTGGATACCTGACCGTTGTCGGCAGGTCTTGAAAAGGCGCACCAGATGATAAAAAACGTCCGTTACCGTGATCCGGCCTCCCGGCCCATCATCATCACCGACGGCAGAAGCAATTGTTGATTAACATATGAAACTAAAATTTTACAAAAATTATGGATCTCAAAATTAATTTGGTAGTATCCTATTCAAATCCCGGGGTAAACGTCGTTTGATCTAAGAAGTTGAGTTTTGAGAAGCAATAAAAACAGTGTGTTATAATAATATTCCTTGCGACCATAAAATTTACCCCGAAATTTGAATAGGATACATATTGGTAATATTACTTCCAATCATCAGCACAGATGATGGCTATTAATAACATATATATGAAGATTATTAATCCAAATGAGCACATCTTTCCAGTTAGGTATACCATCTCGATAAACCACTGTTTTATAACCATAATACCTCGCCTCAACGATCTGTGTTGATAAGGTAACAATATGTAGTGATAAAAGACAAAAAAAACAATAATTCTTTCCAGCCTTTTGAACCTTCGGTCACTTCGGAGTAGGAGTAGGCAATATCGAATTCACCTCTACATTCAGAACAGCCATGATACCAGCTTTTAACATGAATAATTTGGGTCCTTTCCTATTGACTTTTAAGGTATTACAAACTAATAAGTGCATTGATCAGGTGCAGGAAATTGCATAAAAGGGAATCCGGTTAAACTCCGGAACGGGCCCGCCGCTGTAATTGGGGACGAAGACTGCAACATGCCACTGTTGATGTTATCGACGGGAAGGCGCAGTCAGTAGAGTGATCCAAAAGTCAGAAGACCTACCTGGACAACCATAGGGACGCTGCGTACGGCAATGCCGGCTCCTGTTTGATCTCAAGGATAGAAAAAGGGACAGCCTTGGATCGTTTTTTTAAACGATTCAGGGCTTTTTTGTTTTGGAAGGCTGATGATAAAGTGCATTGAAATGGATTACCCTTATTCGGAGTCAACAACCCCTGAGCTAAAGACTCAGGGCTTTTTTTGCCGGTTTTTTATAAAAAAAGCCATCCTGTTATGTTTGATTTCGGCAGTTATGGCAGTTATTTTGGGTGGATTTTCGCCAGCCTTTGCCGAAGATCCACTGGGAACCCGGATCACCTGCCTCCCACCGGAACCAAACGTCAACCACCGGATCATCAATGAAACTCCTGAAAAAATCCTATGGTCCCTGCCGGATAAAAAAAATGTCTGGATATCAAAAAAACCCAAACGGGTTGTGGTGCTGTTAACCTCACTTCTTCATCTATGGTATGAAACCGACGGACAGGCCATTGCCAGGTGTTCAGGAAAGCTTCATGTGCCAAAGCAGGCCCTGGGGCTTCCCGAGGTGGGAACATTTAACAACCCAAACGCCGAAAAAATAATTGCCCTGCAACCGGATTTGGTGATTTCATCCAACCTGCCCGCTTTTAGGCGGTTGATTCCGATCCTTGAGGAAAATAAGATTCAATACGCCTATTTTAACTACATCAATTTTTATGATTACAACCGTATATTGACCCTGTTTTCAAAACTTAACCACACCGAGGACCGGGTCAGACAGCTCCAGGACCGGATGACTGCAAAAATTGAGGCAATTCAGGCCTCAATTAAGGGGTTTAAAGCCCCCCGGGTGCTGGTGGCATTTTCCACGGCCAATTCTGTTTCCTGCGAGGTCAACGGCTCCCAGACCTGCCTCATGCTCTCCATGCTGGGCGCAGAGAATATCATTCCCGAACGATTTTCCACAAAAAACCGCACCCGTATTCAATTCAGCCTTGAGCGCATCGTCTGTCTTGATCCGGATATTATCCTGCTCAACACCATGGGAGATGTGGATGAATGCCGGGACCGACTGGAAACTGAATTTTCCGGTAACCAGGCATGGGCAGGTTTAAGGGCCATAAAGGAGAAGCGTTTTTTTGTTCTTCCCAAGGAATATTTTTTGTACAAGCCCAATGCCGGTTTCCCGGATGCCCTTCAGTACCTGGCCGACCTTTTATATGGGAAGAAGATATGATACTAAGCTTCTCTGGCCGGGATAACAGACGCATATTGATACTGATTATTCTGGCAGTTCTCTGCATATTTGCTTTTATTCTCAGCTTAAGTCAGGGCTCCTTGAAACTTTCCCTTTCACAGGTGCTCCATTCGATATTTTTTGAGTCAACCGGGCCCCATTACCAGATTATTTATAATATAAGGCTTCCAAGAACACTTGTGGCAGCCTTTGTGGGCATGAGTCTCTCCCTGTCAGGATGTATTCTCCAGGGAATCATGAGAAACCCCCTGGCATCCCCTCACCTCATCGGCATATCCGCGGGTGCAGGGCTTGCCGGTATCTTTATTCTGATTGTGATGCCAAGCGCCTTTCACCTGCTCACGCCTGCCGCATTCATGGGTGCCCTTGTGACAACTATTATTATTTATGCCCTGGCATGGCAGCAGGGACTAAAACCCACGCGCCTGATCCTGGCAGGTGTTGCCGTTTCGTCTTTTATGGGTGCCTGGATCACGGCGCTTATGATTTTTTTCCCTGAAAGGGTACACTCGGTTTTGGGCTTCATGGTTGGCGGACTGTCTGCAAGATCCTGGAAACACTTTTACATCATCCTGCCTTATTCTGTAACAGGTTTTTTTCTGGCCATTGTTTTGGCCAAGCGATTGAATATTCTCCTGCTGGGAGATGACATCGCCCGTTCTCTGGGACTTAATGTCGAAAAAAACCGACTTCTCTTTATTGCCCTTGCGGCCCTTCTGGCAGCCAGCGCTGTCAGTGTGGCAGGGTTATTGGGATTTGTCGGTCTCATCGTTCCCCATATGACCCGGTTTCTCATCGGATCAGACTATCGCTTCCTGCTTCCGGCCTGTGCGCTGACAGGCAGTTGCCTGCTCATGGTCTGTGATACTGTGGCACGGGTGGCACTGGATCCTGTGGAGTTGCCGGTGGGCATTATCATGGCCGTGTTAGGAGCACCGTTTTTTCTTTATCTGTTGCGGTCCAACTTTAACAAAGGGTAGAACCTAAAAGTTACAAAAGTTTTAAACGCTATTATATTTTTTATATGAAACTCCGTCCAATGATTTGTAATAACTGGAGTTTCGATATTTGTTGTGGGCAGGTCAGATCCCCAATACGATGATCTGCCCGTGGCAGTTATTCAAAACTTAAGATTACAAATGCAACTTTTAGATAGGCAATCATGGTTGATTTTAAGACCGATAAAAGCTGCGATCCAATTTTAATATAGGTAGGAGATCATGCTCAAAATACAAGATGTCACCCTTGGGTATAAAACAAAAGAAGAGGTTATCAAGTCTGTAGATTTAAATATTTGTGCGGGTGAATTAGCAGTGATCATCGGCCCCAACGGATCGGGAAAATCAACGCTTCTAAAATCCATTGCCGGCAATTTAAAACCCCGGAAGGGGCAAATTCTGATCAAGGGAAAATCCCTGTCATCATATTCAACAAAGGCTCTTGCACAAAAAATATCCTTTTTGCCCCAGCTTCCCACGGTTCCCAATGATTATACCGTGCGGGAACTGATCAGTTACGGCCGTT
The DNA here is from genome assembly GCA_937124525.1 of uncultured Desulfobacterium sp. The sequence goes on from CAKZLA010000191.1 coordinate 8,200, forward strand.
TCCCCCATTTGAAATGGACAGGGAAAATGCAGTCCACTGACTGGGATATCATCGACTGGGCCATGGAATTGACTCATCTGACAACCTATGCAAACCGTCCCATGGCAGCCCTTTCCGGGGGAGAGCGCCAGCGGGCCTGGGTGGCACTGGCCCTGGCCCAAAAGCCCCAGATACTGATTCTTGACGAACCCACGACCTACCTTGATATCAGTTTCCAGTTCGAAGTACTGGAATTGATCAAATCATTAAATAAAAAATTAAACATCACCACCCTGATTGTTCTTCACGATTTGAACCAGGCAGCACGGTTTGCCGATCGGATTATTGTACTTGAAAACGGCAGAGTCGTCCTGGAAGGCAAGCCGGATAAAATTATCCAAAATGGGGAACTTGAAAATATTTTTCAAATCACGGTGGGGATCGGCAAAGATACCTATAATGACTGCCCATATCTGATTCCTATAAAAAGCAGAAGAACAATATTTAATGCCCGGGTTGGGGATTCAATAGGGGCATAATTGAATGAAATTTTTAGGTGCAACACTAACCAGACAAGGAAAATCAACCAATGAAAAATATATATGGCACTCGGGCCAAATCCCTTATAACTCTGTGTTGTCAGGCCGTTCCGTTCGTTAAAAAGGAAACAGGTGCCTGATGAAACTTGTATACTTTAGTGTGACATCCAATGAAGTACCCAATTTAAGTGAAGCCTGTGGGTTGTTTAAGGCACAGGGGAAGCCGTTGTCGATTTATGCCCGTACCCGGACCCAGCTGGAAGGAGATCCTGACAGGCAGGTAAGGTTTGTTGATGCGGCCCTTAATGCAGATGCCATTGTGATAACGCTCATGGCCGGGAAACAATCCTGTCCGGCCTGGGATGCCCTGATCAATGCATTGGAAGAAAAACGAAAGACAATACCCCACTGCCCCTATTTTCATATCCAGCCCACAGGCAGTAATCCGGAATCCCTGGCGCTGGTCCAGGACCTTTCGGACGGACTTGTCCCCGGTCATTGGAAAATCCTGAGTGAATACTACCGGTTTGGCGGGGTGACCAACCTTAATAATTTGCTTGCGTACCTGTACAATATCATCCATGAAACCAACCATCCGGTTCCCCCGCCGGTGCGCCAGCCCAATGAAGGCATGTATCACCCGGACCATGGGCATATTGTGGACACACAATCCTGGTACAATAATTTTGATCCCGAAAAACCCGTGGTGGGTATCTGGTTTTATCAAAATTTCTGGACCAGTAATAATAAAGACCATATTGATGCCCTTGTCCGGGAGGTGGAACGTCAGGGAGCCCATGTGATCTGTGTGTTTCATACCCGTTTCAAAGACAAGTTGGTGGGAAACAATGGGGCAGACTACGTGGTGGACAAATTTTTTATGAACAATGGCTCCCCCCGCATTGATGTGCTTATCAATCCTGTGATGTTCAGCCTGAAAACTGCATCCCCTGATTATAAAGATCTTCTAAAAACATTAAATGTTCCGGTGATCCAGGCCATGTCCACCGGTCAAAGCATTGAAGATTGGGAAAAAAGTGATCAGGGCTTAAGCACGGTGGATATCACCATTGGTGTGGCCCAGCCGGAATTGGATGGGGTTATTATCGGTGTGCCCTTTGCGGCAAAACAGTGGGTGGCAACTGATCCTTTAACCGGGGCTGCTGTGAACAAATATTTGCCCATCCCGGAACGGGTCGGCCGGCTGGTCCGGCTTTCACTTAATTGGGCTGCCTTAAAAAGAACACCCAACAGGGAAAAGAAAGTGGCCATCATCTTTCACCATTATCCTCCCAGAAATGATCGTATCGGGTGTGCCAGCGGTCTTGACAGCTTTGCCAGCGTCTGTGAAATTTTAAAGGCCCTGGATCGGGAAGGTTATCGTATTGATACCCTTTATGAAGAGAGCAGTGAACTGACCCGGATGATTCTGGATGGCATGACCTGTGACAGGCGATGGCTTCTGCCGGAACAGATGGCCCAAAGGACCGAAGCCAAAGCTGGCAGAGAAGATTATATGCCTTGGCACAAGGCGCTTCCCCAAAAAATACAAAGAAAAATGAACCAGGACTGGCAGGCCATGCCCGGTGATCTTTTTGTCCATGATGATCAGTTGATTTTCCCCGGGATTATCAACGGGAATGTATGTATCACGATCCAGCCGCCCCGGGGGTATTTTGAGCAGATTAACAAGCTTTATCATGACATGCACCTGTCGCCGCCCCATCATTATCTGGCCCAATACAGATGGATATCCGAAAAATTTGGGGCCCACGCCGTGATCCATGTGGGCAAGCACGGCTCCCTGGAGTGGTTGCCGGGAAAGTCTGTGGGCTTAAGCCGGTATTGTTACCCCGATCTTGCCATTGGGGATCTGCCAAACCTCTATCCTTATATCATAAATGATCCTGGAGAGGGCACCCAGGCCAAACGAAGATCAGCCGCCTGTATTATTGACCATCTCCCCCCGGCCCAGACAACGGCAGGTCTTTATGATGAACTGGCCGAGCTTGATAATTTCATGGACGAATACCGGGACGCGAAAATTCAGGATCCGTCAAAGTTGCCCATGCTGTTGGAGATGATGGTAAAAGAAGCCGGGGCACAAGGTATCCTTGACGAGTTGAATCTGGATGTAGAGCAAGCCTTGTCGGACAGTGCCTCTTTTCTCGAACGCCTTCATCACTTTCTGGAAGAGATCCGGGATACGGCCATTGCCGATGGGTTGCATATCATGGGCCGTGCCCCCGAGGATGGTCGTCTGATCTCAACACTGGCCCAGCTGACCCGGCTTGCCAATGGTTCCGTACCCTCCCTTAGAAAGTCGGTCATAAACGTGATGGACAAGGCCCAGGAGGATTTTCTGGGAAAATACCAAAAGCAGGCACAGGATATCTGTGAGGCATTGTTAAGTGAACTTTTAATGTCGGATATGTCTTTGACGGCCATCTCATCGGCTCAGATGAAACACCTGGGGAAATCCCATACAGATATCACCCAGGCGTTGACCTATGTGGCAAAGGATCTTCTGCCCAGACTTCAACAGACAAAAAACGAAATCCAGGCAGTGCTGGATGGGCTTGGCGGCGGGTTTGTTCCCGAAGGGCCGTCAGGCGCTCCCACCCGGGGGCAGGCGGATATTCTGCCCACAGGCCGCAACTTTTTCTCAGTGGATCCCCAGAAGATTCCCACACCCGCAGCCTGGAAGGTGGGAAAACGCATGGCTGACGCTTTGATTGACCGTTATAAAAAGGAACACGGCAGCTATCCTGAAAAAGTCGGTATCGTGTTATGGGCAAGTCCCACCATGAGGTCAAAGGGGGATGATGTCTCCCAGATTCTCTATCTGATGGGGGTAAAACCGGTGTGGCAAAAGGGTTCCGGGAACGTTCGGGGAATAGAAATAATTCCCATGGAAAAATTAGGCCGTCCACGCATTGATGTCAGCCCAAGGGTTTCCGGTATTTTCCGGGATGCCTTTCCCCTTTTGATGGATTTGATTGATGATGCGGTTCAGATGACAGCAATGATAAATGAGCCCGATGATTCAAATTTTATCCGACGCCATGTGTTTAAGGATGTCAAAGCGTATGAAAAAGAGGGACAGGACCAAAAGAGTGCTTTTCGAAAAGCAACCTTCCGGATATTTGGCTCTCCACCGGGCAGTTATGGCAGTGGGGTGTCAAAAATGGTGGAAGCTAAAACCTGGGAAACCACTGATGATTTAGGCAATATGTTTATTCAATGGTCATCATACGCCTATGGGAAGAATACCTTTGGCACGCCAGCGGAAACAGAGTTCAGAAAAAACCTTTCACGTATGTCGGTCACCGTAAAAAATGAGGACACAAGGGAAAAAGACATGATGTCCTGCACGGATTTTTACTCCTACCATGGCGGGCTGATCACAGCGGTTCATGCGGTTCAGGGGAAACGCCCCTTTTCTGTTACCGGGGATTCTTCCGACCCTGAACAGGTGGTGGTCCGCACAACAAATGAGGAGGCAAGGCATATTTTCAGAGCACGCCTTCTTAACCCGGTGTGGCTTGAAGGGCTTAAAAGACATGGCTATAAAGGCGCCGGGGATATCTCAAAGGCCATGGACATTATCTTTGGGTGGGATGCCACCGCCGATGTCATAGATGATCATTTATACACCCAGTTTGCCCGGAAAGTGGCTCTGGACAACAAAATGCAGGAGTGGATGAAATCTGTCAATCCCCATGCCCTTGAAAATATTCTGGCCAAACTCCTGGAGGCCGTCTCCCGGGGTATGTGGCAGGAAGGCAAAGAGCTTGAAGATGAACTTAAACAAGAGTACCTCGATATTGAGGGTGCCATTGAAGAGTTGACCGAACAGGGGGAATAGACGCTGAAAAAACCGCCGTTACCCGATTGGGCGAACGGCTGTTTCAGAGTATTTTCTATGCCGAGATTGCTTGGTCTTCCAGAAAAGGATCATAGTGCAATACCATGAGTTGTTCTCCCTTTAAACCAAGCGAAGCGTATGAACGTCCCTTACTATCACTAAATTCCACTTCAAAAGCGGAACCATTAGCAAGAGTCTCTACCACGGTTCCTACATATCCCCGCTTCAAATTGTGTTCGGGCAAATCAACTGTCAATGCAACCACATCAAATAGTTTTATAGTTTCTTTCATCATTACACCTCATTATTTTTTTAACACATAACAACTGGTTAATCTTGGATATGGCACTTCATCTTCAATGATCCACGCACTACGAACCATCGCTCGCCTTCCTTGCCATTCTAAAGGATATCCATGAAAATAGCTATTGGGGATATTAAGCACCTTTCCCATGTTTAAGCCCCTTGGACTTGATATGAATGCCTGATGTGGTGCTGTACGATGTGTTCTTGGTTCAGGTGCTTGGCAAAGGCTTTTATTTCAGAAACGTAATGCATTCGATGGCAACATTTTTAATATTACTTCGGTACCAATATGCAGCAGCATGGCTGAGTACAGGATCATCATGCTGACAGTAAAGAATGGTTACCATATTGACGTCTCCGAACTGTTCAAGCGCCTGAATCACAACCGCTCTATACTCCGGTGATGAGTGCTTTTTTAAATATAAGGGGAGGGTGCTGGCGATGACAGGCAGGTTCTTCATTTCATATGCTTTTGCCAGGGCTCGGCGCAGGTCAGTTTTGTCAACAACCTTTTCAACGGGAGATACCAATATTTTTTTGGGGATCAAATTGTCAAAAGAGTTAATATTTTTCAGAATCAAGGCAGCACTGCGCTTCCGGACGGCTCCCTCGCAGTGATCAAGGGCTTTAATCAGTTGAGCTCCGGCTAAAAGGCCGTAGCTTTCTAACTGTTTTTTACCCCACGCAAAGTGGCCTTGGAAGGATCGTCCTGCAAATTGATTAGCCGTTCAATGGCCTGGGGGCTTTCAAAATTACCAATTGCATAAATGGCCGCATTTTTAACTATTTCATTCTCATCTGCTAAGCTTTGCAAAAAAAGCGGGAACGCCGATTTTATTCGTGCCATTCCAAAAGCACTAATTGCAACTTTCCTGAAGGATGGCGGTTTTTCATGAAAATTAGGAGAAACCATCTCAACTGCATATTCCTGGTCTATTTCAACGACTGCTTTAAAATATGGGACCAGCATGGACTTGTCAGAAGCAGAGGTCATGGCTGCCAGCAATTTTGGCAAGAGAATCAGAAAACCTTTTTGGTTCTGGCTTGCCCAGGTTGGGGAGTTCATGGAAAATAATCTACCAGCAAGGCACCAGACATACTGCTTTTGTAGTCGTCTGCTGCAAATGTCCGGCATAATTTTTTGTTGACAAAGTATCGACTATCGTTATATCCTAACTTCGAATCAAATAATCATATTGGGAAATGGAATGGAAAAAGACAAAATAACAGACGATCATATCAGCAGATTCAACCAGGCCTTTCACACGCTTTGGTTTAAAATCATGACCAGTAGGCCGGAATCAAAGTCTGATAAACTTAAAGGGCTCACCTTTTCGGATATGCATGTTATCAGCATGGCCTATGAAGAACCGGATATCATTTTAAAGGATATCCGGGAAAAACTCAGGCTGCCCCAGACAACCCTGAGCAGCATTGTGGCCAAACTGGAAAAAAAAGGGTTTGTTCAAAGGGTCATCAATCCCAGGGATTACCGGTCTTTTTCTCTCAAGATCACCGACAAGGGCAAAGAAATGATGGCAACCCATATGGAGCTGGATGAGAAGCAGAATCGCCACATTCTGCAATCCCTTGAACCGAACGAAAGGCAGGAATTTATCAGGCTGTTTGCCAAGGTGGCCGACAGATTTAATTTCTGATGAAGTGATGCCGGGCAAAAAGCGGGCAGGGGGCCGCATTGTCCGGATTTTTTTAAATATTTACAACGAAATTAGAATAAAACTAATATGGATTGTCTCGGAGTTGGTTGTTTTTGCACCCAGCAAAATCTGACTTCATAAATGAATCTGTTGATTTAAAATCTATTTCAGTCTGGTTCGATTTTATTATCACAAAATATAGCAATTAACTGAGCCAACACACATCATATAGACAAGGGTGATGCCTGAAATATGAAAATCGCAATTTAATCAACAGGCTCATAAATGGAATATTGGGCCAACCCCACCCCTCATCCGAATATCAGACCAATAAAAGGAGTTCAATATGAGTGATCTGTCCCCAGGCAGCCCGTTGACCAAAAAAATCCGTACCTATTGCGCCCAGTGTTTCAGCAACTGCCCGGTTGTGGCACATGTTGAAAACGGCAAATTCACCAAAGTGACACCGGACAGGCTCCATCGGTTTTACAGGCCCCTTTGTCCCAAAGGACTGGCCGGGCCCGAGATGGTATATAACAGTGCAAGGCTCAGATATCCCCTCAAGCGCACCGCCCCCAAAGGCTATGATGATCCCGGATGGCAACGGATCAGCTGGAAGGAGGCCTTGGATACGGTGGCGGATAAAATGCAGCAAATAAAGGAGAGGCACGGTGCAGAGGCCTTTGTCTTTTCACAGACCAATGTTTCGTCACCCATGTGGGAGATCGCCTCATTTATAAGGCGGCTTGCCAACCTCTACGGGACACCCAACCATATGACGACAACCCATATCTGCAATTGGCACAGGGACAATGGATCGGCATTGACCTTTGGCAAACCCGGAGACGAGTTTGCAGCGGGGTGGCCGGATTTCAAACACAGCAAGTCCATTCTTCTCTGGGGTCATAATCCCAAGACCACAATGAATGCCTTTAACTGTCAAATCAAAACCGCCCGGAAAAACGGGGCCAAAATCATTGTGATTGATCCCCGATTAACCGACGTTGCAGCCAAGGCCGATATCTGGCTCCAGGTAAAACCGGGTACCGACGGCGCACTGGCCCTGGGTATGATTCATCTGATGCTCAAGCACAAGCTCTATGATGACGGGTTTGTGCGAAACTGGACCAATGCGCCCCTATTGGTGAGAAACGACACCAAAGATCTGGCCCGGGCCTTTTTTTGTGATAAATCTTCCGAAAAGACCCGGGATTCGTTCTGGATGGTGGATGAAGCAGACAACACCTCCGTCCCCTTTACACCCGGATCAAAATTGGATTGCCGTCCCTGCCTTGAATGGAATGGGGAGATTAAACTGCCCGATCAAGCGCCAGCCGGTTATAAAACGGTTTTTTCACTGCTTAAAGAAAGCGTAGCCATGTACACGCCTGAGTTTGTACAGGATCTGACATCGGTTTCCGGCAAGCTTCTGGAAAAAACGGTCCGCATGATGGCTGAAAACGGTCCATCATCCTGGTTTTCGTTCAACGGTGTGGAGCAAAACCTGAATGCCACCCAGACTAACCGGGCCATATGTATCTTTTATGCACTGACCGGGGACTGGGACAAAAAAGGGGGCAATACCCTGCGTTCTCCGCTCCCTCCGCTGGACTATCCGTTTGGATTTGAATTTATCACCCCAGAAATGTTTAATAAAAATATGGCCCTGTCTGTGCATCCATTGGGGCCTGCCGCATCTATCATGTCAGTTCCGCCATACCTGGTATGCAAAGCCATTGAACAGGCAGATCCCTATCCTGTAAAAGGACTTATCGTCTTTGGGGCCAACACAGTCTCAGCCAATCCGGACAGCAAGATGACGGCGAAGGCATTAAAGAAACTGGATTTTCACGTTCATATTGACCTTACCATTAATCCCACCGCTGAATTTGCAGATATTGTCCTGCCCTCAGCAAGTTTCTGGGAGACAGGCCGTATGGGATATCCCCTTGATTTTCAGGAAGACTGGGTATTGCAGTGGCGCGAGCCTGTTGCTGTCCCACGGGATGAAAGCAAAGACGAGTTGTGGATCATTTTTGAGCTTGCCAGACGTCTGGGATTTTCTGATGATTTTTGGGACGGGAAATTGGATGCCGCCTTTGAAAGCATGCTGGCACCCCTTGATATTGAGCTGGAGGATTTAAAAAAGGCAGACGGCGGAATCTTTGTCCAAGGTCCCCGTGATTATCAAAAATATAAAAAAGACGGATTTGGAAATATGTCTGGCCGTGTAGAGCTGTTTTCCCAGCACTTAAAGGATATCGGGCAGGCACCTGTTCCTGAGTGGAGAAATCCCTGCGACATTTTCCAGGCCGCCGGAATCCAGACATCCGACTACCCGTTTCTCCTTATTAATTCAAAACTGCGGGGGTATTGCCATTCCCAGCACCGGGCCATCCCATCTTTAAGAAAACTGAATCCGTATCCCTTTTTGGAAATCAATGAGAAAAAAGCAAAGAAAATGGGGATTGCCCAGGGGGACCCTGTGGCTCTGGAAACCGTATACGGCAAGATCACACTGCAAGCCAGGCTGAGCAACAGTATTGCCCAAGATGTCGTCTGCACCCAGCACGGATGGTGGCAGGCCTGCCCGGAATTGGGCTTGCCCGGCAATGACGTCTTTTCATCTTCTGGTGCCAATGTGAACCTTTTGTATAAAAATGACTTTACAGATCCCATCAGCGGCTCTGTGCATATGCGGGGATTTCCCTGCAAGATTAATAAACTTAAATAATCATGGCGCCTGATCGATCCGTATCCGAAATACCTCAAGCGGCGTATAAGCCTCTTTACCGGAAGGAGCTGGTTTGTTTCCATGGAATACCGCTATAAGAAGCTGGCGGAATATTTGCGTGGCTGGATGAACAAAGGTTGATATCTGTCAAAGAACAGTGGGTGAAAATTCATTACCCGGCTCAGGCCCGGGTGCTCTCCCGCTACTACTTTGATTATAAATCAATGCCAATACGATTCTATTATAACAACAAGTAAGCCTGTGTGATCAGTGCTGACGCATGAACTTTTTCATGATCTGCTATTATAATGAATGGGTTATTAAGTTGTATTACTCAGATCCGTGCGAAAAGTTATTTTGTAATGGGTTGATATCCAAGCACTTATTGCTTCATGGGTCAGCACTGTGTTGTGATTCAATTTATTGCTCGATTGTTAATCAATGTGGTATTCAGTATCCGTTTGGAGCCATATTTGAGCATATGCCCACGCAAAAAGAGTTAAAATCTTTTTCAAAGTAGTAACGGGAGAGCACCAATTGTTTGTAATTATTGACTTTATTCTTAAACTCAAAAAAATGTTTCAAAGTGCCCCATGTTATGACCAACCCCCATATCATGCAAATTATATACATAATATCACACGATATGATTATTTTTTTACGCTCTTGACTTCTTGGATTGATGTAATTACAATACATACATAAATAATTGTAAATTAAGGAGTTGATAGGATGGAAAAGCAAATACGCTCAAGAGATATTAAACTGGTTCCAATCGGGAACTCAAAGGGAATTCGCATACCAAAAACACTCCTACAGAAATATGGTCTTTCTAACATTCTGTTGCTTGAAGAAACAGACAGAGGGCTGCTTATCCGCAAAAAAGATGACTGTAAACTTTCTTGGGAAGATACATATAAAGCTATGGCTAATGAAAAAGAAGACTGGGACGATCTTGAGACTACAATTTTTGACGGTTTGGAGGATGAGGAATTTGAGTATTAAAAGGTACGAAATATATTTTGCTGATCTAAACCCAACCATAGGTAGTGAAATAAAAAAAGTACGTCCTGTTGTCATAATTAGCCAAGATGAAATGAATATGCATTTAGAAACTGTTGTCGTATGCCCATTAACCTCAAAATTGCATCCACAATGGAGAACCCGTCTCCAGATTAAATGCGCGAATAAAAAGTCTGAAATTGCGGTTGACCCAATCAGAGCAATTAGCAAGCAACGACTGAAAAATAAAATTGACAGATTGTCTAATACCAAATCCGCTCAATTACGAAAGCTCATAACTGATATGTATGGGGAATAATCCTTTAATTTATAGAATTTCTCCCAACGATAAGCTGAGGGGCCGGGCGTCTATAACCCGGAGCCTCCGTTAAAGCCTTTTCTTTTGATAAACCAAACAGTTCCCAAAAGGCGGTGCAGTAAGCCCGGTCATCGGGTAGCGAGGAGTGCTTCCACTCAATCATGACTAACCCACATTCTATGTGAATGAGTGTTGGACGTCAATTACTTTGTCCGGTTCGCGTCAATTATCTTGTCCGGTTTTCCTAAGATGTTAAGACAAGAAATC
>CAKZLA010000192.1 GCA_937124525.1 uncultured Desulfobacterium sp.
CGGTGCATCCAAAGCAGGGAACCCCGGCCCGGGGTTTTGATGAATGGCGATTCCATAGCAGCTTGTTGCAGGGGCCGGGAACCAGGGGGCCGGCGCAACCCATGTGAAAAAACAGGCACCCCATCTCTCCAAAATCTGACTCTTCAATGCGATACTCGTGGTATTCATTTCGAGTACATCCCTGGTGTACCATGGTGCTGTACCACTCCAGGGGGCGGTGGAATTCATCAAGTTCAAGAGGGGTCTCTCCGGTCAGGGCCATGAGGGTGCCGGCAATGACATCGTGGTGGCAGGGGCATCCGGCAAGGTTGATCACCGGAAGGCCTGATTTTGCGGTGAATTCACCACCCAGGGCACCGCCTTTTTTTTTTTTTCGAAATTGCAGGCCTGTGGCCTCAATGGCATGATCCACACCAAATCCGCCAAAGGCCGCACAGGTACCCACTGCCACCACCACCCGGGCCTGGTGGGCCAGGGTGTGAAATAGCTCTTTTTTGGCCCTGCCATTGAGGGTGTCAAACATGCCGGTGCCGGCGGGACCGCAGATAATGGAGCCCTCCACCACCAGAATATCCAGGTCTGTGGCTCCGGATGTGATTTGTTCCAGCATTTTTTGGTGCGATGTATGGGAAAGGCTGGACAAGGAGGGATGCCACAACAGTTCAAGACCAAGGGTGTTGAAAAGATCTGTAATATCCAGAAAATCACTGCTTAAAAGCGAATAGGTGTCTCCGCCACATCCGCCCCCTTGAAGCCAGTAGACTGTTTTCAACGCGTATCCCCCATTTGTTGGTGGTGACATCTGTTTTGGTGGTTATAACTTTCTTATCTTGCCACGGGGCAGACTCCAGGTAAAACAATTGTTTTCTATAGCATGTCGTCTTTCCCAAGTCACGGACTAAAACGGGCAGGCTTGACCACGACAGAACACAAGGCATGATCCCTTTAATGAGCTATGCCACAGCAGGATCATCGGAAAGGACATATCGATTTCTGCCCTGATTTTTTGCCTGGTACAGCAACTGATCCGCTAAATCCACGATATGCATGGGGCGAAGCGTGGGAAGGGGCAGCACCGATGCTACACCAATGCTCACTGAAATATGTTTTTCCACCAATGAGGTTTCATGGGGAATTTTCAAGGCTTTAATGTCTGACAGAATCTTTTCTGCTACGGCTTTACCCCCTTTTTTATCGGTGTCTGGAAGAACCATGGCAAATTCCTCCCCGCCATATCGTGCCGTAAAATCAGCTACCCGGCCCGGTGCATAACTTAAGGCATGAGCCACTTTTTTAAGGCAGTCATCGCCGGCAAGGTGGCCGTAGCAGTCATTGTAACGCTTGAAATAATCAATGTCGATCATGAGCAGGGTCAGGGGATGTCGGTTGCGTTCGCATCTTTGCCATTCCGCAGCCAGAACCAGGTCAAATCGTCTTCTGTTGGGAACCTGGGTTAGTCCATCTATGTATGAAATGGTCTCAAGTTTGCTGTTGGCCTGGATAAGCTCATGATTGAGGGCGGCAAGTTTTTGATTGTACTGGGACATGCAGTATTGACGGTAAATCAGGAACGCTCCGGAAAACAGCACCAGAGCCCCCAGTTTCCATAAAATATCATAGTCAATCCCCTTGTGGTAGTTCAGCTGCATCCAGTTCTGGAACAACTGGTGTCGCTCCTCCCGGGTGAGCGAATGATCCGCCTTTTCCAGGATGGCGGACAGGATGGCATTGTTTTTTTTGATTCCGGATTTGAACTCAATTTTTATGGGAATCTCGCCGGAGATTTTGATATTCAGAATCTGTTGTCTCTGGATATAATAACCGATTTCCGGAGCGGTGTCGATGAATCCAAACAAGGAGTGTTTCCGGATCATGGCAAGGCCCTGTTCCACGGTGTCCACGGGGATGAAGTTCATGGCCGGATATTTTCCCTGGATGATGGGGTAAAAGGGTGTTTGGCGACATATGCCGATTTTTTTTTGGGAAAGTCCTTCAAAGGTGTTTATGAACAGGGCATTGTTGTCCGTGGCAATGACCAGGGGATATGTCACATAGGGGCGGGTTGTCTGGACGTCGGCAGGTACCGTTTCCCCTGTCCGGATCATGGAAATGACATCGCAGCCCTGGGATTCATCGTTGGCATGGCTCTTTGGGGTGGCATGTTGTATGTGCCACTTCAAGGGCAGACCTATTTTCCGGGACAGTCGTTTGTAATATTCGGCAATAATTCCCTGGTAGTCCCCCTCTTGGGTGATGTATTCATAGGGGGGATGGTGGGCCTTTGAAATGCAGATGTTCAGCTCTTTTTTTTGTTCAAGATATTTTTTTTCTGCCATGGACAGGCTTTTAATTTTTGTTGAGTCCTCCAGGGTGCCCATCCATTTGGAAGAAAGGGCATCGAACTGTTCCGGTGTGATGTTTTTCATGGCCTTGTTCAAGATTTTGTGCATCACTGGCCAGTCATTCCTCACTGCCATCTGGAGGGGGAGATCCCGGGAAACGGTGATTTGCATAATCACTTTGAGATCACCGATGAAATGGGTTTTGATGATGTGGTTGATGACCCCCAGGGTCCCCACAAATCCATCAACTGTGCCCAGGGCCAACTGATTGAGTCCATCGACGGTGTTGTTAACGATGAGGTACTCGGGACCGGGATACTCTTTCATGATCAGTTCGGTGAGGCCATATCCTTTGGGCAGGGCAATCTTTTTACCCTTAAGTTCAGCCGGGGTGTGATACAGTTTTAAACTGGAATCTTTGGAAACCAGCACCTTGATAAGTTTCAAATAGGGTGGGGTAAATATGAAAAAAGGCTCTCGATCCGGGGTTTTCCAGATGCCTGGAAAGAGATCGATTTCTTTTTGTTTGCCCATTTCAAGGAGATGGGGCCAGGAAAACCCATTGATGATGTCAAATTTAATGCCAATGATCTCGCCGATGAGGGCCAGGTAATCCATGACAAATCCTGCGGGTTTTCCATCTTCAACAAAATCAAAGGGGGGCCAGTCCAATTCATTGGCAACCCGGATTACCGGATTTTTTTGCAGAAATGCGATTTCCTCCAGTGTCAGGGTGATTTTCTGCTCGGAATTGATGTTTCGATACCCCAGCCATTTTTTTTCAAGCTTAATGAAGTCCCCGGGGGGTATGGATGCCAGGGCTTTTTCCAGCATGCCGTGGAGCATGGGCAAGTCTTTTTGAACCATGAGGTGCAGGGATTTCTTTTCCCCCTGATCATATTCCTTAAACCAGCCTGAAATTTTAAGGGAATCCACATAGTTTTTTTCAAACATGAATCGGGCCACGGCAAAGAGTTCCACCGTTGCGTCTGCCCGGCCTTCGGAGATGGCCTGGAAGGCTTCTTCCATGTTTTTGACTTTTAAGATGTGGATTCCAGGGTAGTGTTTTGATATGAAATTTTCCTGGGCATATTCCTTTGGAATGGCAATGGTCTTTCCCTGGAAGGAGGCAATGCCGGAGACGGATTCGGCATATCTTGAAATGATAAAAACGGTTTTATCCCTGTAATAGGGTCGGGTGAACAGGCTAAAGGATTCCCGGTGGGGGGTTTGATATGCCGATTGGAGGATATCAATGTGTCCGGCCTTGAAACGCATTATTAATTCTGACCAGGAATATCCGTTGATGTATTCAAGTTTTAATCCCAATCGTTGTGCCAGGAGGTTCATCAGGTCAATGCTCAACCCAAAAGGTTGACCGCCAATGGCAAAATCAAAGGGTGGCCAGTCCATCTCGTTGCTCACCCGGATCACGGGGTGTCCTCGGACAAAGGCCTGTTCTTTTGGGGTTAGCTCCAACATTATCGGGGTTTGGTGTTCAAACGCCAGGGGCATGGGTGCCATCCCGAAAAGGACGGGGATCAGGTGCACCATGAAAAAAACATGGGTCCACTTGGTATGAGATAGGTGGGCTTGCATGGCGGTTAACATTTTATATCTGTCCCTGTCCTTAAATCCTTGATCTATACAATTCCCCCATTGACGCCAAGAACCTGACCTGTGATGTAGGAAGCTTGGTCCGAACAAAGGAAGGTTACGGCTGAAGCAACTTCCTGGGGAGTCCCTGCCCGTTTCATGGGAATATCTTTTACGATCTCTTCCAGGAGAAGATTCCCCACCATCTCGGTCTCGATAAAACCCGGGGAAACAGCATTCACAGTTATGTTTCTTGATGATACCTCCCTGGAAAGCGCCTTTGTGGCACCGATGAGACCTGCCTTGGAAGCGGAGTAGTTAATCTGGCCAGCCTGGCCCATCTGACCTGAAGTCGAGGTAATGTTGACAATTCTTCCAAATCTATTTCGAATCATTTGTTTTACCACAAGACGGGTGACATTATAAAATCCCGTGAGGTTTGTATCCAGTACTCGCTGCCATTTCTCCCGTTTCATTCGTACCATAAGCGCATCATCGGCAATTCCGGCATTGTTCACCAGAATTTCGATTTGTTGATGTTTCTTTAGAATGGTTTTTACTCCTTCTTCTGCCTGGTCCTGGTTTGCCACATCAAAACAGATAATTTCCCCACTTCCTCCGGCATTTTCAATGGCGGAAAGCGTTTTTGTGGCTGCGGTTTCATTCTTAATATAGTTGATAAATACATATCGGCCCGTTGCTGCGAGATCCAATGCAACCTGGCGGCCTATGCCCCGGCTGGCACCTGTTATCAGGGCAACTTGATTCCATGGGGCGGGTTTGTTTGAGTTCGACGACGAGGTCATGGGCTTTAATTTCCTTTTATTCTAATGGGGAAACCATCAATGGGTTTTAGTGCACCCTGGTCCACTTGTTAACAATCTGTAGATGCCTTAAACGTAAAAATAATTTTATATGAAAGTCTCACCAACATACTGGAATTAATGAATTTTTATTTTCCATTGTGGTAGGTGTTTACTGCCATATATGTTTTATATGAAAGGTAGGTATACCTAATATTCTTTCATGCTTCGTTGTGGGCATGCCAGATTCTCAATACGGTCTGCCCGTGGAAGTTTATATGAAACTCCGTCCAAAAAACTGTAATAATTAGAGTTTTAATCTTCGTTGTGGCAGGCCAATCTACCATGTTTATAGCAAATATCCAGAAATTTTAATACAATATATGCACTTTGTGAGTGGGCTTATTTGCGTGTTTGCATTTAAGTGCGAGGGAGACAGGAGGGGATAGAAATGAAAAATTATCCGCACCGCCAGGGGGAGCGGCGATGCGGTTGTCAGGGGAAGTTTACAGCAATGTCAACGAGCGATCCACCTCCCAAGGGGTCACATGGCGCATGAATTCCCCCCATTCGGCTTTTTTAAGCTTAATATACTCCCCGGCAATGGGACCCAAACCCTTTTGTATAACATCATCTCCTTCCAGGGCTTCCACAGCTTCCATCAGGTTCTGGGGCAGCAGGATCATCCCCAAATCCCTTCGTTCTTGGATGGAAAGGTTCCAGATATTTTTTCCCACAATGGCATCACCGGGGTCAATTTCATTTTTGATGCCATCCAGACCGGCGGCGATGTTCACCGCCATGAGCAGATAGGGGTTGACCATGCCAGAAGGGGATCTGTCCTCCATGCGGTTGGAGGCCGGACACCGGAACAGCTGGGTTCTGTTGTTGTCGCCATAGGAAGCAAAGGAGGGGGTCCAAGTGTAGCCTGAATTAGATGAATACACAAATTCCCCACTCTGAATACGGCGGTAACAGTTGATGTTGGGGGAGGCAATGGCTGTTATGGCCCGGACATGTTTGAGCAACCCTCCAATATAGTGGATGGCGGTTTTAGAGATGCCAAGGCCCTTCCAGTCCTCTTCACCGGGTTTCAGGGGGAAGCTATTCTCCCCGGTGATGGCATTGGCAATGTGGAAATGGAGATGGGCACCCGAGCCACTGAGGTTTTCAAAGGGTTTGGCCATGAAGGTTGCAATGGCGCCATATTTCTGGGCCACCTGACCTGCCATCATGCGGAAATGAACCAACCGGTCCGAGGTATGAACGGCATTGGTCCAGTCAAAGTTGACCTCGTACTGTCCATTGGCATCTTCGTGGTCACTCTGGTACACCCCAAACCCCATTTCATTTCCATATCGCATGAGATCCTGCAGGTAATCCATGCTCTGGGACATGCCCTTGAAATCGTAGCAGGGCTTGGGCTGAGTATCAATGGCCAGGGGGTCCCAGGGTTTAATTCCGCCGTCGTCTGTCTTGGTGACCAGGAAATGTTCCGGTTCAAACCCGCCGTTAAGGCTATATCCTTCTGCAGCCATCTCTTTTAACATGCGTTTGAGGTTGTTCCGGGGGCAGTAGGGCCAAGGGGCATCATCCACATAAAGATCACTGCTGGCCATGGCCACATTGGGCTGCCAGGGCAACTTCACAAAGGTATCCAGATCGGTTCTGGCCATGAGATCATGGTCTTCGGGTCCCATGCCCATACCCCACACGGCGGCCCCTGCAAATCCTGCTCCCTTTTCCACAATATCCTCAAAGGCGTTCAGCGGAACCTGTTTGACCCGTGGAGCCCCGTGGATATCCACAAACTGAGCCAGGAGAAATTCAATGTTTTGCTCTTTTAATGACTCAAGAACCATTTTTTTTTTGTCGATGTTGAATTCCAGATTTTTTTTACGCATTGCTATGGTGGTCATGGTGGCTTCCTTTTTTTTTATATATAAAAATCCTTGACTAAAACCGTTCTCGTTTTGCCGCCCCTGATGTCAGAGGGATGCCCAGGGCTTCTGAGGTGGCAATGGAGATGGACCTTATATCCTCTGGCTCCAGGTTATGTATATTGGTTTTGCCGGCACATCTTGCAATGATGGCAGCCTCCTGGGAGGTTCCTTTTATCCAGTTAACGGCGGCTTGGTACAGGGCTTGCTCACTGTTTTCCGGGTCTCTCCCTGTGTCGGCCCCGGATGATAGTAATGGGGAAAATTCAATGGTATTGCCAGTGATCTGTCCTCCCATGGCAATGGCCATGGCGGTTCCAAACACCGAGGCATTACAGTTCAATGCCAAGGCCTTGGCCACATCGGTGCCGGATCTCAGTCCCCCAAAGTTCATGAGGCAGATCTCTTCTTCCATGTTTTTAGACCGAAGGCGCAGGATCGTGTCCCGGATGACGGTGAGATCAAAATTGCCGTCGAGTTCCGCCCAGGTCCCTGTCATGCCGGTACTGCTGTCCAGAAGGAGGAGATCAAATTGATTCTCCAGTGCATGGCAAAGGCCCCGGGGAAGGGTTTTGCTGTCCACACACACTCCCACCAGCTGTCCGGGACGCAATGGGGTGTACTTCAGACTCTCCATGCGGTCCAGATTTGTTTTGTCAATGACATACACCAGGGCATCTGCCGTGGGGGAAGGTGTATCCCCGGGGTTTATCAGCTGGAACCATGGGGATGGATTTTTATCGGGTGTTGATGACGGGGCATGGGTTGCATCCAAGTCTGTTTCCTTGCACAGGGGACGTTGACCCATATACCCACATCCGCAGTGTGAAATGGCCCGGGCCAGTGCCCGTTTTACAGGGTCCGGAGCCGTGTCAAAACCGGTGAATAAAAAGGGCTGTTCCAGGTCCACCCGGGGGACTTCAGGATTCATCGGTCCAATTTCAATGGCCCGGGTGATGCGGGTTTTCGTGTTGCAATCCTCCCGGTATGGATCAATGACCAGTCGGGTGAGGGCAGCAGAAAGAAAGACCACATCATCCAGGTGGGCCACACGATGACCGGGAAAGGGGTTGGGCCGTCCTTCCAGGGCAAGATCCATGATTTCCTGCTGGGTACTTGTCTTTGTGGCTGATGTGCGGCTCATTTTTTTAATTATGTCACGGGATTGCCGGGGGTAGGTTGCCGAGCCTGTTTCTTTGCCTTTGCCCGTGCCGGGGGTATCACGGATATATTCCGGCGCATAGGGAAGCCGGGTGAGAGCTGCAGCTTCCGGGGTCAGGGCCACCAGATCCTTCCGGGAAAGGTCGTGGACATTGGTGTAGCCCAATGAGGCAGTGATGCTGGCCAGCTGACACCGAAAGGATTCCAGATAGGTGTGCATGTTCAAGGCCTGCTTCTCCACATCAAACCGATTGACATATTCCGGGGTCTGGGTGGCCAGCCCCAGGGGGCAGGAGCCGGAACTGCACTGCATGCAGCCGGTGCAGCCTGCGGCAATGAGCATGGGGGTACCAAGGCCCACTGCGGTGGCACCAAGAGCAATGGCCTTGGCCGCATCCACACCGCTTTGAATTCCCCCCATGAGAACAATGGGAAGTTCCCCTGAAGCATCAATTTCATCCAGACCGTCCATGGCTTCCATCAAGGCTGAGATGGTGGGAATGCCCACATATTCAATGACCTCACTGCCCCCGGCCCCGGTGCCCCCCTGGAGACCGTCCAGTTCCACAAAATCAAGCCCATCCTTGTAGGCAATTTTAACATCATCCCGGGTGCGTCCCCCCCCCAATTTTAAACTCACGGGCAAACGCCATCCCACAGCTTCTTTTAATTCCATGACTTTCATGATCAGATCATCCCCCCCCAGAACATCTGGGTGGCGGGAGGGGGACCGAAGATCCATACCCGCCGGGATGCCCCGCATGTCGGCAATCTCCTTTGTCAGTTTGGCCGCCATGAGCTGGCCCCCCAGGCCTGGTTTTGCCCCCTGGGAGATGTAGAGTTCCAGGGCATCGGCGCGTTTCATGTCGTGGATGTTCCACCCCAGTCGTCCGGAAAGACATTGGGCTATGAGTTGCCTTGCTTCGGCCCGTTCCACAGAGTACATGCCGCCTTCCCCTGTGTTTTCGCAGATGCCTGACAGGCGAGAGGCAATACCAAGGGCGGTTTTTACCCGGGGACTCACCGCACCGAGACTCATGGGGGCAATGACCACCGGCATGCTTAAATCCAATGCTTTTCCCTGGCTGCGATCTCCGATAAAGGTTCTCATGTCAATGGGGGGGGTTGAATTTACAGGGTTAATGTCTATATCTTCTTTAAAGGCGATGTCATTAAAGTGGGGGACATGGCGGGAGGTGCCATAGCCCCTGATCCGGTAGCGACCGATGTGACTTTTTACCTTTATATCGTCCAGCACCTTTGCATTCCAGAAAGCCGTGTTATCTCCGGAAAACTGGGTAAAGGCAGTGGGCTTTAATGTGGGTTCAGGTGTTCCGCAGGAAAGATCCTTGCCCGCACAGACTACCTTGGTAAATTTGCCGGAAAAGGGAATGTCATACTTTGCCAGAAAGGTCATAACCGATGCGGTTTCTTCGGGGGTGGGAGAGGTAATCATGGTATCACTGCCCAATGATTCAATCTCCCCCCCCACATAGATTTCACCGCCTGCCATATTTTCTCCCACCTTTTCTCCAGAGTTGCCAACAATGATCATGCGACCGCCATACATCATGTAGCCCGCCATGAAACTGGAGTTTCCACCGCAGCACAAGGTGCCTTTTTTCATCACCTGGCCCGCCCGGGAGCCCATGTTTCCCCGGATGACGATCTCTCCGCCCCGGAGGGCTTCTCCGGCAATGGCACCGGCATTGCCTCCCACGATGATGGACCCTGACAGCATGTTGTCACCCACGCCCCAGCTCACATTGTTTTTAACGTTAATGTGGGGACCGTCGCTGAGTCCGCCACAGAAATAACCGGCAGATCCCTGTATGGAGACCTTGACCGGATTGGTCAGTCCCACGGCAATGTAATGTTTTGCATCGGGGTTGAGGACGTCTATATCCTGGTGGGTGGCCCCATATCCCCTGATGACTTCATTGGCGGTGCGCATGGGCAGGGTGGATAAATCAATGGTTGCCATGATATTTCTCCTTCATGGTATCTGAGATCTGTTTCTTGATTTGTTTGGGTGTGGTTCCCACTTTTTTTAATTATTCCTTGTCCATAATCCATAGGTGAAGGGGGCGGGCTCACTGGTTTCCAGGGCTTGGCCCGGAAAGAGACGATTGAGCCCCACCTCTTCGGAGGAGATGGCAATCATCTCATCGTTTTCGTATTTCACCATGGGTTTTGCCGCCAGTTTATCTTTGGCATAGCCAATGGCATCCTTTGTGGCCACCAGATAGGAAAAGGTGCCGTCAAGATCATCCAGAGAGGCTTTTAACGCATTTTCAAGGCTTGCCTTCTGACTCATGTGATAGGCCAGATAGACGGCGATGAGTTCGGTGTCATTTTCCGTCTGAAAGGTCATTCCCTTTCGTTCCAGGCGACGGCGCATGATCCAGTAGTTGGTGATCTGGCCGTTGTGCACCGTGGCAATGTCTGCAAATCCGCAGGCCCAGAAGGGGTGGGCTGTATCAGGATGAACACCGGATTCCGTGGCCAGACGGATGTGGGCAACGCCGTGGCTGCCGTTAAAACTTGAGATATCGTATTTTTTATCAAGATCCCGGGGAACCCCCACATCTTTTAAAATGTCCAGGCGGGAGCCCATGGAAATAGGGGTTAATTTTTTTTCAATGGACCGGGTCAAGGTAAGGATATCTCCGTCATAGGCGGCATGGATGGCAAGGGTGCATCCCTCCACCCACTCTTTTACAATGGTGACGTCAAGGGCTTCAAGCTCCTGGCGGATGGTTTTGATTTCATAGGCCGTGGAGCTGTTTTCACTTGCCCCTTCCAGGCGCTCATTTTTTTTCATGCCATGGGGTGCCCCCGGTGATTCCGGCAGGAGAAATCGCATGCGATAGAGGTCTTTCAGGGGCTCACGATAAAGGGCCCAGCCCGCGGAATCCGGTCCCCGGTGCAGGGTGGCATCCAGAATCTCTGTCAAGGCCTGTCCTGTGGTCATGGCAAAATTTCTTTTCACATTATGTTTGAATAATAGGCCTGCGATGGCGCACATATCTTTTTCCTTTGCAAGGGCAAAAGCCGTTGAACCTAAGAATTGCATTCATGATTTTGAATTTTGAACAATATTTGTATGAAATTTCATCCAAAATACTGGAATCATGAGAGTTTTAACTTTCGTTGTGGCAGAGGTTTTCTGCCACCTATATTATTTAAAATGGGCCTGATCCCACCCTGGTGGGCCAAGGGGGAACCCAGTCTGTTTTGATGGTTTCCGGGGGAGGACGATGATGCCCATGGCGGGTCTGTTTTGTTTAAACCCTGGATACTTGCCATGGGGCATCACCGTCTCTTTTTACTCTGATGTTTATGCGTGGTTATCTATGGGAAATCCGCAATAAGCTTCGTTACCGTGTTCTGTGATATCAAGTCCGGTGACTTCCTCTTCCTGGGTGGCTCTGAGGCCTATGGTGTGCTTGATGGCAAGAAAGAGGAGAAAACCGGTGCCAAAGGCCCAGACAAAGCCCATGCCAATGCCGATGAGCTGGGCCATGAGAACCGTGGTGGAGAACTGTTCCACTCCAAAGAAGGCATAGGCAAGGGTTCCCCAGGCACCACAGACACCATGGACACTGATGCAGCCAACGGGATCATCAATTTTTAAAACACGCTCGATGAAAAGGACGCTGTATACAACCAGAACGCCGGCAACGACGCCGATGATCATTGCACCCCAGACATTCACCACATCAACTGCTGTACAAATGGCGACCATGCCAGCCAGGAATCCATTGACGGTCATGCCCACATCGGGTTTTTTAAAAGCCATCCACACCGCTGCCATGGCACCAATACCGCCGGTGGCACCTGCAATGTTGGTCATGACGGCAATGCGGGCAAGATTGCCATCAAAGGTTGTGGTACTTCCCGGGTTGAATCCAAACCATCCAAGCCACAGCAAAAAACCGCCGATAACGGCAAAGGGAAGATTATGCCCGGGAATGGCACGGGGTTTGCCATTGGCATCAAATTTTCCAATTCTGGGACCAATGACAATGGCACCTGCCAGGGCCAGCCATCCGCCAATGGAGTGAACCACGGTGGAACCGGCAAAATCATAGAAGCCAACTCCCAAAACGCTTTCCAGCCATCCGTCCCCATCCAGAAGACTGCCCCAGGCCCAGCCGCCGAAGGTGGGGTATATAAAGGCACAGATAACGACGCTGTAGGCAAGATAACCGGTGAATTTGGTCCGTTCGGCAACTCCGCCGGAGACGATGGTGGCGGTGGTGGCGGCAAATACACACTGGAACAGCCAGAAGGCAAATCCCCACTGGGTGGCACCGGTGCTGCCAAGAAAAAACAAAGACTCATCAGGTCCTGCAAACATGATGTGGAAGCCCACGGCCAGAAAGGCAATGGTGCCGATGCAGAAGTCCATGATGTTTTTCATCATGATGTTAACGGCATTCTTGGCCCGGGTAAATCCTGATTCCACCATGGCAAAGCCCGCCTGCATTAAAAAGACGAGAAAGGCCGCTATGCAGGTCCAGAGCACATCTCCCCGGTACTGGAAAATTTCCATGTCCGTGAGGTAACGTACGATGGAAGTTTTGACCGGGGCACCGTTAATGGTTATTTCCACGTCCTCTTCAATGGGGGTGGTCTCATCCCGGTAGGCACCGGAAACGGGTAGTTCTTTACGGATTTCCGCCTGGGTTTTTCCCTGGAACAGGGAGGTCGGATAGCTGGATACGGCCTTGTTCAGGGTGGCACTGTCATCGGCAACGGCCATGGGCACAGATGAGGCAGACCATAGGATACACAGGCAAAGACTAATAAAGAAAAAAAGCGTCTTAATTCCTGGGGTTGAGGGGGACTGGGCTTTGGTTTTCATGTTCCGGTTCTCCTTGTTAAAAATATTGTGCAATGGGGCTTTATTTTATGTTTAAAAAAATAATGGTGGTGGATATTTGGTTCTGGGTTCTGGGTTCTGGGTTCTGGGTTCTGGGTTCTGGGTTCTGGGTTCTGGGTGGAATGCCAGTTTTTGTTATACCAGGCCAGTTCATCATAGATGCCTGACGGCTCATGGAAAATCAGATGGCAGAGTCTCCCTTTTCACCGGTTCTGATACGGATGGCATCATCCACCGGAAGGATAAACAGCTTGCCGTCTCCGATTTTTCCGGTACCGGCTTTTTCCATGATGGTGTCAACTATCTTGTCCACCATGTCCGATGCGGTAACGATGGTGAGTTTGATTTTGGGAACAAAATCCACTTGGTATTCTGCGCCCCGGTAAATTTCCTTATGGCCTTTCTGCCTTCCAAATCCCTTGACCTCGGAAAGGGTCATGCCGGTTACGCCCAGGCTGTTCAATGCTTCTTTGACTTCATCGAGTTTAAAGGGCTTTATGATTGCCTCAATTTTTTTCATCTGTGTTCCTCTCCTTGTGATGTCTATCCGGTTAACGTTTTATTGGTTGCCAAGGTTGTGTTGAACAAAAGGCATCTACGTGTGTTGTCGGTTAAAGAGTTGATTCCTTTTGTTCTTCGCGTTTTGTTTTCGTAATTCTCTAAAAGCATAATGAATGCCATGGCGGCTTTTAATTTTGATTTTATTTTTATAAGCTTGAAATAACAGGCTTTTATGGTGATGAAAATCGGACGTAAAATTGGAATTCTCATTGTTTAACTTTGATTACATACAAAAAAGTGTTTATGAGTATTTTAAATTTCGTTTTTGTAATTAATAGTGATAATGTAGACTGTTTTGGGTTTTTGCTTGTTCGGTATCCTGTTAATGATGAAGGGATGTTTGATGTGTCCGATGATTTTTCCATATTTGATGGCTCGTAAAAATTCAAAATGGCAACGTCATAGTGGGATTGCTCATAACATCGGCCAGTCATCATAATTGGTGGGCCAATGGGATCATTGGCTTGCCTCATGGAGGGTATTAAGCCAAATTTATGCTGGCCGGAAATTTTTCGAAATAACCTCTATAAGCCAAGGCTGAGCCTTCCCCAGATTGGCCTATGTTGTGACCAATCCCAAAAATTTATCCATGGAGTAGATAGAAAAAACTTGACTGAAACCCATTTTTGTTTGATATATAATGAATTTAGTTAAGAGCTAATGAAAGGACTAATATGTCTATCTATAAAAATGCGGGGATATTGTTTCTGGGGAGTCGGTTAAAACGATTGAGTGATTACTTCTTGTCTGATCTGGCCAGGATTTATCAAGGGGCTGGCATTAGTTTTGAACCCAGCTGGTTTCCGATTTTTTATCTGCTGGACACAAGAGAGGATGTGACCATCTCAAGCATTGCAAAGCAGCTGGAAATAACCCATTCCGGGGCAAGTCAGATGGTGACTTCCCTGAAAAAAAAGGGGGTTGTTGAGATATTCCAGGTGCGTGAGGATAAACGGTTGAAGACCGTTACCTTTACCCCCCGGGGGAGAGAAAAATTAAAGGAGATCAAACCAGTGTGGGCCGCACTCCAGGAAAGTATGGATGATCTGCTCACCCCCGGAGGACAGCGTTCCAGGGTCATAGGGCTTTTAGAAGAGCTGGAAGAGGACATGGCCCGGATGAATCTGGTGGCGGTTGTTGAACAAAGGCTTTTGTTCAATCAATTTTTGGCAGAGATTGACATTGTCCCTTACACAGAAACGCTGCATGACTCTTTCATGGCCTTGGTGCTCAATTGGATTGCTGAAAATCCCCATACCCTGCCCCGGGATGTCAGTTGGATGAGCGATACCTGTCGGACGATTTCCGGGCCGGGAGTCCCCCTTGTTTTTATGGCGGTTCACCGGGGTGAGGTTGTCAGTGCCTGTGTGGCCAGCCTTGACCCCTTGGGAAGAGGTTATGAATTGTCCCTGATTTTTGACAACGCCCGGTTTTCCATTCCCCTTATCCAGGCTCTGCTGGATAAAATGTGCAACGAAGTGGAAAAAAAGGACGTGGTTCTTGCAACCATAAGAACAGATATCACCCATTCGGTCCTTTTAAAAATATTACAAAAAAATGGTTTTAAACTCATGGAAGTAGAAAAAACAGATGCACAGGATAAAACCTGCATGGGGTTATCCCGACATTTTAAAAAAGGAACAAAATCATGATGAAAAATATGGATGTATCCAATGCAATGACCATTAAGATGGATGACATTTTTACAACGCTTCCAGATATGCCAGATTTTGAAGAAGGCATCAGAAGAGCCCCTAAAAGACCCCTGCATCTCAACAAGGGAGAAATTGCCCTGGCCTTGAAAAATGCCCTGCGATATCTGCCCGAAGCCTGGCACAATACCTTGGGCCCGGAGTTCCTGGATGAATTGCTAACCTATGGGCGTATCTATGGATATCGTTTTAGACCGGTGGGTCGTATTTCTGGAAAGCCCATTGATGAATACAAAGGAAAATGTGTGGAAGGGCAGGCCTTCCAGGTGATGATCGAAAACAATCTGGACTTTGAAATCGCATTGTACCCTTATGAACTGGTAACCTATGGTGAAACCGGCCAGGTGTGCCAGAATTGGATGCAATACCGCATGATTAAGAAATATCTTGAAAATGTCACCCAGGATCAGACCCTGGTGGTGGAATCGGGTCATCCATTGGGGCTTTTTAAATCATCTCCCACATCTCCCCGGGCCATCATCACCAATGCCATGATGATCGGGCTTTTTGACGACCAGGAAAACTGGGAGCGGGCCATGTCCCTGGGGGTGGCGAACTATGGACAGATGACGGCGGGGGGCTGGATGTACATCGGACCCCAGGGCATTGTCCACGGCACCTATGGTACCCTTTTAAATGCGGCCCGCATGGAGCTTGGGGTGGCTGAAGATGGGGATCTCACCGGGAAACTTTTTGTCACCTCCGGCCTTGGGGGGATGAGCGGTGCCCAGGGCAAGGCCATTGAGATTGCCAACGGGGTGGGTATCATCGCCGAGGTGGATCTCTCCCGCATACAGACCCGATTTGATCAGGGCTGGGTGAGCCAGATCACCCGGGATGCGGTAGAGACCTTTGCGGCGGCAAAAAAAGCAGTGGCAGAAAAGAAGGCCGTGGCCATTGCCTTTCATGGCAATGTGGTGGATCTTCTGGAGTATGCTGTTAACAACAACATTCCCATTGAACTTTTGTCCGATCAAACCTCCTGCCATGTGGCCCATGGCGGTGGATATTGCCCCCAGGGGCTGACCTTTGAGCAGCGCACTGACATGCTTAAAAATGATCCCGATGGCTTTACAAAAAAGGTGGATGTCTCCCTGGTGCATCACTATAATCTCATTAAAACCCTTGTGGACAGGGGAACCTATTTCTTTGATTATGGTAATGCATTCATGCGGGCTGTTTTTGATGCCGGGGTCACCGAGATCTGTAAAAACGGAGAAAACACCCTGGACGGATTTATCTTTCCCTCCTATGTGGAAGATATCATGGGGCCGTTGATGTTTGATTATGGGTATGGGCCTTTCCGGTGGGTGTGCCTTTCCGGTAAAGAATCTGATCTTTTAAAAACCGACCAGGCAGCCATGGCCTGCATTGATCCAGACAGACGATCCCAGGACAGGGACAATTATATCTGGATCAGGGATGCACAAAAGAACAAACTGGTGGTGGGCACCCAGGCCCGGATTCTCTATCAGGATGCCATGGGCCGGGTGACCATTGCCTTGAAATTCAATGACATGGTTCGAAAGGGCGAAATTGGTCCTGTGATGTTGGGAAGAGACCACCATGACACTGGCGGCACGGATTCTCCTTTCCGGGAAACGGCCAACATCAAAGATGGCAGCAACATCATGGCTGACATGGCCATTCAATGCTTTGCCGGGAACTGTGCCCGGGGTATGAGCCTTGTGGCCCTGCACAACGGCGGCGGTGTGGGCATCGGTAAAGCCATCAACGGCGGATTCGGTCTGGTGCTGGACGGCAGTTCCCGGGTGGATGACATCATCCGTCGGGCCATGCTCTGGGATGTCATGGGCGGGGTGGCCAGGCGCTCCTGGGCCCGGAACGAACACTCCATGGAAACCTGTGTGGAGTTCAATGACATGTGCAAGGGGGAGGCCCACATCACCATTCCCTATCTCACCGATGAAAAGATGATTGCAGATCTGGTGGACAATAAATATAAAAAATAAGGTCAGGAGAAAAAACATGAATGGAAATCTGATCGTAAAAAATGCTTCCCAGGTGGTCACCTGCAGTGGGTTTAAGGCAAAACAGGGGCAGGAAATGTCCGACCTTGCCATTGTTGAAAATGGTGCCGTGATTATTGAAGCGGGTAATATTAAAGCTGTGGGCAACTCATCCGAGCTGTTAAATGGGTTTGATACCCAGGGGTTTGAGGTGATTGATGCCGCAGGAAAGGCTGTTTTGCCGGGTTTTGTGGATTCTCATACCCATTTTGTGTTTGGGGGATACCGTCCCGATGAATTTGCCTGGCGTCTTCGCGGGGACAGCTACATGGATATCATGAACCGGGGGGGAGGCATTGCCAACTCTGTCAATGCCACCCGAAACGCTTCCCGGGAGGAGCTCATGGCCGTGGGGCAAAAACGCCTTGATTCCATGCTCTCCTTTGGGGTCACCACAGTTGAGGGAAAAAGCGGGTATGGCCTGGATCTGGACACGGAATTAAAGCAGCTTCAAGTGATGAAAGCCCTTGGTGAAACCCATCCCATGGACATTGTCTCCACCTTTTTGGGTGCCCATGCCACCCCTCCTGAGTTCAAGGGAAGATCGGATGATTTTATTGATCTTGTCATGGACATGCTTCCTGAAATTGCACAACAGCAATTGGCGGAGTTTTGTGATATTTTTTGTGAAAAAAATGTTTTTTCCGTGGAACAATCCCGGAAATTGCTTTTAAGGGCCAAAGAGCTTGGGTTCAAGCTCAAACTCCATGCCGACGAGATTGTGCAGTTTGGCGGGTCCGAACTTGCAGCAGAGCTGGGGGCCGTTTCCGCAGATCACCTTCTCCAGGCATCGGATCAGGGCATAGAGGATATGGTCCGGGCCGGGGTGGTGACAACCTTGCTGCCGGGCACGGCATTCAGTTTAAAGGAAGACTATGCCCGGGGAAGATACATGATTGATAAGGGATGTGCCGTGGCCCTGGCAACGGATTTTAATCCCGGCAGCTGTTTTTCCGAATCCATTCCTCTTATTACGGCCCTTGCCACATTGTACATGAATTTGAGTCCAGAGGAGGCCATCACAGCCCTGACCATAAATGGGGCTGCCGCCATTGACCGTGCCCAAACCATTGGAAGTATTGATGCAGGAAAACAGGGGGATCTGGTGATTCTGGAATTTCCCTCCTATCGGTTTATTCCTTATCATGTGGGCGTTAACACCGTTGAGACCGTTATTAAAAAGGGACAAACGGTTTTTTTTAAAAACCGTTGAACGGATAAGGGATCGTTGGATGGCACTTGACTATACGATTCTTTCACCGAAGGATTTTAAAAAAATTCCCTGGCGAAATGGCCAGGGAATGACCACCGAGCTGAAGATCGGGCAGGCAGAGGGAGGGATGACCTTTAACTGGCGCCTGAGCAGCGCGCCCGTGGACAGCAACGGGCCGTTTTCTGATTTTTCAGGGTATGATCGCATTCTTGTTTTGCTCAAGGGGAACGGAATGGATCTTTTCCATGGAAATGGCTGCACGGCCCACTTGCGGAAACCATATGATATGGCCGTCTTTTCCGGAGATTTAAAGACCCATGCCGTATTGGTGGACGGGGGAATTCAGGATTTTAATATCATGACAAGGCAGGGACATTGCCGGGCAAACGTAGATTTGTTTAAAAGCTTTGGAGAACATTCTTTGAGCATTGCTGCCGATGATTTCCTTGTTTATTCCCCCGACCATGACACCTGCCTGGGACCACAGGGGGAAGGGGCCGTCTGTTTGCCGGCGGGACACCTGTTCCATGTGAAGTCTGTTCCCATGTCACCATGGTATTTCCAAGGCCATGGCATTATCTGTATACAAGTTCGTAATCGGACGACATGCCCCCCCAAGTAGCCGGTGTTGCGGTGACGCCCGAAAGACCCTCCAATAAT